>CAZZLQ010000010.1:0-45316 GCA_964655245.1 uncultured Bacteriovoracaceae bacterium | reverse complement strand
AGTGATCGATGGACCTAATGGGCTTAAGAATCTTCTCTACTCTCGAGCCAATCCTCCCTACCAAACTCTTTACCACAAACCCGACGGGATCTCAGAAGCTCATCGCATCATGCGTGAAGTGGATCTCAAAAATCCTCAAATGATTTTCTTCTTCGGCTGTGGCCTGGGATACATGGTTGAAGAGTTTTTTAGTAATCGCCCCAAGCTCAACAAGGCGATTGTCATAGTCGAGCGCAATCCCATGATTTTCTTTCACATGCTCGCACTCAAAGATTGGACTCATGTAATTGAAGCCGCTGATATCATCTGGCTTGTTGGATACAGCGAAGATGAAATCGCCGCACAGCTTGTGATTACTTTTGAGGTCTTCTCAACGGTCAATCGATCAGTAAAGATTTTGGCACTTCCCTCTGCCCTTGAATCCGAATCAGAATACTATTCAACGGCAGCTCAGAGCATGATGAACGCTCGAGATCAGAGCACGATCTGGACGGGCAACTCCGTCGACGATTCATTCCAGGGGCTAAAAAACATTTGCGACAACTTGGAAATGCTTCTGCAAAATCCTGGAATTGAAGCACTTAGAGATAAATTTCTTGGAAAAACCTGTATCTCCGTTGCTGCTGGTCCATCTGTCAATGAAGCCTGGGATGTCCTGCGACGAGTGCAAGGAAAGATTCCCATCATTGCATGCGACACCATGCTTAAGCCCATGAACGCTCAGGGCGTGAAGGCTGATATCATCACAGCGCTTGAGCGCGATCCGATTGTGGCTGACCTGTTTCGAGGTCATCCCGTGCCAGAGCGTTCCACCCTGATTGGTCCTGCTTTGCTGCTCCCCGATGCATGGCAAGCTTTCCAAGGTCGTAAGGTCGCCTATTGTCCAACGGTGGGCTATGCGATGAATCTTGGCATTAGCTTTCTTTATCCGTTTGCTCCTGGCTCTTCGGCCGGAAACGTCAATCTTTCGCTCGCCCAACTGATGGGATTTTCAAACATCATCATGATTGGTCACAACTTGGCTTATGGATTGGGCTCCTGGGAATCTCACGTGAAAGGAACTATCGATCCCTCTCGAGAGAAGCATCGGACTGAGGAAGAGATCAAAGCCATGGCCACTGGGGGCAAGGTTAAAACAGCCGACGGCCTTAACGAGGTCTACACCATTTTTGAATACAATTTGTTTCGTCAGCAAATCGAAAACGTCATTTCAAAAGGACGAAAGGATATCCGCTGGATCAATTGCGCAGCCAAGGGTGCCGCCATCAAAGGATCTGAGTTCATGCCTTTCGAGGCTGCTGTGAAGGAATGTCATACCGTAGACTATGATATCTATCCGGATCTTGTTCAGGCATTTCGATCCGCTGGTGTGGAGGACATCAAAAACCGTCATCAGCGAACTGTTACTCGGCTAAGAGATTCCATCAAAACTTTGGAAGAGGCAGCTGAAGATACAAAAGAAATGTTTAAAAAAGTTCAAAAGACCATCGAAGACATCAAGGCTGATGAAGCTCAAGGAAAAAAATGGTCAGATGCCAAGCTGAACAAAAAAATCGATGAGTTTCTTGAGGTCAAAGTGAAGTGGGTCAACAACTGCCCCACCTTTTTCTCGGCAGCTATTGGTATTATGCATCCCGCTCACATTGCATTCGAGAGGGTCATCAATGAAATGCCTGGAAACTACGACAACAATTTCGATCTGAAACGAGACTTCATTCGAGAACATCTTAAGTACTTTGGAATGTGGAATCTTTGGATTCCCAGAGTCCTCAAATACTACAAAGATACCATGGCTCGTCTTGAAAAAAATCTGCCAGCGGAATACTTAGAAACAACCGGCTACGAAGCTCCAATCGACTTAGAGGTTGAACTCAGAAATTCGAAGTAGGCGCGTGCAGCAGGATGGGCCAGATCATCACTCGGTGGCAAGGCCCATCTGAGCAGAAGCTGGGCTTACAATTCCCATGTACTCTTTCTCAACAACGATAGGAATGTTGAGCTTCATTCCGGGGCTCAGATCATTGAGCTTCACTTTGGGATTGTGCTGCTTCAAAAGCCAGGTCGGAACATCGAATTTTTGATGACACAAACTCCACAGGTTCTCACCACGCTGAACATTATGCTCAATCGTTTTAATGACTTCATACTGACTGAAGAAGTCCTCTTGAATCTGGTGGTGATAATCTGCTCTCGCGAGTTCAAAATCATTCACGCCGATCTTTTCAAACTTTACGAGCAATCGCTGACCCGGTTCGATCTGAGATGTCGAATCCATCCCATTCCACTGACGAAGAGCGCTGATATCCGTCTTCAGCCACTCGGCTACTTGAGATACGGTCTCATTGAACTCAATTTCAATCCATCCCTTGCCGTCTGCTAAATCTCTCACTGCGAGCGGATTGACCGTGGGCGTAACGGTAGCCACAAGCGGTTTCGAGGCAGCCTGCTTAGACTTGATTGCAGTGGAAGCCTTGATCGTCGACTCAAGTTTTGCCTTGGCCACTGGTTCAGCGCGACCCGCCCGCTTATCCAGAGAAGCCATAAGAGTTGAGCGTTTGGAGCCCATTGGAATTCGGACAGTCACACCGGAAGGAATGGGGCGCTTGTTCTGAAGAATGGGGGGGCGAAACGCCGGATTGAGACGCTTAAACTCCTCAAGCGAGAAATCATAGCTCTTTGAAAAATCGGAAAGGAAAACAGCTCGCTCGGTCTTAACCACCTCGAACTTTACGGCCGGCTTGATGGGCAGATTGCCGTAATACTTTTTGTACTGAGAAGCGAGTTCAACGGCAGCAAGGAATTGAGAATAGAAATTTCGAGATGCAAATCCAAAGCTTGGGCTCTCGTAGTTGAAAGAAATTTCAGCAATATCGGTGGTGCCCAAAGACTTCACCGCTCTCATCACGCCTCCGGGACCATGATTGTAGGCCGTCAAGGCGAGCGGCCACTCACCCAGTTTTTTGACATCTCGAATCAGGTGTCGAGCTGCTGCTCGGGTCGCCGTCCAAGGATCCAGCCGTTCATCGATTGAATATTCAACCTTCAAACCAAAGTCGCGAGCCGTCGTCGGCATCAACTGCCACAACCCTGCCGCTGAGAATTTAGACATCGCATATTCTTGGAAAGAAGATTCCACGTGGGGAAGATACTTAATAAAATCAGGCGCTCCCTCCTCCGCCAGGATTTTTTCGATGTAAGGCATGTAAAGACCCGATCGAATGATCCCTTCCTTAAATCGATCCGCTTGTCCTCTCTGAAACCGAATATTTTCCGTCGCACGCATCAGGCGAGCGCGAGAAACATTTTCGGGAAATCGAGACAAAATATGCCGCTCTTCGGAAGTCAGGTTCTGACCACCCTTTCGAAGAATATTAAAAATAGTTTCGCGAATCTGACCTCGGAGTAGATCAACTCCACCAAGATCTCCATTTCGAGGAAGTTGAACAGCATCATAGATAATACTCAAATCTTCTGAGTCATGCAGTACGCCTTGATTCGTTTCATACTTGGTATAAATCGCTTTCCAAAACTCAACTTTGAGCTGCAGAGCTGCGGGCATATAAAGTGAGACAGAGCGCTGCTGAGCACTCGCTGAAAGGGAAAAAAACAAAATGACAGTGAGAAGGAACCCACTCCCCCAAATTCGCCGAATCACACTATATTTTAAGATTTTTGCCGCCATCCGTCGATAAGCCTTCTTTTGCACGGGTGGTGCCAAACAGGAAAGCCCTCAGGACCCCCAAAAAACGAGGTTTAAACCATAGAATGCGAGGCTGAGGACAATTTTTCACCCTCTAAAGCGGGTCGAAAGGCGTCCCTCAGCGAGGGGGAGACCTTCAAACAACTGAACTCGGGAGCCTTGGTTCGACCCTCTACCTTGGGGCCTATCACCGCTTGAACCTTGGCCTGTTGAGCATACTTCAGTCGCTCAGGGTACATCGAGGGAGGGCGCAACTCACCTGTCAATCCGATCTCACCCACATAGATTCCCGCCTTCAAGAGTGGCTTCTCGTAGTAAGCCGATATCAACGCAGCAGCAGCCGCTAAATCAGCTCCGGGGTCCGTAATTCTCAAGCCGCCGACCACGTTGAGGTAAACGTCCATTTTGGAAAAAGGAATTCGCAAATGCTTTTCCAAAACAGCGAGCAACAAGAACAACCGATTGTGCTCAAATCCAGTGGCGCTTCTCCTCGGAGATGGAAAGTAGGATTGAACAACCAATGCTTGCAACTCCACGTTCATGATTCGGGAGCCCACATGCACCGGCGCAATCGCACAGCCAAAGACATCAGAGACATGATTCTGAGTCCAAAATGAATCCGCCGACGGAACCTCCTTAAGACCCGCTTCAGAGATTTCGAGCAAGACCAACTCACCTGATGGGCCGTATCGATTCTTCTGCGTCTGAAGTATCCGATGCCTCGAATCCTCAGCCATTGTAAAAGTCACAACAGTATCAACGAGATGCTCAAGAGTTTTTGGGCCTGCGATCTCTCCATCTTTATTCACATGACCAACGATAAACAGAGTGATCCCCAATTGCTTAGCAAGGCTCACAAGCTGCTCGGAAATCTCTCGAAGAGAGGCCACTCCCCCCTTCACTTTTCCTTCATCTGCCATCACCATTTGGATCGAGTCCAAAACCATGATCTCAGGCTTCAGTGCTGTCATTTGCTCCAAGATCTCACCTAAATTTTGAGACGACAGGAGATACATCTTATCCGATGGCTGAGCCCGCAATCCCCTGAATCTTCGTGACAGCTGAGGGGTTGATTCCTCCGACGAAACATACAAACAGAGCCGCTTCATCTGAGTGAGCAGCTGAAACAACAGTGTACTCTTTCCGATACCCGGCTCACCCGCCAAAAACACAGCCGTCCCAGCGGGCAGACCACCGCTTAAAATACGATCCAAAAAATCAATTCCAAGCGAAACTCGAGGCTCATCCGATTCAGGAAGGAGGTCCTTCACTAATCGCGCACGAATCTGAAAATTTCGAGAACCTACAGAGGACGCTGTTTGATCTTGCTCAACAGTATTGTATGCGCTGCAACCCAGACAGCGCCCCATCCACTTGGCATAAGATGCGCCACAAGATGTGCATCGATAAACTAGATCCTTTGATTTTGCCACGCTCGGCCCTTTTGCCTGAAACTTAGAGAGGACTCAAACGAATCTTTCCCATCAGGGCCGTTACTTGAACTTGTTGATCAAGACCCCCCTCAACAAAGGCAATATGAGTTGCATCTGCCGGGACCTGATTCCAGGTGGGATCCAACGCGATCCACTCTTTGCCCGTATAAACTTCCACCCACGCATGATAATAAAAGCCTGGCTCGCCATAAAATTGATCGCCATAGACAAGTCCGACCAAAATGCGAGTCGGCACTCCTGCAGCTCGAGCCAAGGAGGTAAACAAAACAGCATGCTCGTTACAATCGCCTCGCATGGTCTTGAGGACCTCTAAACCATTCGGCACAGAAACTGTGGGAACCTTTTGAACATTCTCATAAACGTACTGCTGAATCAGCAGGGCTCGCTTCCATAGATCACTTTCACTACCAATGATCTCTCGAGCCTTTCGCTGAATCGGCGCGGCATGTACCGGCACTGCAGAGTCGCCTTGAAGATAGCGCTCGAAATCCTTCTGACCAGCTAACGACTGGGCATTGAGTCCTTGAACCTTCCCCTTTTCGATTTGAATCGTCAGCCGATCACCCGCCAGACTCTGGCGATGACGATTCAGCTTGAATGAAGTCAAATCAATGCCCGAGATTCGCACCTTCAATCGGTCCAAAGATTTTGCATTGGGAATACTCGGGAATCCCACCTTCGCAATCTCGACGAGATCTCGCTTTGTTCCTTGAATGAGCAACTTGGAGTACTCATCAGCAGTGATAGGTCGAGCCTCCAAAGGCATCCCCGCCAAATCGGAATTCTCCGAGATAAGACCTCCGTTTTTCGAAATCTGACTAGTTAAAGACTGAGACAAGTAGCTGACACGCAGAGTCCAGGTCTCAGCCGAGCCGGGCTTGAGAGACATTTCAAGCGGAATCGTGGTTAATGCAGAAGGTTCGACCAAAGACGCTGAATAGGTCCGAGGGGTCTTGGAAAGTCCCTTCATCAGAACATAAGGACGAATCGTCGCACTCATTAACGCTGGCTCCATCAACGGAATCTCTTTCGTCTGAGTGGAACCCGCCTGAAGAATCGTCATTCGAAGCCGGTCCATGATGCGCTCGCCTTTCATTTCGATGCGAGCTTCATCACTCTTCATTTTGAACTCCAAACTCTGAATCTCGAGCTGAGAGTTTGTACGAACACTCAATTGAGTCGCAATCTCCTGGTTTTTTTTGAACAGAGTGAGACGCATGGTGGAACTCTCTTGAAACTCAAGCCGATCTCCTACAGCCTTCCAGGAAAACTCCACTTTTCCGACCGTTTGACCACCCGAAGTCAATTTATGGAAAGCCTTCTCAGGAAAGGACTTCAAAAATGGCGGCACGGTACCCTGAGCGAAGCTAGCGCTAGTCAACAAAACAAAAGAAAAGAGTCCCAAAGAAAGCTGAATCATAAGGACTGTGACCTTCCTGATCGAAGTTCAGCAAGTCGCTTCTCCATCGACTTGATCAGCTCCGGAAAGCCAACATTTAGACCTCCCTTTTTCTTAATCAATCGATTGAAGCTACTGCGATACGTCGCTTCCAATGAGGTTGTATCCAGCTTGATATCCTGAACCTTCCAGCCATTTTTTTGTTTCAAGACGTCAAACTCAACCAGAACATCGACATCGGTCTTTTTGATCTTGGCTTTGACCATTGGCTTCTTAGACTGCGTCTCTTCGGAGGTAAAAGTGATTTGATAGTTTCCACCAATATACTTACGGGCCTGCTCCATATAGTTTTCTTCAATCAACTGTTGAAACAGTGACATATACTGATCCCGCATTTTCTTGAGCTTGGGGGTTTTACCCAGCTCGTTCCAATGAGTCACCATCGCCCCCTGACCGAGAGTCTGGAGGTCCAAGACTGCTGAAACCACTCCTCGCATTTGATCCTCTAAGGGCTTCTTGGCCGCCCCCTTCTTGCTCTTTAGCTGATCGACAATCGCTTCCAACTTGATCACCGACTTGATGATTGAATCGGTTGCCGATCCTTCAGAAACCACATACTCCGTCCAAAGAATCTTTGAGCCGGCCACGGAGGAAGCTTTGGAATTGCCCGGCTTAAAAACCATTGAGCTTGAATCAGGCGTCGCTTGAACTACTAAAGATAGAATCAAAGAAAGTATCATGCACGAAAGCTTAGCAAGCTCGCTCAAAGTTGTGGAGCGAATTGAAATATGGAGAATCTAAGATGCGGATCGATCGCGATTCTTCAACTCACGAAAAGTAAAATAGAAGCGCTGAAGAGCGGTTTTATTTGAGTTTAAAGCCACTAAAGCAAGTCCCACGATCAAAAAATAAGGTGGCAACTCTTCTCCTGCTGAGACAAAGGGATAGGTTAGAGTCTGAAAATATCCTGACAAAGTTGCTGTTGCCCCAATCAAAACAACTCGCTCCGGTCGTTGCATTTCTCCGCCCGCCCCCTCAATCCCCAAAGCTTCAGACTTCGCTCGGATATAGGGAGTTGCCGTAGATCCAAGAATCGCAAGATAAACTAAAGCCAAGATCCAGGGCTGATCCCGAAACAAGATTCCAAGAGCAATCAATCCCGCAAAATCCATGTATCGATCGAGAACCGAATCAAAGAAAGCTCCGGCTGATGACGTTAGATTCATCCGACGAGCCACACGGCCATCGAGAAAATCACAACACCCCGAAAGAACAATCATCCATCCACCCAAAATGAGATGGTTCGTTGCCAGCAAAACAGCAGCAATAAGAGTCAAAACAAAACCAAGAATAGAAATCGTATTGGGGTGAATACGAGCACGGATAAAGAGGTCTTCGATAGGCCTCATAATCTCAAGAACCCAAATCTCCTTGGCCGCAGCCGAAAGAAACTTGGACCCTTTTAGCTTTCCGGCAACAACAGAAGAGTCCGCTGCGTCAATCGCAGCGGACGTCTGATTAGGCTTCAATCTTTCCAGCAATGAAATCCTCGACATGGATATGAGCTTGAGAATCCGAGAACTGAATCGGAGGATGCTTCATCGTGTACGAAGAAATAGAGGTCAAGGGACCTGAAACTTTTCGATCCAAAGCGAGCTTCGCACATCGAATAGCATCAATGGCAACGCCCGCTGAGTTTGGAGAGTCTTCCACTGAGAGTCTCATTTCCAAATGCAGCGGAATTCCACCGAAACCAGTTCCTTCCATTCTCAAGAAGCAAACTTTGTTGTCTTTCAAGAAAGGTACGTAATCCGAAGGACCAATGTGAATATTGTCCGCGTCCAATGGAATAGCCATCTGGCTTTGAACGGCTTCAGTCTTTGAAATCTTTTTCGATTTCAATCGCTCTTGGTTGAGCATATTCAAGAAATCCGTGTTTCCACCGGTATTGAGCTGGTAGGTGGCATCGAGATTAACACCACGATCCTCAAACAACTTGGTCAGAACTCGGTGCACAATGGTGGCACCCACTTGGCTCTTGATGTCATCCCCAACAATAGGAATTCCAGCATCTTTAAATTTCTTGGCCCACTCAGGATTTGAAGCAATGAAAACGGGCATGCAATTGACGAAACCAACTTTAGCATCGATTGCCGCTTGAGCGTAAAACTGCACTGCTTTCTCCGAACCAACAGGCAAATAACAAATCACAACATCCACTTGAGCCGCCTTCAAAGCCGCGACGACGTCGACGGGCTTCTCAGAAGCCACTCGGAATGAGCGATGCTCAGGATGCTCAGCCATGTGAGGAGAAACGCCGTCCAACACATTGCCCATTTGGACAATGACGTCTGACTTGGGAATCTCTGACACAATCTGCTTGGTGCAGTTAGGTTGAGCATAGATGGCTTTATCAAGAGTCAAACCAACTTTGCGCTTATCAACATCAAAGGCCGCGACAACTTCAATCGACTCAGGCAAGTAGCCGGCCAAATTGTAGTGCATCAAACCAATGTGAGTTTCCTTCACATCAGATTTCGCGCGACGGTAATATTCAATTCCTTGAACAAGTGAACTGGCGCAGTTTCCTACGCCCACAATAGCTAGGCGGATTTTTTTCATAGACTTTCCTTTTTATCAGTGAGGTCTAAAAACTCAAAATTCTTAGACGGATTTTACAAACCGGTGCATTACCTACTTGAGTCGCTCAACAACTTCAATGCCCGCTGTTGAGGAAAGCTCCGAAAGGGCGATATTCACGCTATAAAGGCTCTTTAAAAGGTCTGCACGGGCTTTGAAATAGGCAGCAAAAGACTCCAAGACATCCTTTGTTTCAGCCGTTCCCAGGTTAAAAGCCAATCCCGTGGAGGTAAGCCAACTGCGAGCAGCCCTAAAGCCGTCCTCGTTCACTCGGATGCCTTGAAAGGCGGAAAAGGCCTCCTCATACGCTTTCTCTGAATCCAGCCGAACTTTAACGCTCAGCTGGTCTCTTTGGGCTCTGAGCCGCTCTACTTCTGCCCGAAGCTGATCCATTTTGTTCCAGGCTCGCCAGATGCCAAGATCCTGCTTCATACCCAAGACCACACCTAAATTATATTTATTGAAGTCATCCACTAAATAAGGGTTCTTGATATCTTCCCGACCCGGTGCATAGGCAAACTCAACCTGGCCAGCGGCAAAAATCGTTGGGAACAACTGAGATCGAGCCACATTTACTTCATTTTGTTTAATCTCAACCAGCGTTTGGATTTGCTGCAAATCAGGTCTTCCTCGAAGTGCTGCACTAATCACATCCTCCCGGCGAAGCCCCTCAATCTGCTCGGCCTCCAACCGCGGATCAGCCGGCTCCCAGTCCGAGGAAATTCCACACAGCTCGCTCAAAACAGAGGTCGACACCTTGAGTCCCCTCTCAGCATCAAGCAACCGATTCTGAACGTCAGCTTGAAACACTTTAATCTTTAATCGATCTGTTTCAGACACATTGTCGGAATCCTTAATCAGCAACTCTTCAACTTTGTCCGCCGCCTCTTGGAGCTTTCGGCGCACTTCATTCAAGATACTCACCGACTCTGCCGACAAGAGCCGAGTGTAGTAGGCTCTCTTGACTATGAAACGAGCCTCCGCTCGCTTCTTCTTTTCTTCCCAATCAGCCAAGATGGGGGCCTTGCGAGCGGCATCTTGCAAATTTGAAATTTTTCCAAATGTATAGAGAGGCTGAATGGCCTCCACCTTGACATTGACGAACCCACCCAACCGACTGAATGAGAAGTCGTTCTCTAAATCGTAAGATTGAAATGAATTGATATCGTTGGGATCATCGAGGGATGCGTCAGGCACCACTCCACCCACCAGCCGCGACTCAAACGATGTCAGCCATCGAGCTCGCTCGACTTCCTGGATTTTGAGCTGAGCCGTTCTTTTGAAGGCATCCACCTCTCGTTTCAAAAGCAGATTCTCTTCAGCCCGCTTCAGCAATTCGAGGAGGGAATACTTGGGCAGTACCGCGGGCTGTGCATCATTTTCATTGGCGCCTTGCACTGTAAAATTTTGCAGAGCGACAAAAGAAAATCCCCAGATGAGTTTTTTAAAATGAATCCCCAGAAATCCCCCCAAATACATGAATTTCTTCAAAAATTTTCCGTTCCGGAAAATCTCACCTCTTAAGACTAACGTGTTTGACCCTCCCTTTTCAACTCCATAAACTGAGGACTAAGGGAGTTTGGCCTTTCACATGTTATGATGGAGAGGTCAAAGACGTGGGAGGGGTGCGCCGTCTGCTGTTGATGGACTCGGAAATCTCCGAAGAGAGATGACGAGTCTAGTTTGGTCTGTAGATGCGTATTGTGTTGATTGAAAAAAGAGCTGCCAAAAATTCCAATTCAAGCCGAGAAGGATTCCCAAGCGTCGGTTCATTTTGATTCGACGACGGGACTTCACGCTTTTGCTCATCACATGCCCCAGCTGGGCTCGATGCTCTCCTCACAAAAAGCTCTTGGATTAATATTCATTGATGCTTCGGAGCTCGGAAAAATAGAGTACGACTACGGTCATCAAATTTACTCCAAGATTCTGAGCGAAATCGTCCAGTCAATACAGGACCTGAAAGGGCACCTCATTCGCTCTGAAGATCTTCTGACGATTCGGCACCTTCAAGACGAAGTTTTCCTACTCTTCTTGTCAGGACAGCGACCCGAGTATTCAAACTTTTTGAAGTTGGACAATTTACAACACATGATTGAGCGATTTGTTCACGCTCTCAATGCGCGTGTTCTTCAGATCACATTCCCTTACACGAAAAAGATTTTGAAAGTTGACGTCGGCTACTCTTACGCCGTTCACAACCCGCTCCTCTCCCCCGAGAGAACGGTCTATCGTTTGATTGAGCAATCCAAAGCTGTTGCTGATTTCAATGGGGATCGCTTCATGATTCAAATCAATGAATCGCTGAAAGAAATCATCATGTCTGAAGCGGTCGAAACACATTTTCAACCGATTGTTAGTCTCAAGGATGGCAGCATCTATGCTTATGAGGCTCTCACTCGAGGGCCCAAGGGCTCTCCGATGGAAAGTCCACTCATGTTGTTTGGTATTGCTGAAAAAACGAATTTGTCATTTGAGCTAGATCGTCTTTGCCGGCGCAAGGCGATCCTGAGCGCTAAAGGCTTACCGTCTCACCAAAAGCTCTTCGTAAACACCTTCCCAACGACGATGCATGATCCAGAGTTTAAGGGCGATGCCCTGCAAGAGCTTCTCAGTCAATCGGGGCTCTCCGGACAGAACATTGTATTTGAGATTACCGAGCGTTTCGCCATTGAAAACTACGCCCTGTTTCAGCGGGAACAAGCCTACTATTCGAATCTTGGATTTGGCTTGGCGGTTGATGATATCGGTACGGGTTACGGGAGCTTGGAAGCTATCGCTCACTTGAGACCCGAGTATGTGAAAGTTGACCTTTCGATTGTTCGCGACATTCACAAAAATCCAGTGAAGCAGGAACTCCTGCGTGCTGTTGTGGATATCGGCAGAAAAATTGGAGCTAAGATTCTCGCTGAAGGCGTGGAAACTCAAGAAGAGCTCGATGTCGTTCGCTCTTTTGATGTGGATTTTGTTCAAGGTTACAAACTCGCACGCCCGGCACCTCAATTGCTGCCTTCAGATAAAAAATTTAATCTCGACGGATAAATTATTCCAAGACCTTACCCACGAAGCTGAATACAATATCGGTCATGTCACAAATGCTTTCGTCTCTTCGACGTCACATGGAAGTTCTTTGTCAGAATGACCGTGCTCCCCACACTCCAGGCTATCGAACTGCTCAGGTTTATCTTCGCAACGAGATCGAACGTATGGGGCTGAAGGCGCAAGAGCATCAATTCAAAGTTTGGGGACTTGGCCACTGCACCAATATTTTTTGTGAGACTGGATCTGAAAATGCTCCACGAATTCTTTTGGGAGCTCATTACGAGTCTCGTGATGTTTCGGGATGTGGAGCTGATGACAATGCTTCTGCCGTCGCCGTGGTTTTAGAAACTCTTCGCGCTCTGAAGGACAGATCGGATATCGCCGTCACAGCGGTTTTGTTTGATATGGAGGAGAATTGGAAATGGGGCTCACTCAGAGGATCCCGTTCATTCGCGCGCTTCTACCAGAAGCCACTTTCGCGTGTGATCATCTTTGATCTCGTCGGTGGCGCTCTAACACCCGAACTCGAACCCACCTACCTTCAGTTTGGAGAGGCTTTACCTGCTCTCAAGCACCCTGAATTGGAGTTCCTACATCTTCCCTTGCCGGTGCTTGAGCCCATGGGCTCCATGGGAGCACGAAGTGATTATGATGAGTTTCGAAAAATGAAAGTGCCGTTTACCTTTTTTTCTTCTGGGACGCCTTGGTACTACCACACTCCCTTCGATAACTTGGACATCATCCGATGGGACAAAATGAAAAAATTTACCGAAGCTCTCATCCAAGAATTGAGCAAGACGAGATCATCGATCAAGAATGAGGCTTCATGGTCGACCTTCAAAACCTTCGTCCAGCGAGTCGCTGAAAACAGGAATCTGGCGACACCCCTCATCAAGAGGCTCGCAGAACAAGAACGCCCCCCCAGTCGTTGGGAAATCATTCGGCTCTATATGAATATTCTACCTGTGATTCGAGAGCTTGGACCCAATCTCTGGCCCAAAGATCAAACAGAACCGATATCAGCCAACCGACCTTCTCGTTGATCTTCGCGAATCCATTTTCGAACTTTCTTGGGTAAATCCTGATAGCCAGTGAATTCACCCATATCTCCTTTTCGGAAAGGACACGTGGTATTCCAGAACAAAAAGGATTTTCCAGAAATGGATCGCTTCTCGATTGTTTGAGACAAAGCCCAAAGTGCCCGTCCAGCACCCTCAATCTCAACTTCTGACAGATCAACTTCCATGAAGCGCATCACCCAAGCACGAATCGCGGGGGAAACCTCGCGATCAAGCGAAAGAGTGGAGTCAAAATGAAAATCCTGAGGCCGCAAATCTTTTGAGATTGCCTCGTGAGGCATCCAAGGCTTGAGGATTTCCCATGCCTCATTTGCCCACTGAGCGACATTCTGAGCCAGCTCTGCACGAGGCTGATCCAGGGTCGGCACGCCAATGATCGTGGTTTGATTCCATCCCAAAATTCGCCGGCCTACTTCAAGGCCCGACTGAATGATCCCCGATCTCAGAGGCACAAAGATGAAATCAGGAACAGGCATTTTTCCCTCAGCCACCATCTCATCAATCTCAAAAAGGGCGCTCACATATCCCAAAGCCCCTCGACCAGAGGCTGAGAATTCAGGAACAAAAGAATACTTAAAGAATCGGCTCCAAAACTTCAGCCAACCCATCGTCCAACGAACACCACGATCTGACTCTCTGAGGCGCATGACAGCACCCAAGTTTTCAATCGCCATCATTCTTTGAACGGCCGTTGAATCCAGAGTTGATCGCCGAATAATCACATCGGCATCCTTCCCCAAGACTTGCGCCGCCTTGGCCACAGACAGGGCATGCTCAGCGCGAGAGTCATCCAGACTCACCCAACGATTGGCGTCCATGAATTCATCCTGCCCCAAAATGAACTCCAGCTTCCGAGCCTCATGCTCCGGCAGCAAGAAGAAGTCAGACGCTTCCTCCTTCATAAAGACATGATTGTCGTAAAACAAATGCTGAGCTTTCGAGAGCTTTCGCGGAACAGAGGGGCTGAGAGCACCTCGCAAACTGATCCATGGAAGATGCTCGGCACAAAGGGGAAAGCGGTTGAACAAGGCGGGAGAGTAATCAAAAGAATTCTCAGGTGGCTCATCCAGCAAAACACCCTCTTCATCCCATTCATCCAGCAGTGTTTTGGTCAAAGCCTTTGCGCGAGCGCGCGCCTGACCACGCATACGACGAGCTCGATGGATTGCTTGACCTCTACCTTGATGACGATGGGATCGCCTCGATTGCGCCATGAACAAAAGGCTATTCCAAGCCTCAGCTCCTGTCATCCCTTCATCAGCACAACTTGTAAGCAGAGCAAAGCCGTGTTTAGCTAGGGCCCTATGAAGCACTCAAAGAGTGAATCCGGCTTTGAAATGGTGACTTTTCCCGTGGGCGCTCTCCAGTGCAATTGCTCCATTCTTTGGGACCCTTCCTCCCGAGAGGCTATTGTTGTAGACCCCGGAGCCGATGCCGAAAAGATCATCTCCTGGGTGACAAAGGAAAAGTTAACGGTGAAGGCTGCCATTCACACCCATGCGCATTTTGATCACATCGGCGCATCCACTGAGGTGCATCAAAAACTCCAAGCCCCTCTCCACTTGCATCCCGAAGACGCAAGTCTCTGGGAAAATCTAGATATGCAGGGCAAGGCCTTTGGATTCAAACTCGACAAAATTCCTCGCTGGCAGGAGGACCTCCATGACGAGGATTTCCTCAAGTTCGGATCCTTCCAAATGAAAATACTCCACACACCAGGTCACACCCCGGGGAGCTGCTCGTTTTCTTGTCATGAGTTCTTATTCTCAGGAGATACACTCTTTCGTGGATCAATTGGCCGAACTGATTTGTGGGGCGGAGACTTTTCTCAGATCAGCAAATCGATCAAGGATCGGCTCTATTCACTCGATGAAGATACGGTTGTTGTCTGCGGCCACGGCCCGAACACATCGATCGGCTCCGAACGACGAAGCAATGCCTTCATTAAAGGTTAGAGTTAAACTTTTTCTGAGATTTTAACGACGGCAGAGTATTTTTTGGGATCCATGAGAATCTTTTTCATTCCCCGAATCACTGCGAGTTGAGGGTCCGCGGGGATCTGAATCTTAAGTCCGAGGTTTCGAGACAATCTCTCGGTCCAGCCCTTAAGATGTGCGCCCCCGCCGACGACTCGAATTCCATTTTCTTTGACGGTCGTCTGGAATTGAGGAGGCAAATGAGACAAATGCTCTTGAATCTGCCTTTCAATGCTTTCAGCTAAGGGCTCCAAGAAATCTCTCAATCGAGACGTACTAAGCATGAGCTTTCCCGGTGAGTGGGTTCGCCGATCGAGACCTCGAACCTCAAACTCGTAGTCTTCAAAGACTTTAAAGACTGAACCGTGTTCCATTTTGATCGCCTCAGCGGTGTTTAGGCCAACCTCGAAATACTCCTGTCTCAACATCCGCTCACAGATGGCCTGGTCCATAGCGTTTCCAGAGCCTCGATGGCTGTGACAAAGAATCATATGCCCATGAGCGATCGTTGAAACTTCAACAGTTCCTCCGCCGATATCCACAACGGTGCAACCCGTCGTTGAGAAAATATCTTCACCGGCTCCCAGAGCTGCCGCAAAGGGCTCCCGAACAAGCTTAACCTGAGTCCTGAATCCTCGAACTCGCTCAAGATAAGATTTGGTCTCGGCTCGAGTGGCTCCCCAAGGAACGCAAACCAAGATCAGATACTTCAGTGCCAACGGGTTTCGCCGAGACTTATGAACTAAATAGGAAAGATAATGACCCGCAGCTTCGAAGTCACAAATGACTCCATCTCGAAGCGGACGGATCACCTCGTAGTGGGCCTCACCCTTGCCAAACATAATTTTGGCATCATTACCGTAAGCAACAGGCTCTCTTGTTTGACGATCAACTGCTACCGACGAGGGAATTCGCCAGAGCTCATTCGATGATTCATGAGCGACGATCGAGTACGCTGTCCCCAAATCGATCGCAATTCTTTCTTCGATGATCCCCACTTTGTCTAGTGTGACAAAGTTTCAAATGCCTCACAAGAAATCACGAGGCTGATCTTAAAATCCAACGAAACCCGTGGCTGGCCCCGAACAAAATCGCCGAGGTGAGTGCCAAACAAGGGCCCGAATGCCAAGCAGGCTCAATTGCAGCCAAAGCAATCCCCATAAAGCTTCCTAACATGGCAAACCCCACAGAGAGGATCATTAAAGATCTTAGGGATCTCGCCCAAGGCAAGGCCGCTGCAGCCGGAATGACCAAATAAGCTGTGAGCAAAACAACACCTACAGCCTGAATCATTCCCACAACTGAAATAGCCACCAGACCAATCACCAAAAAGTCTTGAAAGTTCTTCGAGTATCCCAAGCTTCTGGCGAGATCGGGATCGGCCGCATTCAACCAAAGAGCTCTCCAACGAAGACCTAAAACAAACCAAACAATCACCGCCCAAAATCGAACGAACCAGAGCATCTGAGGGCTGATATTCCAAAGATCTCCCATCAGATAGCTATCCAAATGCACATGCTCTTGGCTGAGCAAATACAGTCCTAAAGCAAAGAAAGTTGAATAGGTTACCGTCAGAGCAATGTCTGATGAAATCTGAAAAATTCTCGACGCTCCCTGAAAAACAAAGGCCGCCAGAATTCCCGCAACAGCAGCACCAATCGAGAGCGGAACGATCGACGAACCAAACAAAAGATAAGCCACAGCGATTCCCGCCATGGTCGAGTGTCCCAGAGCATCTCCAAAAAAACTGAGCTTCCTGAAGATCAAAAAGCACCCCAGGGGTGCAGCAAAGAGACTCACCCAAAAGCTGGTTTCTAACGCTATGAGCATGGACTCTGTCATGACAAATGCATCCACGAATGCGAGGCAGGATCTCGCCAGTTAGAGTAAATCTGACCGACCTCTCGCACAGGTCCATCCGCCAAAATCCGTCGGTTGAGCAAAATCACCCGATCAAAAAAATGCTCCATGGCATGCCAGTCATGAGAAATGACAAAAAATGTTTTTTGCTTTTGTGCAGCCAAGTCCTTCAGCAAATGGCCAACATATTCTTCACTGGCGAGGTCCAAGTGATTCAAGGGCTCATCCAAAAGATACAAATCTGCGGACTGAACCAAAACCCGAGCAATGCAAGCAAGTCGCCACTGTCCACCGCTAACCTCATGAATCGATTTCGAGCGAATTGCATTCAAATGCAGCGCCTTGATGACCTCATCAGAGCTCATGGCAGGGAGGGACTTACGATTGATGCCCCAAGTGCCCATCTCGATGAAAGTCTCGATCGTAAGAGGAATGGAGCGCGGCTTGATGACATTCTGCGACAAAAGAGTGACTTCAGGATTTCTCTCCGAGCCCCCACACTGCCCCTTAAATTCATGCCAGCCCATGAGCACCTCAAAGAGCGTCGATTTGCCGCCACCATTGGGTCCTGCCAAACCGACAAGCTCCTGCGACTTGATTGCAAAGTTCAAGTCTTCAAGGATGAGGCGGCCCTCACGTGAAAAATTCAAATTTGAAGCTCTGAGTAAATCCATTTTTATGTGCCGCCGCTTTTAGACCATTCCGTCTCGGCACTCAATGCCGCATTGGATTATCAGAATCGCGGATTTTTATGGGCGCTGCATCAAAAAACTTTAGCAAAATCGAGATCTTAGATCTGCTACAATAGGTTCATGGAAAAGGGGACAGTGATCGGGCTGCCATTTGGTTTTATTTGCGTTTTCGTGGGCGGATTCATGGAGGGCTTACACCCAAAGTCAGTCTGGGGACCGATTGCCTTTATGATTGTGGGCGGTGGTGCTCTCGGAGCGGCTTTTGTTGAGTTCAACTGGGAAACATCCATGAAGGCCTTCAAGATGCTTAAGTTGGGCTTCACAGGGGGTCATCATGACTACAAAGAGCTCGTCGATCAGATTCTTAAACTCGCAGGGATTGCCCGAAAAGACGGCTTGCTGGCCCTCGAAAAAGAGCGCGAGTCCATTCACGACCCTCTTCTCAAAGACGCACTGAAGTTTGCCATCGACGGTCTCGAGCCGCACGTTGTTCAGAGTATTATCGAGGCTCGCGTGAATCACCGAACACATGAAGGCACTCAGGCCGCGAAGTTTTGGGGACAAGTTGGCGCCTACTGCCCGACCGTCGGAATCGTCGGCGCCGTGATGGGATTGATTGTCGTCATGAACAACCTCAGCAACCCTGACAAGATTGGGCCGGGGATTGCCGTTGCCTTCATCGCTACGATCTACGGCGTCTCACTCTCAAACCTTGTCTTCATGCCCCTCGGCAACAAACTGAAAGCAATGGTGGCTCATGAAGAGCTCTATTTTGAAATGATCAAAGTGGGAGTTCGCAGTATTCAGCAAGGAACCTCTCCGGCCATTATTGAATCCTTGCTGTATGCGATCATCGACAAGCAACCCGATGAAAATGCTGCAGCTTAATCATGGGAAAGAATAAACACGAAGAGCACGAGAACCACGAACGCTGGATCATTCCGTATGCGGACATGGTGACGCTCCTCTTTGCGTTCTTTGTTGTGCTGTATGCGATGAGCCTCACCGACAAAGCCAAAATGCAGGCACTTGCCGAATCTGTCTCTCAAGCATTTCTAGGTGGCAACAAGGGACTCCATTCAATCAACAAGCGAGTCGTCATCGACGATCTCCCACAAACACCTCCCGAGACATCACCTCGCTTTCAAATTCGCCGAGTCGTCACGAATGAGGAAATTATTGATGAATTAAGAAAAGTTCTGAACCAAGAGGGCTTTGATTTGATCAAGCAGGACAAACTTCAACCCATACAGGTGAAGATTGATGGCCGGGGAGTTGTCATCTCGGTCTCCGCGGGATTTTTGTTTGACGAGGGCTCCACCGAGATTCGCCCGGAACTTTACCCTATTCTCCAAGTCATTGCTGATGTTTTGAGAGCGAATCAGCGCCTGATCTTGGTCGAAGGACATACTGACGATCGTCCAGTCGTCGGCAACGTCTACTACAGCAATTGGGAACTTTCAGCCCTGAGAGCCACGTCCACGGCTCGAACATTAATCGATCAGTTTGCCATTGATCCCGTTCGCCTCACAGCCTCAGGCATCGCTCAATATCGTCCCGTTGGGGACAACACGACCGCTGCCGGAAGAGAGCAAAATCGTCGTGTCGAAATCATCATGCTCAACACTGAAAATGCTGAAGACCTTCTTGAGGACAGTTCCATTCCTCGCTAAAACATCTCCAAGACTATTTTTGAAAAGGAGATGCTATGGCCACCAAGGCAAATGAAACTTTCTATAGTGGGGAGCTGACCGTCTTTTTTGCGGATGACAGCAAACGCCTTTTATCAAAAGTATTGGACCTCCACCTCCACGATGAGATTCAGCATGCCACGAAACTGGATTTCAAAGGCAAGCTTAAGGAAACGACAGTACTTTACCCATCCTCGGGACCTAAACGAGTCCTCGTTGTTGGCCTAGGCTCGCTCGCCAAGATCTCGACCTACAGCATTCGATCGGCCGCTGCAGTGATCGTTGCGCAAGCGAAGAATATGGGTGTCACCAAAGATATTCATGTCGCTCTTCCAACAGTCAAAAAGCTAACGGCTGAGGAAGTGGCTCAAGCATTGACGGAGGGTTTTGCTCTTTCTCAGGTGAATTTTCACGAGTTCAAAACTCAAAGAAAAGAAGAAGACAAAGCTCGATTTGCGACAATCACCCCAGAGATCATTGTCTCTGACAAAAAAGATTTAAAAGCTGTTGAAACCGGAACAACCCGCGGACGAATCATCGGAGAAGGTGTGAACTGGGCTCGGCATTTGATTCTCACACCTGGCTCGCATTTGACTCCAGCGAAGCTCGCCGCAGCGGCACAAGCTATGGCAAAAAATCATCCTGCCAAGACCAAGCTCAACGTGGAAGTCTGGACGGAGAAAGAACTCGCCAAGCACAAGTTTGGTGGCGTCCTCGGTGTCGGACAAGGCTCGGCCAACCCCCCTCGATTCATCGTTGTGGAGTATATGAATGGCAAGAAAACAGATGCTCCCGTGATTTTGGTTGGTAAAGGAATCACTTTTGATTCGGGAGGTTTGTCTCTGAAACCCCCTCAAGGTCAAGAAACCATGAAATATGACATGGCAGGTTCGGCTTCAGTGTTGGGCGCAATTAAGATTATCGCTGAGCTGGGTGTAAAAGCGAATGTGGTCGCTCTTGTTCCAAGCGCTGAAAATATGCCTTCAGGAACCGCGATTCGACCGGGAGATATTTTGCACATGGCTTCGGGCAAGACGGTTGAAGTTCTCAATACCGATGCAGAAGGTCGATTGATTTTGGCCGATGCCCTCCATTGGGCAACGACTCACTATAAACCACGAGCCGTTTTGGATGTAGCAACGCTGACAGGAGCCTGTGCGGCGGCTCTCGGGGATGCTGCTGTTGGAGTTTTTTCGAACTCCAAAAAGCTTCTCCAAGCTCTTCAAAAATCTTCAAACTCCACTCAAGAAAATATTTGGGAACTTCCGAACTTTGTGGATGTCTACAAGCCACTTCTTAAGTCAGACATTGCAGACATGAAAAACATTGGCGGACCTAAGGCGGGAGCTTCGACAGCGTCTCTCTTTCTCGAGGAGTTCGTTGCGAATGGAACACCTTGGGCACACTTTGATATTGCGGGCGCTGGCTGGTACGATAGTCCTCGAGACTTCATTGCAGCCCGCGGTCCTTCAGGAATCCCCATTCGTTTGATGGTTGATTTTGTTGAGAACTTCAACGCTACAAAATTCAACTGAGCTTTTAAGCCGATGGGCTTGGGAGACTTTCACAAATTTTTGGGGGACCTCTCCTAAGCAGAGCCCCCCCATTTTTTATTTTCTCAGCCCCAAGTCGAAGGGATCGCTCTCTTCGAGAAGTCCTGAGGAAGTGAATCTGGTTCACTGGCAGCAGAGTCATGGAGAGGGAATCACCCTTCAGTTTCCCCCGACGGCCTATGTGTCAAACCTTTCGCAAGTCCCCGAGGAAACTGCTCATCTCTTTGCCCTGGTTCATCAGCCTTCAGACCTCCCCGCTCTTAAACGCATGTCGGTCCAGGATGCTCGGATTTTTGAGCTTCGTTTCATGACTCTCCATGAATGCTTTGCCAAGCTCTCATCAAATCTAGTGACGGGAAAATCGATTCTGATACCTCGATCAAGGAAGCGCTCGACTTTTAAAGTTGAAGACATTTGGGAGTTGGCTCATCGCGAAGGATACTTCTTGGCTCAGGTTCTGACACAGAGATTTTTTGACGGCCACGTGAGTCAAGACCAATTGATTCAATGGTTTCAACTGGACTGGTCTCTAGCAAATGGATCAGTGGCGATGCGAAGGCTCTATCGACTGGCTCAGCAAACCCCGATCTCGAAGCACTTTCTCTAAGCCCTCTATGGATCCGCTCGACGACGACAAAAGACTTTGCCTCGAAAGAGAAGAAAAAATCGCCTCCCAGAACTCATGACTTTCAAAATTTTTTGGCAAGGTCATGATGGCTTCGAGCAAGACTGCCCACCGAACGTCGCGAGCAAAATCTCTCATGCCCTCCCACAAAGCACTCGAAAAAATTCGGGAATCCAAATGAGGATTAGACCATACCATATCCTGAGGATACCTGAGTTTTTGATCCATTCGTCTTAAGCAATCACGTCCCTCTTTTTCTTGTGCATCATACGGAGCAAAACAAGGATTGTTCCACAAATCCGTCGATAGAAAATCAGCAATGGCCTCATGAAAGACCTCAGCATCGTATCCCCACAGACCGGGGTTCAGCTCATCAATGAGGAAATGAGCCCACTCATGGGCAATAACAAAGCCGTCATGGGAATCAGGGTAATGACCCAGACCGAGATAAATTGTTTTTGTTTGAGCATCATATTGAGAGTTATCTGTATTCATCGCCCAAGGCTCAATCTTCAAGGTGGGAAGAAATGTTCTTATGCGAGCACCTCGCATAAACTCGTCCATTTTTTGAAGTGCTGTCACACTAAGAAGCTGCCCCTTATTGACCTCAGACGTTTTGCTGTCGGAAACCCAAAGACAGAATCCTGCAATTGGAAAATGACATTGGACTGTCAGTGGATGTTCTTGAGTGTTGATTACTGCACTGATGTTCGAGATCTGTGGATGTCCTGTGGAATCGCAGTTGAGATTCCTCAAATTCTGAAACCAGCTTGGACTCGCGACTGTAGGAGTTCCCAAGAAGACCACGGCATTACAGGTATCGGAAAGTCGAAACACTCGCTTTGCTCGCCCAAGAAGCCGCTCTGAACCCGTTCGAAGATCTTTTTCCACTACGTCTTCGTAGCTTGAAGCCATGATTCCCAAAATAGGACGCCGAGTCACAACAGTTGAAGATCTGTTGATCGCATCAACAATCCATTCGGAGGTTCCATTCATTCGAGTCCAGCGCACCTTAAAGCGCTTTTCATTGGAGGAATCGACAAAGCGCTCATAAACACCCGTTGCCGTTTTCACTTTAGATTCCAAAACAAAACCTTGAGACTGCACGACAAGCGCCAAAAGCGCTAACGCAGCGAACATAAGGAGCCCTCCCCCGAGGAAAATACTTAACTATTTTGGCGCTTTAGCCCCACGACCTCAAGCTCAATCGCAGCTTGATTCATGACGCAGAGCACATTAGAAGGCGTTATCCGGGGATTTGATGACGTTTACAAGTCTAGCAAAGATTAGCATTTTCAGCCTCTTAGGGGTCTTCTCGCTCGTGGGCGAGGCAAGGGCCCAGTCGGCCAACCCCTTTGATTCCGTCGAAGCCTGGAATCAGCGAGACTACTCCCTCATTCTCAAACGACTCTATGTCATCGGCGACGCTCAAGGCTCTTCAGGATTACTCGGCCTGCAGAAAGAGCTGATCGAAGAGCTGAGACTCTCTGCTGACTTTGAGATCGACGTGAAGGACGCCGTTCAGCGCTCCTCGAATTTGTCGGCAACTCGCACCCTCATTGCCGATCGGACCTTTGAGTTTCGACGAAGCATCATCCCCCGAATTCCATCAATCTACAAGGCAGACTGGGAGAGGCAACCCGAAGGCTTCCGAAGTTTTGATAGGATCATGACCCAGAAGGTCCTTGAGCTTAAGCAAAAGGAGTTCGCCTTGAGCAGACCCGTGATCTCTCAACTTGAACCACTGGGAGGATTAAGAGGATTTTATGTTCAGCAGTTTTTTGAGTTACAAAATCTGAACCCATCATCAGACCTTTTGGAAACTCTCAAAGCAGGGCGCCCTCTGAGTTTTGAGCAGTTCCTCGATTTGCTGAAGCTGATCAATCCCGCTCTGGACAGCTCCCAAAGAGCCCAGATCTTTCAACAGTTCGCGATCTACCGCCTCTTTTCACGAGTTGATGAGATTCCTGCACGAGATTTGGAAGCATTAAGCACAGAGCTGAATCTCATGGCAGAGGAGCTCATCAACGAGGCTGATCGTCGGGAATTGACAGCTCCACAGTTGCAGCTCAGCAAGACAACTGTTCGGTTTTTTTGGCTTTTGAGAGCGTGGATCGAAGCCAAACCGTTCGCCATTGATTGGGAGCGAAGTGCGGAGGACAAAAATCTTCTCTCGGGATGGAACTTTCTGCTCACCAACTACTCAGGTCGCTGGACCGAACTCAATCAGATCCCAGAGGAACTGCAGTTTGATGAACCGGCTCGAAAGTTGATTGCAGAAGAAATCGACCAAATGGTCTTGTCCCTCTTTAAGGTCGAAGAGTCATCAGACTTTGAGTCCGCCATTCAACAGTTCAATGAAGGTTTTTGGCTGGACCTCCCTCCTGAAGACTCCGCTTTGCGAAGGCTCCCCGAGGAGCTTCGCCAAATTCTTGCAGCACGACTGTTCCCAGACTTGAGTCTTAAGCAAGGAAAGGCCCTGCTTGAGGGCAGGCTTTTTGAAAGCCTCGATGAGCTTGATCGTCGTGAGCTCCTGTCGACGATTTACGGAGCTGAGATTCCTGCGGATGAATTTGAGAAACAGCGAACCCTCTCCCCCTCCGATCCGGATAGAATCCATCGCTATCATTATGATTTAGTGAAGGCCTATCTTTTGGCGCAAAGTCTCATCACGAAGACTGCCGATAGAATGTCGCTATCATCCGGTGAGGAGATTCCGACCGTTGAGAGCCAGCGAAGAGAGATGAGATTGCTGTTGGCTCAAAACCGTGAATCTTTTGATTACGGCTTTTTTCCATCTGTCCTCATTGATGAACTCGCCGTTCTCTTGTTTCCATCTCCCGAACATTTGGGAAGCCTTGAGCCCAAGCGCTTTTGGAACGAATGGGAGCGGCAAGGTCTTTTGAGAGACTTGATGATTTCACAGCAAGGATTCCTAGCCGAGATCCAGAGAGCCTCTTCTGATGAAGAGAAACAGAAGCTTGAAGAAAAGTTTATTCAGACGGTCGAGGATTTTCAGCAAAAACTTCAGGCCTATCAAATTGATCCTGACTCAGAAGCGACCTGGCTTGCCGCCTTTCTTTATGGAGCGATGCCTCACTCGAATGAGGCCTCTGAGATCCTGAAGACTGTTGGCGTCGGTGCAGCTTTCGCGCTGACCGTCAAAATTTTTGGAGTCAGAGCTGTTTCATGGTTCATCGTTCTCGACACCGGAACCCGACTGGTCAGCTCAGGCTATCTCAAAGAGGACTTAGAGAGCCTCGATCTCAATCAGGGGTTCTCAACTCCCATCGGCAGATGGACGGCTGAAAGCCTCCAGGGTGGAATGCATCTGCTTTCAAAACTGCAAACTGCTAAAACCGCGGAAGAGAGCATGGAGTTAGCCTACGATCTTGGCACACTCAGCTCAGATCTTGTTTGGTTCGGCGTTGGGGCATCGAGTGTTCGATGGACCCTAGATCTCTCGTCTTACCGTCGCTGGAGAAGAGCCAACACCATTCATACTGAAATTCAGAGAATCGAAAAGCAAGCTCAGCAAACTCAGTTGAAAGTGGATCAGCTTAAGATGAGATTGGCTGAAAACCTGACGACGTGGGAGAAGCTCCAAGTCTCTGGTCGTGCACTCACAGATGAAGGCCAGCTACTCAGCAAGACGATTGATGATCTTCGCCTACAAATTTTTGATCTCGAGCATGTTCGGCTGACCAAAGTGCAAGGCCGGGTTGGATTCTATAGTCGCGCACTCATCTCAACCGTGGTCGAGATTGCCAAATCCATCGTTCCATCGCGCAGACCGCTCAAGGAACGATTCGCCAAAATTCAAAAGGCGTGGTCTCGGCGGACCCATTTGGCTGTTGAGCAGTATGCTCGAGAAACCCAACGACTCGAAGCAGAGCTGATGAAGTTAGACGAAGCTGAATGGGCCTGGCAACATCGCCCGAAACTGCGTGCTCAAGTTCGAGTTTTCCAAAGCGAGTTCAAAAGATTTCACAAACTTCAGGAGCAAATGAATATCCAGATGCTTGAGGCTCAGAATCTACTTGAATCTGCGACTCAAGTCTCTTCCACCAAGGCTTCGAAGCTCTATGATTCCGCTCGAAAGGCTCTCGAAAAAGCACGTATCTCGCATACCCAATCCCTGCGAGCCTTTGAATCAGCATGGGAGCAGGCATCTCTGGAAGCCAGCCGAGCTCAGCCCTTCAATCGAGGTCTTAAAACTGTCGACAGCGCTATCACGGGGGCAACAAATCCATTTCAGGAACTCTCTCAATTTCCTCGTCGAATGAAAGCGACACTCCACGTACAAAGCCGCTTGATTGAATCGCTCTTAGATCAAATCCCGTAAGAACTACTCTGATAACTGAGAATTTTTTTGAAGCCTCTGCTTCATTTGCTCAATTCGAAGCTTTCGATCGATCACTTCGTCTTTCAACGCCTGAAGTTTAATCTTCCGATCAGCCAAATCCATCAAGTGTACATACTCGTCGTGGGACTTCGGCGTTTGCTTGATCTCTGCCTTTCGTAAGACAGCGGAGTTATCACGTGCCAGCTCAAATGCTAAAGCCGCTTCCTTTTGCTTCTCCGATGTCACACCTGCACAGATGGACTCAATTGAAGCTTGAGGCGAAGAGCCGTCTAACTGAGATTCCCCTGCTCGAAAAGCATTCTCAAACGAGCAAGGATCTGTTGCCAGAACCAAAAAACTTAGAATCATGATGTCCCCTCCTTATTAACCCAGGTTCAGAGTCGCTACGTAATTGGGAGCTCGCGACATAAAAAAAGAAGCCTGACCCGTCACAGACGAACCAAGAGCCTTCAGCGCGGCATTTTCCAAATCAATCAAATCGTAGCGAGGAAGACTGAGCCCGAAAGCCTCTACCTTTAACGAACGAGCTGTTTCATCGATCGCTCGACCGATCGCCTTCCAATGCTCTTCACCCTGCAAGGATGTGGGATAAAGCGCCTCTTCAAAAAGAGCTCCACCACCCAACAAGACTAACCGATCAAAATTAAACTTTCCGTACGTGGGAATGAGACACTTCTCACCCAAATTGCCTTTAAAGAGACCTTTTGAAATGAGGGAACTCATCGTCCCAAAGAGTCGCCAATCAAGCCAGGCATTGGCGGATCGTAACGGGCGCTCATCTGAGCCCACCACCGCAATCATAAGATCTCCCTGAAAAGAGTCGAGGTCTTCAGGGATCCGCTTGAATACCTGCATTCGGCTAACTTACATCAGCCTGAGGTTCTGCGGCACGAATTTTCTTTGCTAGACGGTCCAGAATCCCATTCACAAAAGAGGCGGAGTCCTGGCTTCCGTAGGTTTTAGCCAGCTCAATGGCCTCGTCCAAAATAATGGGGGCTGAGGTTTCAGAACAAAACTTAAGCTCATAGCAGCCCATTCTGAGGATGTTTCGATCAATCTTGGACATTCGGTAGAGCGACCAATTCTCAGCCGCAGCCTCAATCTCAACATCCAAAGCCTTTACATTCTCTGTGACACCCAAAGTGAGCTTTTCAAAATAGTCTCGAAAGGAGGGCTGAACATCAAAATAGCCTGCAAATCGATGCACTTGCTCAGTTGAGGTCTCCACTTTGGAGTCCCACTGATAGAGGTAAGAAAGGGCAGATTCACGGGCCTGACGACGATTTCCAATCATAAAAGCTGCCTGGTCTTAGAGGATTTACTTCTTCTTTGTCAAAAGAGAATTCAGCTCTGACATGAAGTCATTGATGTCCTTGAACTGCCTGTAAACACTGGCAAATCGGACATAGGCCACCTCGTCGAGACGCTTCAAAACCCGCATGACCTCTTCCCCTATGACCTTGCTGGGGATCTCCTTTTCCCCCAAGCTCACGAGCTTCTCGAGCACCTCTTGAACAGCTTCATCAGCCGCATGAATACTCACGGGTCTCTTTTCAATCGCCTTCATGATTCCCGCTCGAATCTTCTCTGGATCAAAGGGCTCACGACGACCGTCTTTTTTGACAATGAACAAGGAGATTGCGTCAGGCCTCTCGTAGGTCGTAAACCGCTTTTTACAATTCAAGCACTCACGTCGCCGACGGATTTCTCCCCCCTCTTTGACTTCTCTTGAGTCAACGACTGAGGTTCCGTCATGTCGGCAAAAAGGGCACTTCATGCTGATTTAATCTTTCCACTGAAACAACGGGAACGCCTTGCAAAACTCCCGAATCTCTCCACGAGTCTTTTGAATGACAGCTTCATCTTTGGAATGCTTAAGAATCTTCAGAATCCAAGCCGACACTTTTTTCATATCGTCCTTTCCGAACCCACGAGTTGTCAAAGCAGCTGTTCCCAATCGAATCCCTGAGGTCACCCGAGGAGGCTGAGGATCACGAGGAATCATATTCTTATTTACAGTCACCCCCGCATGATCAAGAGCGAGCTCTGCCTCAGAACCATTGATTCCAAAGGGCCGCAAGTCTACCAGAACAAGGTGGTTGTCCGAGCCTCCGCTGACGAGCTCAAGACCACCAGCCTTCAGCTCCTCTGCAAGCACGTGGCAGTTTTCAATCACACGTTGTGAGTATTTTTTGAAGCGAGGATCAAGAGCCTCACCAAACGCGACAGCCTTTGCGGCGATGATATGCATCAAAGGCCCACCCTGAATACCAGGGAAGATGCGCGAGTTCACATCTTTGGCCACATCAGGGTTCATCATAATCACACCTGATCGAGGTCCACGCAAAGTCTTATGAGTCGTCGATGTGACATAATCGCAAATGCCCACAGGACTAGGATGATGCCCCGATGCCACAAGTCCCGACGGATGAGCAATATCCGCTAACACTCTCGCTCCCACTTCATCCGCAATCTCTTTGAACTTCTTAAAATCAATCAGACGAGGATAAGCAGATGCTCCACAAACAATCAGTTTTGGACGAAACTCTTTGGCACGCTCACGCACCTGATTGAAATCAATGAAGCCCTTTTCATCGAGGCCGTAATGAACAACTTTGTAGAGGCGGCCTGAGAAATTGACTGAAGCGCCGTGAGTCAAATGCCCACCTTGCGCCAAATCCATACTCAGAATGGTATCTCCCGGCTGAAGCAATGAGAAGTACACAGCCATATTGGCTTGAGAGCCTGAGTGAGGTTGTACGTTCACCGATTGAGCACCAAACAATTTCTTCAACCGCTCGATTGCCAAATTCTCAACTTCGTCGACGACTTCACAGCCGCCGTAGTAGCGCTTGCCCGGATAACCTTCGGCATATTTGTTGGTCAAAACAGAGCCTGCTGCCTCGCGAACGGCATCAGAAACAAAGTTCTCCGACGCGATCATCTCCAGCTGTGACAACTGTCTTTCATGCTCTCGAGCAATCAGACCAAAAACTTCGTCCTTCATGACTTACCTTCCATTTCCGTCATTTGATCAATTCTTCGTTGGTGCCGCGGATGGCTTGATTCAAATTGTGCACTCAAAAAAGCGTTCACACATTCCATCGCGATTTCAAACGAGATGATACGAGCCCCTAAACACAAAATCTGCGCGTTGTTGTGCTGTCTCGAAAGCGCTGCTGAACGAGATTCCGAAACACAAGCAGCCCGAATCCCCTTCACTTTATTAGCAGCGATTGACATCCCAATCCCCGATCCACAAATCAAAACTCCCAGCGAACCTGCATTTTTCAGAACCTTCTCGGAGAGCTTCTTGGCAATCACGGGATAGTCGCAGGATTGAGCGGAATCAGTTCCGCAATCTTCTGCCGACTTCTTTTGCGCACGAAGCGCCTCAAGGATCTGAGACTTCAGCTCAAATCCTGCATGGTCAGAACCAATGAACAACATATCAAACCCTCTTGAATACTAGACTTGCGTTTGTTCCACCGAATCCAAAACTATTGGAGACGATGACATCGCACTTATGGTCCTGTGCATGATGAGGAACATAATCGAGATCACATTGCGGATCTGGCTGATCCAAATTCAAAGTCGGTGGAACTTTTTGATGCACGAGCGAAAGCACAGAAAAAACAGCTTCAATACCACCAGCCGCTCCTAAACAATGTCCAGTCATCGACTTGGTCGCCGAGACTTTGATCTTCTTCGCATGATCACCAAAGACTCGTTTGATGGCCATCGTTTCAGCAATATCGCCAAGCTGAGTGGATGTTCCATGGGCATTAACAGCCCCCACTGCATCTCGAGAAACACGAGCGTCTTCCAAAGCGAGCTCCATAGCTCGACCGGCACCCTGCCCGCCCTCAGAGGGAGCAGTCACATGGTAAGCATCACAGTTCGCTCCGTAACCGACCAACTCAGCAAGAATATTGGCTCCGCGTTTCTTTGCTGACTCCCATTCCTCGAGGATAACCATCCCAGCTCCCTCTCCCACAACGAATCCGTCTCGACCGGAATCAAAGGGACGTGAAGCCTTTTGAGGAGCGTCGTTTCGAGTTGATAGCGCTCTCATGGCATCAAAACCACCCACACAGAGAGGTGAAATCGTCGCTTCAGTGCCGCCACATAACATGATGTCAGCATAGCCATGTCGAATATGTCTGAACGCTTCTCCAATGGCGTGAGCTCCCGAGGAGCAAGCTGACGTCGTACAAAAATTCGCAGCTCTCAAACCAAAATAAATTCCACCATGCCCAGGGGCCAGATTCGCAATGATCTTGGGAATAAAGAAGGGCGAGATCCTGCTGGGACCTCGTGAGTAAACAACCTTTTGCGTCACTTCAATATCGGGCAGACCGCCCAAGCCGCATCCAATCAAACATCCCGCACGCTCTTGCAAAGCCTCGGGAATCGGGGAAAGGCCTGATGTAAGCCCAGACTGTCGAAAGGCTTCCTCGGAAGCCACCACAGAATATTGAATAAAGAGGTCCATCATTCGAACGTCTTTTGCGGGAATGACGGACTCCGGTTTGAAGTCTTTGACCTGACCAGCAATTTGGCTCCGAAAAGGAGCCGGATCAAAAGCAGATATACGATCGATGCCCGAGCGGGATTCCATGAGTGCCGCCCAATTACGATCACGCCCCACTCCTAGGGCGGATATGGCGGATACTCCTGTAACTGCCACTCGGCGCAAAGTCATACCTCTTACTTGTGAGATTTGATGTAGTTGACCGCGTCAGTCACGGTCTTGATTTGCTCAGCATCTTTGTCTGGAATCTCAATTTGGAACTCATCTTCCATCGCCATCACAAGTTCAACGATATCCAAGGAATCAGCACCCAAATCCTCGATGAACGCGCTTTCTAACTTCACATTCTCCTCGGGAATCTTGAGGCTTTTTGAGATTAATGATTTTACTTGTGATTCCAATTCCATACTTGCTCCTTAAAACTAAAATAAAAACGTTTTAAAACTCCCTTAAAACGCCGTCAACAAAGTCTAGGCAAAAGCCTAGCGCATGAACATTCCGCCGTTAACATCTAAAGTGGCCCCTGTGATGTAGCCAGCCTCTTTGGAGACCAGGAAATGCACTGATTCAGCTACTTCCTCAGGGGAGGCAAAGCGGCCCAGGGGGATCTTGTCCATATAGGCTTTTTGGACTTCTGCAGGCAGGCTTCGAGTCATTTCCGTATCGATGAAGCCCGGGCACAAGACATTACACGTGACCCCCCTTGAACCAAGCTCAAGAGCCACGGATTTGGCCAAACCAAAAAGCGCCGACTTTGAGGCTGAGTAAGCAGCCTGGCCCTTGTTGCCAGACTCCCCAACGACAGAGCCAATGCAGACGATCCGACCATAGCGATTTTTCATCATGGAGCGGGAAACGGCGCGAATGGGATTCACAGTCCCCATAAAATTTGTATTGAGCACCTCCTGAAAATGCTCCTCAGAGGCACGGGGAACCAAAGCATCTCGAGAGATCCCCGCATTACAAACAAGAATATCGATCTTTCCTAGGTCTTTTTGAATCGTCTCGATCGCCTGATCCACTTGATCGGCTTTTGAGACATCAAATTGAATAGCCCGAGACTGGACCGAAAACACACAGCATTCATCAGCAATCGCCTGAGCCTCTTTGGGCTCGGCACGATAATTCACAATCACGGTTGCACCCGCCTGAGCGAGGCGCCGGGAAATGGCAGCTCCAATTCCCCGCCCTCCGCCTGTAACCAGAGCAACCTGCCCTTGTAGTGAAAAAAATGAATTCATGAACCTGCTCCTTCCTTTGAGGACTCAGAGTCGTTGGCACCGAAGGCCTCTCGAAGTTTTTGCATCAAGCCGCCCTCGACGTATCGAGTCGCTAACAAAATCGAACTGGTGATCGCCTTTCCATCACTGGATCCATGCGCCACCATCCCAAGTCCATTCAGACCAATCAAAGGAGCGGCGCCATACTCCCTGTAATCCATGCGTGATTTGAGCGCATCAAAACCCCCGCGCGCAAGAAGGGCACCCAGAGCGCGAACAGGATTTCGAGAAAGCTCCTCTTTGAGAGTTTCTTTGACCATCTTGGCCACTCCCTCAGCGGTCTTCAAAAGCACATTGCCCACAAAGCCATCACAAACAATCACGTCTACTTTGCCATTAAAAACATCGCGCCCTTCAGCAAATCCCACATAGCAAGGACCAAAGGATGCCTTCAATCGCTCATGAGCCTCTTTGGTCAGCTCATTTCCTTTGCCCTCTTCCTCGCCAATATTCATCAATGCAACTCGCGGCTGAGGCTTACTAAAAACAACTTGCGAATAGATCATTCCCATCGTTGCAAACTGAGCCAAATGCTCAGCCGTGCAGTCCACATTTGCTCCTGCATCGAGAATCGAGCAAAATCCACCTTTCGAGGGCATCGTGCAGAGAATCGCTGGGCGTCTCACCTCCGGCAATCTTCCCAAAAGTGCAATTCCATAGGCCATTACCGCTCCTGAGTTGCCAGCAGAAATCATCGCATCCGCCTGACCAGCCTTCACCAAGTGGTAGGCTCTCGCTAATGACGAATCTTTTTTGGTTCGAACTGCCGAAGCAGGACTGTCATCCATTTCAACAACCTGAGTGGAAGTCACTGGCACCAAAAAGCCTTTATCGACAAAGTGCCGAAACTCCGCCTCGTTGATTCGAAAATCAGAAGGAACCGTCGGATCCTGAACAGCGTCCTTAAGCCTGCCAATCACACGATCCTCAGGACCCACCAAGAAAACCTGGATGTTCTTTCCAAGAGTTTGCGACTTCTTGATCGCCCAGTAGGCGCCTTGAAGATTCGGAAGTGCATAGAAGTCTCCCCCCATTGCATCGAGGGCTATTCGCGCTGAAAACACGTCTTTTCTTATAGCGACTCGCCCCCCAAATCACTAGGAAAACTTCCAAAAACCTCGCAATGATTTCAAGGCCTTACCGCAGATTTCTGCGCACTCGCTCTGGCAAATCCATGAGAATCAAGACCTTAGGAGGGGCGTAGATTTTGCACTCTTTTGCCCTGATGCAGTTTACCTTGCGATTGAGCTCCTTGATTCTGTTGATCAATCTTCAGTCGACCTTGGCACATGCAAATGACCGCTACTCTGAAATTCGAGCATCCCTCGGGCCCAACGAAGAGCTCGTCATGATCGAAATCCCCGAAAATGAGGTTTTCCCCATCGCCAATGAATCCGACCCCTCAGACCCCAAAACAAAGATCGGGATTTGCTTTGGAATTGTTCATCTTGAGCAAAAGCTCTCCGCTCTCGATCGAAACAGGGAACTCTTTGCAGCCGGTCCTCGAGACAGCGATGAAGCCATCAAGAACAAACTCATGGCAGCGGCACGAGGGGAAAAGTTCGAGGCGATCGCCGGCTTCTCAAAACTCTCGGACTTCTACGCTGATTCAACGGTTCAAAGCATTCTTAAAGACACCGTCAAAGACATTCAAAAGGCCCATACGATTCTGACCGCCGATGCCAAGTTTAAGACGGCTCTCGACAACGCCAACAAAGCACCTGAAGTCTCGGGCCCCTTCGCTCTCATGGCTGAAAAAACTGGTTCGGATGCTGCCTCCGTCATCTCCGAAAGAATTAACTCCGGAAAGAGCGTTCACCTTGCTCTTAAAGATTCCAATCAAGCCGTTGGACACTCAGTTCGAGTCGTTGGATACATTCGAGACAAAGAAACAAAGGAAGTAAAAAAAATCATCGTTCAGGATTCAAATCGTCCCGAGGAATTTCAAGTCATCGACAAAGCAGAAGGTCAATGGACTTATCCACTAGCTGCTGGCTCCGCCCCTCAGCCAGTTATGATTGCTGCTGTGGAAGACGACACCGAATTCGCACCTGGTCAAAAGATCATGACAGAGCTGCCCAGAGTTTCGCATGAAACGAAGTCTGAGATTCTTGCAGGAAAGGCGCAGCCCTATCTCTTTCAGTGCCAGAAAGTTGAAACCGATCAGCCAGGACTTGCCCGTCTGTTTGAACTTGGATCCCAGTAAGCTTTGAAAAACTAAAAGGCAGACCTCGATACAGCTTTTTGAAGCTGGTCGGCCAAAGAATTGCCGAGAGAGCGAACCTCTTCGGATTCCACTCTCTGGGGACCTTCTTTGCAGCGGCATTCCTTTCTTTGAATATTTTCACCGCATCGCAGGCACAAGCCTTCGCAACCCGGATCGCAAACAGCACGCATCGGAATCGTCAGAATCAACTGCTCGCGAACCAGGGGACGCAAGTCTACAGTGTGCCCATCATAGGAACCAAAGCTGACATCTTCATGCTCCCCGGGTGCGTCCGAAAGAACCGGAGCTTTGGACTTCGAATGATGGCGAGATTTCTTGCCGCCTCGAGTGGGACCATGAATCACCTTGCCACCTGGTTTGTCATGCGCAGAAAACTGCTGAGCGGGCATCAAGAAAGTGGAAATGGAGGCAGAAGCAGGCTGCTTAAATGTCTCCGTACAACGATCACAGATTTCAGAGATGAGCGTGCGCATATCGCCACGCACATCGACCTTTTGAGCCACAGGCGTGAGCACAGCCGAAACCTGAATAGGGTCTTTGAAGTTATCCTGCAGACGACGCAATTCTTCAGCGTCCATCTGGGGATCCGAAAATGTGGCAAATGGATCGGAGGATTCAACCTGAACCCCTTCAAAGGGGATCTCGGTAAAGGGGATAACTAAATGATGGATGGTTTTCATAGTGGCTTTCTTAATGGAAATTGCAAAGTTCTATAGCTCTGCTAGCTCTGAATGAAAAGGATCAAATCCATGCTAAAAACTCCATTTCTTGAGACTTTAAGGCAATTTCCCCTGATTCTCGTCGGATTTGGAGCCCAGGGACGCGCGGAGGCCCTCAACCTCAAACGCTCCGAGGTCCCCTTTAAATTAGCCCTTAGACCCGCAAGTCCGTCTTGGTCCAAAGCCCAAGCTGAGGGCTTTGATGTGGTCGACTTAAATTCCTTCGATCCTCAAGGAGCCTTTGTTGTTCTCAACGTTCCAGACCAGGCCCACCACCAAGTTGCCTCTGAGATCCGTCGTCGGGGCACACCAAGCGCTTGGATTTTTGCCCATGGATTTAGCACCCACTTTAAGACGCTGGCGATGGAACCGGGCGGCCCAGCTCACCTCTTAGTGGCCCCCAAGGGTGCGGCTCACGGACTCGTCGAGTTTTATCAAACGAGCCAAGCTCTTCCTGCGATTCTCGCTCTTGAAAACTCTCGCAATGATGATGCTCTTAAGTCCTGGGCGGAAGCCTATGCGCTTGGAATTGGCTGCCATCCGCAAGGACTCATTTGGGCTCGGTTTCGCGATGAAACGGAGTGCGATCTGTTTTCGGAGCAAGCGCTTCTTTGCGGAGGGGTCTCGGCCTTACTGAAGACATCTTACGAGGTCATGGTGGAGGCGGGCTATCATCCCGAGGCCGCATACTTTGAATCTCTCTATGAGTTGAAGCTTATTGTCGATCTCATTTGGAAAGATGGAATCACTGGAATGAGACGTCGCATCAGCCCGACAGCTCGCTATGGAGACGTCACAAGAGGACCTCGTGTGATTGATTTATCCACCAAAGAGCGAATGAAAGAAGTCCTAACCGAGATTCAGTCGGGCCAGTTTGCTCAAGAGTTTCTCACAAATATCGAAAGCTCAAGCTTCAGAGCCCAGGAAGAGCGAGATTCAAAACATCCATTGGAAGAAATGGGCCGAAAAATTCGTGACCGAATGAGTAAACCAACCGCTTAAGCGTTGGCAACAAGCTCATCGCGAGATGACTCGCTGACGTGAGAACTTGGGCGTTCAGCCTTTTGCATTCCAGCAATGCCACCCTTTAAGACGTAGATGAACGGATAGCCTTTCGCTTGAAGCAGTTCAGAAACCGAAGCAGATCGAACTCCATTGTCACAAATCAACAGAATCGGCGTATCTTTGGTATAAACCTCAATCTTGGCCGATATCTGATCCAATGGAATATTCACAGAAGAAGCCAAAGCCCCTCGTGCAAACTCAATCTGAGGACGTATGTCTAAAATAATCCCGGTCGGCGCAGCCTTTTTCCAGCCTTCAATCTCATCGGCAAAAATCAAATCGTAGATCAGTCCCTTCTCCAAGGACTCCAGTGAAATCGGCAGTCGGCAGACGATCTTTCGGCCCATATTCTTCATAAGCTGCATCAGCCGAGCGTTTTGAGATCGCAGCTCTTGTTCACCGCGCTTAAGATCAGAGATCTGCTGCTCAAGTTGACGGATAGAGCCTAGTACTTGCTTCTTGAATTCCCCTAATCCAAACATACGCAAAGCTTAACGAGATGATTCGATATCACCAAGCTTTATTTACTCTCAGGAATGACGGAAGCGGCGCCGAGCCAGCATCAGCGAGATGGTTGCCAGGAAGCAAAAGTAAAATGTCACCCAAGAAAATTGAGGAATCGGTCTTGGCTGCAGACTACATCCACCTCCGCCAGCAGAGTCAGCAGAAAGAGAGGAGCTCTCGATACTCACGCGATAATCACTGCGATGATCAGGACCATTGACCGCCACTAACCGGGCTGAGCCATTCGAAAATCCTGCGAGTTCCACCGTCACCTCCGCCTCAGTCGACGATAGAATCCGTCGATAGCGCGCCACTTCGTCGTAGACACTTGAGGAATCATTCGTGATGACAAAACTCGTGAGCTCTCCGAAGTTCTGGCCTGTGATGCGATACTTTCTTGCTCCCACTCCACCGCCAAGAGACAGAACCGAGTCGATTCGAGGAGTCGTTCTGCTTTCCGTCGAATAGAGCGCTCTGATTCCCAGCTCATCCGACGCAGCCAAATCTCGCCGCTCAATCTCACCGTAGGCAGAGGCATAATACATGGTCGCATCTAAGAGCTCAGAATCATCCTCAAAGGGATCTTCCGATGAGTGATCCAACCCCATCAAGTGGCCGACCTCATGAGTGCCAATATTCTCAACATCAATCAGCATCTCACCGCCATTGAGATTCCCCCATTCAAAGTACTCATCATTAAAATAAATATCGGCATCACTGAGAGTCCCATCCGATGAGTTAAATGAAAGCACTGTGACTGCAAGGGCCCCAGCCGGAGGACGGAAGCTCAAATTCCTCCAACCACTTGTCGTCCAAACGATGACATTTTTCCCATCTCCATCAACGGCTGGCTGAGCGGTAGTCCCCAGCTCATTCACGGATAATCCAAGACCTGGAACATTTGACCATGCAGCAAATGAGTTTCGCAGGGCATCTCGGTAGCCCATGGGAACGGAGCTATGAAAGTAAAAATCCACTTGGCTGTTCTTCCAGTGCGCGACCTTTCCGTAATTGGAAATGAGAGTAAATGCCGAGACGGGCACTGACATCAAAAGCGTTAGAAGAACTGAACCCATCAACTTCAACATCAATCAAGTCCTCGATAAATCTGAGTCACAAAATCCTCGTAAGAATCGGAACCTTTCGAAAATGACGACGCGTGAGCGTAAGCCCGTGAAGCTCGAGATCGAATCGCTCCTTCGGCTTTTTTCACGCTCTCGGGAGCACCCGTTTCATCGTGAAGGACCTCGTAGGCTGTCCAGTTGTTCAGCTGTGGCTCCATCTCTTTACTGCGATCAGAAAACAGAGGGTCTTCCATCAAGAACACGATGTACTCTTTGCCGATACTCAATTGAGGAACACCCACCACGGCAAAGGTCTTTTGCCCCACTCGACCTCCAGGTTTCGAGAAGAGAATTTTTTCGCCAGGCTCACCTCGCCCTCGAAAGACTTCCAAAACTTTTGCAGATGCCACTTCAAATGGAACCTCACGCTGAACCACTTGAGAAGACGAGATTTCTACACGACCAATCCAAACCGACTGCGAGGCCAAAACGGATGTAGGCAGAGGCATCATCGAACTTGCCTCGACTACTTTGAAACCGACCACCAAAGAAAAAACGGCTGCGAATCCTCTGAGACAGACTGACCCCATGCCCCCCCCGAGTTACATATCTTCTGTTTATGAACTTACTTCATGATATCCCGCGCAAACACAACGCACAACGCGAGGGGGCCCGTAACTAAAGTTGCTAATCATTTCAAAGGCCGATTATTCAGATTTGAAGCGTTCAAGCGTTTGCTCGATGCTGGTCAGCATTCCAAACAAGATTCGCATCTCACGATCGTCAACATCCGCTCGGTGAAGCAGAGCCCAAAGATCATCCCGAAGCTGCAAGGGATTTTCTTTATTCGAAAATTTCACAACATCGAGAAGCTTTTGGAGACGATTGAAGAAAATCTCCTTCTTTCCCTCATCGGGACGCACACAGTCGAGTTCCGCCACTTTGTTGGCAGGATCTCGGAAGCGCAGGAAAAACTCATAGAGAGTGATTGAAACCGCTGAAGTGAGGTTGATTGAGAAACGATCCGGATGCGTCGGTATCTCAATCTGCCAGTGGCATTGACACAGCTCTTCTAACTTGAGGCCGATCTCCTCTCGACCAAACACAAGTCCCACTCGATCGTTGGAAGACAAAACACTGCCATACGAAGCAACAAACTCAGACAGAGTCCCGTGAGGCCTTCGGTCTTCGACACTTCGGCCCGACAGGGCAATGATTTGTGTGAGATCAGCGATCGACTCCGAAAAGGTTTTGAAGATCTTTGCATTTTGGACAATCGAGTAGGAGTGTAACGCCATCTGCTTACATTCACTCCCTGCAAGGTCACATCGAGGCTCCACAAGACGCAGCTCAGTGAGACCAAAGTTTCCCATCAAACGAGCAACGCCACCTACATTCAATGCGCCTTTGGGAGAGACCAGAATCAAAACGGGTTTTGAGGAACCGATTTTCACAGCAAGAACTCGAGCAGCTCATCGAATCGAGTCACAACCTTGACGCCCTGAAGGCGTCTGTTTTGACGAAGAACATCAATCGAAACGACTTTTTCCAAAGCCTCTGTGGTCGTCTCAGAAAGAGCACGCATTTCGCGATAGGTAGGATCGTAAAGGATGGCTTTGAGATCCGCGCGCTGAGCGCCAATGATGTCAATGGCGTAACTCTCGCCGACAAAAATCGCTCGTTCGTCTGCAGCACCCATTTCCTCCAATGCCATCCGATAGGGTTTGGGATCGGGCTTTAGTGCATCAGCATCGGCAGAAGTGATCACAACTTCAAACAAATCCAAAACACCTTGAGTTCTCAACACATCCGCCAAAGTATGGTCGTTGTTCGAGACAATCCCCAACCGATAACCCCGGTCATGAAGAACCTCACAAACCCGGATACAAAGCTGCGGAATCGCAAGACGCACCTTTTGGTAGTACGCATCGACAAGCTCTTTCTTCAGTTCAGTCCGACGGGGCTCTTCAATCTTCAACTCCGATAAAAGCGCTTCAAACCAAAAATTTCGCGGCAAAACAAACTCAGGATTGTGCTCGGAATCAACGTTCAACTTTTGCACGACACGCGTCCATGCGGCTTCAAACTCCGACTCGGAACAAGCCACTCCTCGCTGTTCAAGCTCCACCTTGAAAAACATGATCATCGGCGGCTGAGAGTGCAGTAAAGTGCCTCCTGCATCAAAGAGGACGATCGGGAATTCCCTTGACGTGACTGGGTTTTTTCCAAAGACTTCGGTCATGCTCACTCATCTCTTAAAATCAAAGCTAATGGCGACGAGCGCCTGTTTAGCCCTGTTTTCGGGCTGTTCTACAAAAAGTCCCCAGATCTCACCAGAAGGAAAATCATCTGAAATGAAGGTCACCAAGGAGCCTGCCATGAAGAACAACATTAAGTTTTATAAGTTAGCTAATGGACTCGAGGTTTACGCTATTTCCAAAAAGAACATCCCGATGGCGACAGTCCTCATCGCTGTCAAAAACGGCTCTTTTATCGAGGATGACAGCAATAACGGCCTCGCCCACCTCTACGAGCATATGTTCTTCAAGGCCAATGAGAAGATCCCCTCTCAGCCCGAGTTTTTTAAGGCCTTAGATGAGCTTGGCATTGAACTGGGCCCGCAGATGAATGCCTACACCTCAACGGAATCTGTTCGATATTTTTTCACTCTTCAGTCGCAGTATCTCTCGGAGGGCTTAGAGTTTTTTGCTGATGCACTTCTGACACCTAAGTTTTTGCAAGAAGAACTCGAACGTGAGCGTAAAGTCGTCATTGGTGAGTTTGATCGCTACGAAGCATCACCCCAGGATGTTTTTTTTCAACGAGATATCACCAAAAGAATGTTTCCGATTCACTTTGTTCGAAAGAATGTGATCGGAAAGCGCGAAACGATTCTCAATGCTACTCGCGATCAAATGTTCGACATTCAACGGCGTTATTACATTCCTAACAATTCAGCGCTGTTCATTGTCGGGGATTTTGATGAAGCTAAACTGAAAGCAGACATTGAGAAAAATTTCGGCCCTTGGCGAGCTGGACCCAACCCATCCATTCTCTATCCTGTGCCTGAGCATCCAGCGCTCACCGAATCCAAATCTTTCATAAGCCAAGCACCCGTTCAAACGGTCAACATCGCGCTGTCTTACCATGGTCCGAAGCTAACGCAGGACGACACATCCATTCTCGCTCTTGATTTGATGAGCGGCATGTTGAGCTTGGAGTCTTCACCATTTCAAAAGGAGTTGGTCCATTCGGGACTGGCGACAAGCGCTTCTTTCCACTGCTGGTCTCAGCGCTACACAAGCCCACTGTTCTTCACCGTTGAGACAACTCCGGAACTAGCCCAAAAGGCTTACGACAAACTGATGGAGCTCGTTGGCCGAATGAACAAAGGAAACTTTTTCTCGCCCGAAGATTTGAGAGTCGCTCAAGATGCTTTGGAGGTTCATACTCTTTACGAAGGCGAGTCCGGTCAGCGCTATGCACTATCTCTTGCGAGTGTATGGACCAGCACAGGCTCTTTGGATTTTTACGAAAACTATGTTTCGAATATTAAAAAGATCACGACCCAAAATGTGGATGAGGCCGTTCAAAAGTATATGCTCAACAAGCCGTTTGTGTTCGGAGCACTCGTTCCAGAAAGCGGCGAGCCCCCTTTGAATCTTCCCGATGCCGAGAGGATCAAAGCCATTCAACCCGCAGAAGGAGCGGCTCAATGAGATTCCTTTCAGTTGTTTTTGCAATCACCAGTTTAGGAGTACCTATGCAGCTCAAAGCTTTTGACCTGTCTGATGTCACAGAATTTAAAGCGGGAAATCTCCCCGTGGTTTTACGATCCACAAAAGATTTTGGGGACATTGTTGCTGTTCAGGCCGTCGCGTACGGTGGAATAGCTTTGAGTGATAAAGCAGGTCTTCTTGCGCTCTTCACTGAAACCCTCCACAAAGGGACTCCAAGCTATTCTAAGGAAGATATTGATCGTATTTTTGCTGAAACGGGAGCGGTCTTTGACATTTCCGCTCAGAGCGAATCCGTTGAGCTCTCCCTCAAGTGCCTGAAGAGACATTTGCCCAAGCTTCTTCCCGTCGTTTCGGAAATCGTTCGACTTCCACTTTTTCAGAACGAAGAGGTGGACCTCACTCGCAAACAGATGATTTCAGGACTGAAGGGAGAGGTAGAACATCCCGACGGGCTATTGGGGCTGACGGCCTTCAAAGCCTTTTGGCAAAATCATCCTTATTTGAATCGACCTCAGGGCTATCTCGAAACGATCGATAGCCTGACTCGGATGGATTTAGTGGAACTCCTCCCGCGTGTTTTTAATTTGGGAAATATGACATTTGTTGTGGTTGGAGATCTCAGCCAACAGGAAGTCTCCTCGATGATTGAGAGTCATTTTGGAACTTTGCCTGAGGGCACCAAGACTGAGCCCATTACCACTCCCATTCAAAACGATACGAAGACCGTGCACTTTCAAAAATTTGATTCCCCCACCACATACTTCGTGGCGAGCTTCAAAGCTCCTGAGCTGAAGAATCCTGACTATCCTGCGATGGCCATGGTTTCTCAAATCTTGGGAGATCGATTATTCGAAGAGGTGAGAACCAAGAGAGCGCTGACCTACTCCGTTTCAGCAGGAATTGGAAATCGCCTCCTCAACTCGGGTTCGCTTTATGTGAGTTCGACCAAGATTCCAGAAGCTGTGAAGGTGATTTTTGATGAGGTGAAAAAGATTCAAGCCGAATTAATCCCCTCCAAAGATTTGGAGCTACAGATTCGAAAGTTTGCCTCGAATTGGTATATGGGACGAGAACAAGCCTCTCAACAAGGCCGAGTCTTTATGTTGTATGAAACATTGGGAATGGGTTGGAGACAATCCAACACATTCATTGAACGACTCAAAGCAGTCACGCCGGATCAGGTCCGCGAAGCCGCTCGAAATTATCTCAAAGACTTCACTGTCGCATTGGTCGGTCCCCAGGAGATTGATATTCGGGATTTGATTCCAGGCTTTATTATCGAGACTCCGGCAGAGCCCGCAGCAGAAACTCCGGTGGTGGATCCGGCAAACACAATAGCAGAGCCGGTACCAGCACCAGCAGCGCCTACAAAGACTGATTCCAAACCGGCAGCTCCTGCGGTCAAACCGAGTAAAAAATCGACCAAGCCAGCAGAGCCCAGCAAGGCGAAGCCAAAAAATCCTTAAGTTAAAACAGACATAAAAAAAGGGCCGTAAGTCCCCTCAAAACTTACGGCCCTCTTTACTGGCCACTGCCAGATGTACTTTAGGCCCACAGCCTGGCCCATCATCTTTCAAGCGCTATCGCCTGATCCACGCTTCCCCCTTAGAACTTAACTAAAAACGCTTCGAGGGCCCCCTCTCCAAGAATCCTACCCTCTCACGAACCCCTCAATATGTTGGTAACAGTTGCGTTGCTGCCAATACCCGTGATCAACAACGAACCCTATGATTCAAAAATGCACTGATTGGTGCCATTGGTCAATGTAATTTTTACATAGTACTTTAGTCGACTGACCCCCTTTTGAGATCAAAAAAAGACCGAAAAAATAAGGTTCTTCAATATTTTTTTTAAACACTCTGATTAAAAATACGAGTTATTTCAAATAATTAAATTCATTACAGCTACTCACTGTTTGACCGGATAAACAATCAGCTTGCGAGGCAATCCTATGAACGCTAGTTGATGTCGCGTGAAAGAAATACACACAACACAACCACCGATCGCGCCAAAGGGTCTCGATTTTGATGCTGAACTGAAGGCTAAAATCCTCAACAGCCCTCAGTCCTTAAGGTCTTTGGCCTTTAAAGCCGGGGTCTCTGCCGCCAGCTTGTCGCTTTTCATGAACGGGAAGTATCCGCTCTCGGACAAAATCTACTCGCGACTGACCATCGCTCTTGAGCTGAACGCAGCGGAAAAGAACCATCTGGACCTTCTGAGAGAGTGGAAGTTTGGAGAGACGGCTGACAACAAACTTCGCGCTCTCAACCAACTCTATCGACTCTCTTCATTCCGACGAGTCTACAAGGATCAGATCGAATCGTCGCAATATCTGACTCAGTGGCTTTACGTCGTGATTCGCGAGTTGGCGACCATTCCCGGATTTACAGCAGACCCTCAGTGGATTCGAGAGCGTCTCACATTTAAATCGTCAATCGATCAAATCAAAGCCGCTCTTAAATTCTTGAGCGATCAAAATTTTATTCAAACCGATGAAAGCGGCAGAGTCTCCACAACAGAGCGAGAACTTAAATGTGAAGGCGAACTCTTTCTGTTTTCGATGAGCATCTATCACCGGCAGATGCTGGAGCTCGCCAAGGAAGCTCTTGCAAGCATGCCCTCCCAGGAACGCAACATAGAGGGCATCACTCTAAGCCTCACCCAAGAAGACAAGGATGCGCTTTCAAAGGAATGGACACGACTTCAGGAGAAGGCCATGCGACTTTCCTCGGCCTCAACCGGAAAAAGCCAACAAGTTTTTCAAATCGAGTTTGCCATGTTCCCTTTGAGCAAAGCTCAATCGAAGGAACAGCTGACGAAAACACCCCCTACGGAGAACAACTTATGAAACACACAAGAAATCAAATGAGCCTATGGATTCTAATCGCCGCGATGAGCGGTTGCGCGGAGCCCGCAGGAAAACAAGCGACGAAAGTTGGAAATCCGCCATTACCTCAACTTTCGATGGAAGGGATCTACGCCGTAGGACTTGTTGCGCAAACCTCACCAGCTTCGACAATTGTTGGAATTCAATCTTCGGGCGATACGCTAGTGCTTGATGATAAGAGCTTCATCGTCAATCAGCTGCAGGGGATCGCTGGCGGATTCTTGATGGATGCCCGTCGAATCAACAGTCCAGAGCGAGGACTCTTCTTCACACGACAAGACGGCAAGGTGTTTGACCTGCCATCTGAAATGATCGCTCCAGAGACCGATCCATTTTTCAATTTTGTCGGGCAGTCGGCCAAGCAAGATCTCTATTTCCGAAATGGCAAAATCCTTGAGTTCGAAAGAGGATCCTGGACCCATCTCAATCTCAATATTGAAAACGCTGTGATTGAAGAGGTCAGCGATTATCATGCATTAATCAAAGGCAAAAACCTCATCCGACAGGTTTTTGATCTCGACTCAAACCTTCGGTTCAATGTCACGAATCCTCTTTGGCTCGTTTCACTCAATGAAGCACAAGCTCTCATTAGCCCCACTTCCATCGTCAACACGGACTCTGGCCGCGAAATCCCTGTGCCGACCCGTATTGTATACAAAGCTGCCCGAGCCAAATCGGGAACAGTCGTGATCACCGATCAATGTGAGGGGGAGGAAGTTCACCTGATGTCACAAACGGGATTTCTCTGCTTGCTTCGACCCGATCTGACAACAGAGCTACTTCTTGATGAGGAGATGTCAAACAAGCCTGAAGACCTGATAACCTCGGGGGATTATATTTTGATTCGAGAACTCAAAAAACTCTACGTCGTCAAACCAGGCGTCAAATCAAAGATTTCCATTCTGGATGATTTCAATGTCTTTGAAGCGCATCTCTCCGAAGGATTCGTCTACTACCGAGCTGAGACTTTGGATGGCAAACTTCTCACTCAGGTCTATGACATTGAGAAGGCTCAGAGCTACGAAGTCAAAGACTGGTCATCCAAAATGGTTCAGATTCAGGCGATTAGGAAATAGCGCACCTTGTGGTCATCAGAGGAAAGATAGCATCACTCCAGAAGTTTCATGATGTGAGGAGCAACGACTTTTTGCACAAAAGCTGGCCGCATATGATCAGTGTCCTTATAGATAGGCTTCCCCTCTACGTCTGTTGCACGACA
>CAZZLQ010000009.1:28538-47656 GCA_964655245.1 uncultured Bacteriovoracaceae bacterium | reverse complement strand
ACCGACTAGAAGAGGCAGAGTTTGTGGGGGTGACCAACTCGGAGGACGTGGGGCGGCTATTTTCTAAGATCTCTGGAGTTCAGGCGGGAGGGGCTTTTAGGCGCCAAGAGTTCAAAACTCTTGTTGAAGATGACTTTCTGAACCGACTTTATTCCCAAGGATTTTTGGATTTGCAGCTTAGGTCCATTGATTTCTCCATCGATCGGGAATCGTCTCGGGTAAAGCCGCTCATTTATATGACTGATGGTGAGCGATACACTATTGGATCGGCGCGGTTTGAAGGGCTTAATCCAAAGATCGAAGCTCTGCCCGAGTTCAAAGATCTGCGTTCGCTCGTTCGCACTGGGCTTGCTGTCGACCGCGTGAAGATTGATGCGCAAAGGGATGTTTTGAAGCGCGTGTTAGTCGCGGCCGGCTATCTTGATGCCGATGTTCTTGTTGGGCTCGAGAAGGCGGGCGGATTAGTGGATTTCAATATTCAAGTGAAAACGGGTCCGCTCTATCGAGTCTCAAATATTTTGATTAGGGGTGCGCGTCGCACACGCGAGGCTGTTTTACTCGCTGAAATCAATATCGATCGAGGCGATATTTTTACAGAGGAAGCCAAGCGGGAAGCGATTGCCAATATCTTGCGGCTAGGTATCGCGCGATCAATTGATGTTAGGGTCCTCGAAAAGATTCCAGAGGATTCAGAAGTAATGATTTTGGTTGATTTGGTTGAGGCTGCTCGATTTCGGTTTGAAATTGGACCGGGTTACGGAACGCAGGATGGATTGCGAGGAGTGTTCAAGGGTTCGTACGCTAATATCGGTGGCACGGGTCGACGCCTATCCTTGTTTGCCAAAGCAAGCCGCCAACTCGAAACGGCCTCGACTCCGACGGACGTGCTAGACCCAAGACCGCGGCCCTTTATTGAGCGAAATGTTACGATCGAATACTTAGAGCCTCGGATTTTTTCGCTACCAGTCGATGGCGGATTAACGTTTCAAAATCTCATGTTCGATACGCGCCAGTACGGTCTTTTGAGAAACAAGTTTGGAGCGAGTATCGACTATCGACTGAATCGGCGTTGGCAGTTTACCACACAATATGCTCTTGAGTTTCGTGATCCCTTCAACGTTGAGATTGGGGTTAACACGCCTTTTGAGGATGAGACTAACAAGACCCTGACCTCTATCGGTGAGATTATCAGCTATCAGCGTGTTGATGATGATTTCAATCCTATCAAGGGTATTCGAACGCGAATTGAGGGGACTCTCTACAGCGACAAGTTTGGTGGAGATGAAAACTTTTGGCAGACGAAGCTCAAACAGGATTTGTTTTATCCTCTCTGGACTAAGGGTAAGAACAAGATTTACGGATCGGGGTTGTCCATCAACTTAGGCTTCTCTGATGATATCGGTGCGAGTCAGGCGATTCCTGTAGAGAAGCGTTTCTACGTCGGCGGTGAATACTCCGTTCGAGGGTTTGATGATCAGACCATCAATCCGCGCGATGAAGTGGGAGGTAAATCATTCTTCTTCTTTCAATCTGAAGTGTTTGCGCCAATGTTCGGTGGTGTGGACTTACTGGGTTTCTTTGATGGTGGAAATGCTTACCGCACTAACAAGGAGTGGGCGCCGTGGGACCTGCGCTACGGTGCTGGTCTAGGTCTTCGATGGCAAACACCTGTCGGCCCACTCAAAGTAGGCTACGGCTTCAATCTTGCTCGCCGAGTGGTCGATGGTTCTCGAGAGCCTCTTGGTGCTTTTTACTTTGGAGTAGGAACGCTATAAAAATCTCAGAGTCCCAAGATTTCGTAGAGGACGCCAAATCGAACGCCGGAATCGAAGCAGGTAATTGATTTCCATCCAAAGTGTTCAGCAATCGCGTTGGCGATCACAAGACCTCCGCCAAATACATCAGCCCGATCGGGTTGTAGCCCAGCAATCTTTCTTCGCGCAGCGGGTTCCATCTCGAGAATGGAGTCCCGATGATAGAGGATGCGATCTCTGGAAAGCTCAAAGCCATGAACGATATCGCGTCGGTAGTTTTGCAGCTGTTGATCAACCGCAATCAGCGATGTGATGGTCCCGGCAACACCAATTCCAATTGATGAGCCGGCCGGATTTATCGCGACATCCTTTAGCATCTTTTTGACATACATATCGGCTAGATCAGCCCTCGATGAGCCCTGAAGAGCAAAGGTCTCTGTGAGCACGACACTGCCGACTTTGAGAGAAATCCTCTGCTGAATTCCCGATCGATTCCCAAGGCAAAGTTCAGTGGAGGCTCCTCCAATATCAAAAACGATCTTATCGAGATCTTTCTGGGGATGCTCCTTTTGTACACTCCAAAAGGAGAGTTCGGCTTCTTTCTCTCCACCAATAATTTCTACTTCTTGGCCCAAAATCTCAGAGAATCGTTTTCGAACTTCCTCTCCATTCGCGCCCCGACGGAAGGCTTCAGTGCCCACAACCCTCAGCTGGGTGGGTCTTAAGCGATCAAGTTGTTCTCGAAAATGTTTGAGACCGAGTGCTGTTCGCCCTTCGGACTCAGGCGTAATACTTCCTGTGGCTGATAGGCCCTTGGAAAGTCCGGTCACAATACACTCATCAAGCAGAACTCGAAGTGGAATGGCCTGTTTAACTCCCGGCTCAGCAATGGTCAGAAGAATCGAATTAGAGCCGATATCGATAGCAGCCGCTGATCCCATCAGAACTCTTTAGGTGAATTGAGCGCTTGTGGCGAGCATCTCTTTACTTGTAGCCCAGACGTGGCGACCAGGTGGGCTGGCTCGCGTCTCCGGGCAGTTCAACCAAAGGAAGCACCTGAGTTCCATCCGCCTTCATCACAAAAATCTGATTCTTGATCCCTCGCCGCGAGCTGAAAACGACGAGCTTTCCGTCGGGACTCCAGGAGGGACTTTCGTTGTTTTTAGCATCATAAGTGAGTCGCTCCATGTTCTGACCCATCGAGTCCATGGCAAAGATATCGAATTCTCGGTCGGTATCCATTCCGGAGAACAAGATTAGATCGTCTCTGGGATTCCAAGCGCAGGAATCGTTGAGAGTTCCCACGCGAGTCAGTCGTTCTGTCACTCCGGTATCAATCTCCATCGAAAAGATATGTAAGTTTCCAAATCGATCAGATGCAAAACAGAACCTCTTCCCGTCCGGGCTTGAGTACGGGGCGATATTGATTCCGCGACGGCTCGTAAGACGTCGAATGACTGTGCCATCCAGCTTCAAAAGATAGATGTCTGCGTTTCCATCCTTGGAGAGAGAGATGAGGAGCTCCTTGCCGTTAGGAAGCATGGCTGGTCCAAGGGCTGAGCCTTTGAAGCGAGTGACCTGGCTTTGCTTCCCTCTCAAATCAGTTTTCCACAGATGCCAGTCACTAATAGAGGAGGATGTGAAATAGACATTCTTTCCGTCGACCGTCCATTCGGGACTAAGATTCATTCGATCGTTCTGAACGAGAGGCTGCGGATTCTTGCCGTTGAAATCAACCATCCAGATTTCTTTTCGACTCTTGCCTGGAGGGGTGTAGGCGAACGCAATCTTGGTGGAGAAGAGGCCTTTCATCCCGGTAACAATTTCAACAATGTCGTCACCAAACATATGAGCTAACTTCTCAGATTCATTTCGTCTGATGCTGTACTTTTTTTGGAGGGCGAGCTTAGACGTTGCAATGTTGAACACCAGGCCCTCAAGCACGGCAGATGAGCCATCGAAGGAAACTCGTCCTCTGGCGACGTATTGAGCGCCGAGAGTTCGCCACGACTCCGCATTGATCATCTCGATTGGGCCTGTGATTTTGGGATCGAGGAAGGAATCAGCAGGGATAACTCTAAAGATTCGAGAAAAGATGAGATTGGCTGTGAGGGCGGCTTCGATGTCGGTGGCGAGGACAGAAAGCTCGGGTGTGTCTGGTTGTTTGATAAAGGATTGAATCGCGATGGGAACGGGAGACTCCTTGGCCTCACGAAGGACAATTTGTCCAAACGTTGTTGAAGAGATGAACAAAAAAAAGACAACTTGAGAAATGAACTTTACGGGGTACATGTGATCCCACTTTCCTTTCCATTGAGCTCAGCGACAACATCAGCTGAAAACGCTTCGGAATCAATAGCTCTTCGGACCGCCTGCTCGCAACTTTGATCAAGAGCTGCAAGTCCCGTTCGTTCAACGAACTTCAACGATCGTATGACAAACTGATCGCCGTTGCTCACCAAGTAGACCTGAATGTATCCGGAGATTCCAGGATACTTTTTTCGGATGTTTCCAGCCTCGGGCATTTCAAAGTATTTCCTCATGGCGCTTTGTAGAGCAAGTTCCGCGGGTGATAGTGTGCGTTGACTACGACCTCCCGTTCCAAGGCTCTGCTTGTCGCCTTTTTCAGTCATGGGAAAGTTGTCAAGTTTGGGCACTGGTCGGTTTTCCTGGCGTGCTTCCTCGCGAAACTTATCGAAAATATTTTTAAAGTCTTTTGAGCTTGGGGCCTTGTCCTCTTTCTTGGCTGATCTTTTCGGCTTTTGTTTTGCACTAGGCAGGCGGTCGGGCTCGCTTTTCTTGGGGATCGCAACGTCAGGAGGGGGCAAATCCTTTTTCTGGATGCCTTGTCTCATCGGAGTGTCCGTTGCCTTATAGGCTAGATCAACTTGGACGACACCGCTTGCTTGCTGCTTGAGGGCATTCTTTGAAATCAAAAATGCAAATCGATCTGACCAAATGATCAGTGCCAAAAGCACAAGGTGCAATGTGGTCGATATTGCGAGCCACCTGCTCATCCGGCACGGCCCCTTCACTTTCCTTGTTCAGGATCTGTCAGGAACGAAATCTTTAGTATTCCGGCCCGTTGAACCTCGGCCATCATTTGAATCACAAAGCCATGGGACACGCGCTCATCGGCCTTAATAAAGATTTCTTTCTTTTCTCTGTTTTCAAAAATTTGCCGCAGGCGCACTCCCAATTCATTTCTTTTCACGGCCGTTTTGCCCAAAAATAGGGCCTCATCCTTTTGGATCGAGAGAATGACGCTGGTTTCCTGCATTCCAGAGGCCTGCGCTTTGGCTTGGGGCAACTTGACGTCCATGGAATCGTTCATTAAGGGCGCTGCAACCATGAAGATAATCAGCAAAACGAGCATGACATCCACAAGAGGGATGATGTTGATCTCGGAATTGAGATCTTCGTTATCGCCATTATTGAGTTTCGCGGCCAATTAAAGACTCCTCTTGGCAGTATTCATGAACTCAGACGCGAAATGACGCATCGAGTCAGACATCCTCTTCACGTTGCTCGCAAAGAAGTTATAAGAAATCGTCGCGGGAATAGCGGCAAAAAGACCAATCGCTGTCGCAATCAGAGCTTCCGCAATCCCTGGAGCCACCGCTTTGAGCGTGCTCGACCCTGTGGCCGTGATGTTGATAAATGAGGTCATAATTCCCCAGACGGTTCCGAACAAACCAATATAAGGACTGGCTGAAGCTGTTGTTGCAAGGAACTGAAGAGACTTAGTCATGGCCGAAGCTTCGACGTTGATTGATTTCTCCATTGATCGGCCAAGGTTTGTTTCGAAAATCTCAACGGCTTGATCGCGAGGAAGTTTTAAGTCTGAAACCTTTGCAAACTCCTGAAGGCCCGCATCAAAGACTCGAGTTAAGGGAGCCTGAGGGTAGTTCTTGGCCAAAGACTTTGCTGTTTCAAGGCTTCCGGCAGCCCAAACAGCGTCTGAAAATTCTTGGTTCGCTCGTTTCGCAGCGCGTAATTCCCAAAACTTTCCTAAAATAATCGTCCAAGAGACAATGGATGCAGTTGCAAGGAGTAGCATGACGAATCGAACAACCCAGCCGGCCTGCTCAATCAAATTCCAGACACTTAATGGAGCTCCACTGGATTCGTTCACTAACCAAAGAAAAATAGAGTTCTGCATAACACTTAAAATGATTACATTAGAAGGAGTGGTTGGCAATTCCAATGAAGGGGATCTCTGATGCTGTTTGAATTCACGAACGTCAGTAAGAATTACGGAATCCACAAGATCTTCAGAAATCTGAACTTCTCGTTGGAGCGGGCGACGTTTTCGATTTTGACTGGGCCAAGTGGTGCGGGAAAAACGACGCTCTTTAGGATGCTCTGCGGTTTAGAGCGACCAACAGAGGGGGAGATTGTATTTTTGGGCAAGAGTCTCATTGAGCACTCGGCTGCCCATCTCAAACAGATCGGACTGGTGTTTCAGAATCCGCGCGGTCTTCTGGATTGGACGGTTTACAGAAACATAGAGATCCCTCTTTTGATTGATGGAGTTGCTGAGGCAGAGCGAGCCAAGCGGGTCAACCATTGGCTCGACGTATTGGGTCTTCGCCCACGGGCGAACTCGCTTTATAGTGAGCTTTCGGGCGGAGAGGTTCAAAAGGCGGAGTTTGCGCGAGCTGTCATTCGAAAGCCCCGGCTGATTCTAGCGGATGAGCCAACGGCCCATCTTGACGCCATTCAGTCCGATGTCATTTTGGATGCGTTATGGGAGCTCTATCAGGATGGAGCGACAGTTTTTATCTCTACTCATCATCCCCCGACGTTCGATCACCCCAAAATTGATCGCTATCATATCGTGGGTCAGTCCGTTCGGAAGCTTAGTGGCCAGTCCAACCGAATCCAGGATGTGCCGCGTAATTCTCTCGAGGTGAATCATGTTGAAGTTTCTCATTAAGGAAGCCGCCCTTTTGACAGCCTTTGTTTTGATGGGGGGGCTATTGCTTTTGTGTTATTGGAGCTCTTTCAATCTTAATCAAGGCCTTGCCTCTGAGTTTAAAAATCCCAAGGTCTCAGTTGTTTTGAAGGGTGAAGATCAATCGGAGTTAAGAAAGTTTCTCGACAACAACTCCCAGGTGATTTCCTACGATGTTTTCAATTCGAAAGACAACAAGGAAAAGTTGGCTGAGCTCTATCCCGAAATGAGAAATGTCATCGAGCCACTTGATCTCAAGTTCTTCCCCATTTCCGCGGTGATTGTGGTCAAGGACGCAGGACTTTTTGTCAAGGGACTCGGTACGATTGAAAGTATCGTTGCGCAACAGATTTTACATGAGCCGCCTCACAAGTTGATTCAGTTTCTTGATGGATTGACGCTCGTCTTGCTCTCTCTTTGGCTCCTGACCTTGGGCTTAGTTTTGTATTTCAACATCGAAAGAATCATGGTGGAGGAATCGGCGCGTTGGTCGTTGATGAAGATGCTTGGAGCAAAGCCATTAAAGCTTTTCATGCCTCTATTAGGATCTCAAATTCTGAGAGTCGGTTTGGCTGCTGCGCTGTCTGGAGTGGCAGCTTACTTTATCTCGCACCAAATTCAGTCAGTCATCTCCTGGTCGTGGGTTTCACTGCCCTCAACAGTATGGTTCGGATATTTCTTCGCTTCTATTGCCGTTGCATCTCTGATTGCGGCTGTTTTGTTTCGTCATCGATTTGGGAAGGTTGTTTTTGGATGAGAGCCTGTTGGGTCATTCTCCTGATCTCGTTGCTACCGCAGCAAGCGTTTGGGGCTTCGACCATCCGATCTCTTGAAAATCGTATCCGGCAATCCAGAGAAGAGGTGGCGGACCTCAAGGCTAGCACAAAGGCGATTGTTGGGTTGAGGGCAGAGATTGAAGGTGAGCTTAAGGGCTATGAGAAAAGCTTTGAGGCAAAGTTTAACAAGGTGCTTTTACCCTTACTATCATGGCCCGCTTTATCGCTAAATTCTCAAAGAGCCTCCTGGTCGGAGCGACAAGAGGGTCGGGCTCTCATTGAGGAGTTGCGATCTCGATTGATCGCTGAGCCGCTCAAGCTGATGGCCGATCGCGAGCTTCATTTGCGAAGAGCGATTCAGCTTCAGGGTGAGTATGAGTCAAAAATGGTGGCTTTGGAAAAGAAGCAAAGTTTTCTTAAGCTTCAGTTAGAGGAATTAAAAGATCTTCAGAAAAAATCAAAGGCAGCGAAACCTAAGCTGTAGGAGTGAGTTCATGAAATCAAATCGAGTCTTTGGAATGGTCGTCGTTTTTTCCCTCGTTTCATTTTTGGGGGGAGGCGCTTGGACGTATTTGTTCTCTCGTGAGAAGGATCGAGAGGCTTACAAGGAGCTTCAGATTTTTTCCCGCGTCTTTAAGACGGTAAAAGATCGCTACGTGGAAGTGCCCAACGATAAAACTGTCGTTCAAGGTGCCATACGAGGAATGCTTGATAGCTTGGATCCCCATTCCGCGTTCTTCTCCCGGGAAGAGTTTCAGGAGATGCAACAGGATACCAAGGGTCAGTTTGGTGGCGTAGGCATTGAGATTTCCACTAAGAACAAACTGCTGACGGTGATGACACCGATCGAAGGAACTCCAGCTTCTGAAGCGGGATTGAAGACGGGCGACATCATCGTCAAGATTAACGATCAGTCGACCGAGAAACTTTCGCTGTTTGAGGCTGTAAAGCTCATGAGGGGCAAGCCTGGAACATGGGTTGAATTGACTGTCAGACGAGAAAAGGAAGAAAAGCCGCTCGTCTTTCGGATCAAGCGCGCTGTTATCAATGTGAAGAGCGTTACCAGCAAAGCTGTCGATGGTGTTCCCATCGTCAAACTAAGTCAGTTCAAAGAAAAGACATCCGATGAGATGAAGAAGTCCGTTCGAGACTTTGCAAAGCAAGGTGAGATCAAGGGCCTGATTTTGGACCTTAGAAACAATCCGGGTGGATTGCTGAGCCAGGCTGTGGATGTGGCTGATTATTTCCTAGAAGATGGCCTGATTGTTTATACTCAAGGGCGCGAGCAAACTCAGATGAATAAGAGCTATGCTTCCGGTCCCGGGACCCAGCCCAACTATCCAATCGTTGTTTTGGTTAATGGTGGCTCAGCATCGGCGAGTGAGATTGTGGCGGGTGCGCTTCAGGATCACAAGCGAGCCCTCATCGTTGGAGTTCAGACCTTCGGTAAGGGGTCTGTTCAAGAAGTGATTCCTCTTGAGGACGGAAGTGGTTTGAAGTTGACCACTCAGTTGTATTACACGCCATCGGGTCGAACAATTCAGGGTCTTGGGATTACTCCTGATGTCGTTGTTGAAGCTCTTGATGCCCCATCTGAGGGCGTGAAAGAGCGCGATCTTCCCGGGCATCTTGTTGGAAAAGAAGAGCACAAGTCAGAAGAGGTTCGTGCAAAACAGAAAGCTCAGTCTGCTGTTGATAAGGCGAAGTTGACAGAGCTTGAGAAGGAAGATTACCAGCTGGCAAAAGGTATTGAAATACTCAAGGCCGAAATTCAAAAAAGAGCCTCCGCTGAAAAGCCTCAATGACAAGCCTGCCCGATTTGACTAAATTTTAAGGGCGAGTGGATAGAGAGGCGGAACTCATTCGATTAGAGAATTGGACCGGGTTAAAGCAATTTTATGCTGCCCGATCTGGCCACGCATGGGAGTTGGGTTGGATCCAACTTCTGAAGTTGCGTGATAACCAAAAGGCCGTTGAAGAGTTTCAGCGCTGTCTCCAGCAGCCCCGTTTTGAGCAAGCCAGCTACATTGTCCTTTGGAAGCTGGGAAAGCGGCCTTCATTTTCAAAAGTTGATCGACCCCCTTCGCTGCGTCTTTACGAAGGGTTCTTGCAAGGGCATCTGAATGTACTTCGGGCCTATGTTGATCGGCCTCAAAATCTGACGCATTTGCCCTACCTCCTCGAGCATATGATTGATCACTTTAAGTTGGAGGATGTGGAGTTTTTTGCGGCTAAGGCTTTACCCCAGGTTTCCTTTTATTTTCTAGGTCGACATGCTGATCTTCGACTCAAGAATGCTCAGCTCGCCAGTCAGTGTTACGCGCATTTTTTCCAGGATCCCTGGGTCCGCAAATTAGGCGATGAGCTCGGAAGAATGCTGTTTGATGCGGATCTCTCGCGACGTCTCTGCAGTGCGTATTCCGTCAAGGATGGGGTCACAGTTAAGCGATTGCTAAAGACCGCTCAGTTTAGAGTTGAGAAGGCGGATGATTCCATAATGAGCCCGCTTTGGCGTGAGACACTCAAGGAAATCCTCGAGTTTGAAGCGGAGAGTCTGACGAGTCATTTGTTGGGGCACGCTTTTTGGAAATCTCATGATCTTAGTCCGGAAGCTCTTTATCGGATGCGACAAATTTTGTTTGCCCCTGAGCAATGGGTTGAGCCGCCATTCGTTCGACATTGGGCTAATTTTTTTGAGTCAGACACATGGGATGCTTTGCCCGTTGATCTTGATCCTGAATCATTAGCGCTCTGGCAGATAAGAGTCGAACTTCAGCCGGCCGCTTTGTCAGAAGCTTTGTTGAAGTTTCCTAACGAGGAGCGTTTTTTGTTTTTGTGGGCTGTACGACAAAGAGATCCGGTGGAAAACTCCGAGCCGCGTAAGCTCCCTCAGGATTTCAAGGAGTCAGAGGTTGTTCGTAAGAATTTGGAGCGTGCCTTTGATAAAAGCACAAACCGTGTTCTTTGGTTTGATCGACTCAGAAGTTTGGGTTGTTCGCAGGATTTCTATGAGTACGCCATTCAGAGGGTGAATCTCCCTCTCGATTGGATCTTGGATGATCTCAAGAAGGGGTATCTATCCGCCTCACCACTTGTTCGGGGCTATTTGGCGGATCAGTTATCCTTGAGTCGAAGCGCCTCCGTTGCCGGAGCTGAGTTGAGCTCCGATGAGTTGACGACCGCTCTTTCCTATTTAACTCCAGCGGAGACTCAGCAAGTTCTACTATCGCGTTTTGTCCTCACGGGGATTCCTCGAGAACTGATTACTGACGATGTTCTCGATCTCTTGTGGGATGCAAAAGACCGAGTGAGCAAAGAAGTAGCGGGCCGCTGGTTGAGTGAGGTTCTTGATTATCTCCACGAACGCTCGGTTCGAAAACTCTCTGCGCGCCAGTGGAGATGGATTGAGTGGGGATGGCAGACCAATAAGAAGTATCTCGAGGTTTTCGCTCCTCAACTGGATTCATCGAGTGAGTTTCCCTGGCAGCTTTATCTTGAGATGTTGGATCAGTACGAGGAATACAGTTTGATGCTCACGGTCCTCGCACGAGTTCCGACAGATCGGCTCAAAGAAGAGTGGATACGAAAGCTGATGGTGGGGTCAACGGACTCTCGAGTTCATTTGGCGATTCAGAGCATTCAAGAGGACTATGTTCGACTCGGTCTGCAGGCTGAGTGGGCGGAGAAGCGCAACGAACTTCAAAAAGCTGTTGATTTCTATCTTGAGCAAATCAAGTTTCATCCCGTTTTGAACCATCAAATGGATATTGCGCGCCATGTATTGAGCCTGCAAAAAGGCGTTCCGGTGATCGATCGCGAGCGGTACGCTCAACAGATTTTTGATGTTTCGAAGTTTCTGGAGACGCACGGAGGTCTTGAGGTCAATACCTTGCGAGCTATCTCAGCGTTGTTTGAGCGTATCCAGGATTATCCTCGCGCGTGGCGATTTGCCGTTCAAGAGTGGCTGCGAGTGGGAGCTTCGGAGCGAGCAACCTTGCTTGAACGCCTCTCAACTCTTGCTTTTCAGGGGCGGCTGATTGAAGAGATGCAGCGCTTTCTCGTGGATCAGATTTTTCAAGCCACCCAGCTTGAATCGTGGGTTGTACAAGGACTTGATGTATTGCTGTCTGCTGATTCAGCCTTTCGGTTGAAGCATTTGCGAAAGGAATTCATCGAGCGCGCATCGCAATACTCGCCACTTCATGCTGATGTCTTGAGAGAGCGTGCCGTGTTTGATTACCGGGCCGTGCTCTTGTGGGAGGCATTCTACGGTGATGAGCTTGATGGAGCAGCCTCGCCTCCTTCTATGGAAGTGAAGAAGAGGGGATATGAACTCCTTGGGTTTACCGAAGGAGCGTCTCCTGTTGAGGCTTGGGGATCCTTTGTTCAGTACTTAAGTCACCTGCCCTTTGATCGCAGTAAGTCGGAGCCCCATGAATTTCTTGAGGCGGCCCAGAGAATCACGACACGTCTGGCGAAGTCATATGGTGTGAAAAAGCCCCCAGTGATTTTGCTACGAAATTCGCTTCCAACTCCGTTTCGCATATTCCTAGATCCCATGGCTATTGAATTGAGTCCCCAGTTCTTTGACATTCTTGATGAGGAAATGTGGGCGGCCATTAGTGTGGGACTATTCCAACTTCAACAGGATCGAAGCCGGGGGTTGTACGAGGATCGCAAGTTAATCGAACGATTTTTTATGGGGATGCTCGTTTCGGGAGCGCCCATTGCCAAGTTGATTCGGCTTTGGGTTTGGCTGGCTATCCATGAAAGCCTCATTGACCCCCAGGTTCTCAAACTAAGACCCCAAGTCCTCGTCAATAAGCTGCCATTTTTGGCGGCGCTTCTTGTGTTTTTCCTGGGTCGAAGTTTTGATGATCATCGCCAGCGATGCGGTATTATCCCGCGTTGAGAAACTCGTAGGCTTTGAGATTATTTTATCGTAGTCCTGAGTTGATGTCGGTTTCCGATTTTAGTTCGGGTTTTCGAGAGGCTTCTAAACGAGGTTTGGGAACGATCGAAAGCCCCCTTGCAGTTGGGGATCTCACAGAGCAAATCAAATCTGTTTTGGAGCGAGGTTTTTCCGAGGTTGTCGTTGTTGGTGAGATCAGCAATTTCAAGCCGCATCCTTCCGGTCATTTTTATTTCTCACTCAAAGACGAGCGAGCTGCATTAACTGCGGTGATGTTTCGGGGTGAGAACTCAAAGATAAAATTTCAAATGCAGGATGGCCTCAAGGTTGTTGCTGTTGGACGAATCTCAGTTTACGCCCCAAGAGGCAATTATCAGATCATTGTGACACGCCTTGAACCCGAAGGGTTGGGCGCGCTGCAGCTTGCCTTTGAGCAGTTAAAAAAGAAGTTAGAGGCCGAGGGGCTATTTTCCCCAGCTCGAAAGCGGCCTCTGCCGCGGTTTCCGAAGTGTGTTGGTATCGTCACGGCTCCCAATGGAGCAGCGATTCGAGATATGTTGAATGTTTTGAATCGGCGTTTTGCGGGGCTTCACATCTTGATCTACCCAGCCAAGGTTCAAGGGGTTGGTGCGGGTCAGGAGGTTGCCGATGGAATCAGATATCTTAATGCCTTCTTTCCCGAAGTCGATGTCATGATTGTCGGCCGTGGGGGAGGAAGTATCGAGGACCTGTGGGCCTTCAATGAAGAAGTAGTGGCTAGAGCGATCTATCAATCAAAGATTCCGGTGATCTCCGCTGTAGGACATGAGATTGATTTTACAATTGCTGATTTCGTGGCTGACTTGCGGGCTCCAACTCCCTCTGCTGCCGCTGAACTCGTCGTTGGCAGTCGATATGAGTTGATGCAGCATTTGGACCATCTCATTTCGCGTTTAGCTCAAAAGATGACCGGCCGTCTTGAATACACGGAGATGCGCGTCGATGAGCTCATCCAACGTCTCGAATACAGACTTCGCGATCGAGTGGGGCAGGTTCATCTGAGATTTGAAAGGTTGAAGCTGAGGCTTGGTCAGGGATCTCCGATCGTACGACTAAAAACCTTTTCACACAGGCTTGAGTTGGCATGGGAGAAGCTCCGCACGAGTCAGAAGATTCCCATTGAGCGAATTCGTTGGAAAGTTCAACAGCTTGAGCAAAAGCTGAGACTCTTGAGTCCTCTCACCATCATGGAGCGCGGCTATTCCATCGTTCGAGAAGAGAAGTCTGGTAAAGTGATTCGCAAAGTCTCCGATGTGAAGCTTGGGGATAAGCTGTTGATTCAGCTCTGGAAGGGCAAAATCTCAGCTCGTATTCAATCGTGAGCTGCTGTTAACAAAATCGCATTTTTAGTGATAAGCGCTCATCTGTAGTAAACGGATATTTCAAAAAAGACAAGTAAGATCAATAGGTTACATGATCAGGCTTTTGTGGCTCGTTAACATTTGTTAACATTTAGTGGTGGTGACCACTGCTCGCATTGAGGTGTCTGCTGTATTCTGAGTCTAGGAGGAACGTTATGTTCAGAATGGATTTTGGAATTTTTGGAGATTTTCGAGTTGTCGCAATGAATGTGGGCTTAGGAGTGGGGCTTGTTGGTTGTGGAGGAGGCTCGCTTTTGTTGGATGGAGATGTCACAACGGCTCAATTTGGATTGCGTCTCAGTACTGCAGCCAATGCGACCGCGCTCACCATTGGTGATGGCATTGATATCTCCACTGCTACCGTGACGATTGAAAGTATTGAGCTTTGGTTGCCCGAGGGCCGCGGCTGTGAAGACAATGACGACCATCGAGGCCTCGACGATCGAGCGGATTGTGTTGAGGAGCAAGGTGAGTCTGAGGTTGAGGATAAGGTGAAGATTGTTGGACCCTTTGTGTTCGATCTCTTGACTGGCGAGTCCACTCCTCCACTGTCGGACTTTCAAATTCCCTCGGGAACCTACAAGCGTATTCGATTGAAGGGCGCTGAGGAGGCTAATCCCACCATTCATGTGATCGCCACTGTGGCTGAAGGAGTAGTCGTTGAGACAGCAGTCAATTCGGATGAGGAAATCGATATTGAGCCTGCGGGAGGTTTGCTTGTTAAAGAGGGCTCGATCAACGCTATTGTGGCCGAGGTGAATTTAGCATCGATTTTTGATCAGTTTGATCTGGTGGCTTGTAGTGGAGCCGGCAATCTTCACGAGACTGCGCCGGGATCCTTTTTAGTCAACGCCGAGTTTCCCGCTTTGGGGACTTGTGCCGGTTACGAAGACGGACTCGAGGAGGCTGTGTTCCGCGAGAGCCGAGTCAGCTGTGAGCATGATGACGATGATTCAGAGGATGAGACCGAGGATGAGCTTGGAGACGATAGTTCTCTGTAACAGTTAAGTGAGGAACCGATAGGATGAGGCCCGATATCTTTGGATACAATCACCACCGCGCTTATCTCAAAGATATGTATGAGTTTCTAAAGAAATCCAACAAGGGCTTCTCTTATCGGGTTTTTGCTCGAATGGCTGGGATCAAGAGTTACAATTATCTGAAGCTTGTGATTGATGGAAAACGAAACCTGAGCACGAAGATGATTCAGGCGTTTTCCAAGGCATTCAAGCTCACGCGATCGGAGGAAGAGTTTCTGACCAATCTGGCGCTCTTCAATCAATCTCAAGACAGCTCAAGCAAAAATACTTATTTCGGAAAGATCAGTAAGGCGAAACGATTTCGAGAGATCAAAGAGCTTGAGGCTGATCAATATGAGTATTTTTCAAAATGGTATTTTTCCGCCATTCGCGAACTGATTTCCCTGCCTGACTTCAAGGAGGACTCTGGTTGGATTGCCGGTCGGTTGATGGGGCAGGTGACGCCGGCCCAGGTTGAAGTTGCAATCGATTGTCTGCTGCGGTTGCAACTGATCGAGCGAGGTTCTAACGGACGTTTAAAATTGAGCAGTGGCAATATTGCCTCAGCACCAGAAGTGAAGTCGCTTGCTCTTTTTTCATTTCACGAGCAGATGATTCAGAGGGGCCTTCACGCTCTTCATCATTTAGACGCTGATACGAGGGACATCTCCTCGATCACATTGGCACTCACCCCAGATGAGATTAAATCCATCAAGAAGATGATCTTGCAGTTTAGGAGAAGGACTTTGTCTCACTTTGAGGCCGATCGTCCCAAGGGCTGCCAGGTGGTTCAGCTTAACTTTCAGCTATTTCCTTTAAGTGAGGGGAGTTAAAATGAGATCGATGAAGAAAATCGCTGCATTGATGGTGCTCTTGATTTCTTGTGGAGGCACGGATTCAGGAAATCCAAAAGCGGTTGGACTTGTGATGCAGGCAATCGTTAAGTCGGCCTCGACCGGCCTGACGCTCTCATCGGGCGTTGAAGTGAGCTCTGCTAAGATCGTAGTCGATCAGATTCGCTACCGCCCCTTTGAAAACTGTGAGACGGCCAATGACGAGAGCATCTCAGCTCTCTCCTCAGCGAAGATGATTGATTTGTTAGTTCCCGAAGAGTTGGTGCAGTTTGATGCCAATGTAAAAAAGATCTGCCGTATTGATGTTCGAATATCTGAGGATCATAGTTTTGCAGAGATGGCAGATCTTTCGATGAAGATCCAAGGAGCAAGGGCTGACTCAACGCCCTTTGTGATTGAGATCGATCTCGACCGCGAGTTTACGATCCGAAACACAACCTCTGGAATTATACTATCCTCTGAAGCGATCTTTATCATGGGGTTCAATGTGAATGAGTGGTTCACGGGTGTTAATCTCGACACCGCTACTGTGACTGATGGAACGATTACGATTAGCGAGACTTCAAATGAAAGTCTTCTGGATCTCATCATTGAAAATATCAAGAATTCTGCATCACTCCATAAAGATTCAGATCGCGATGGCGAGTATGACGATGGAGAGGAAGAGGTCGGTGATGATGATGATTAATCCTGGCTGGCCGAGCCGTCAGCAATAGGAGCGCAAAGCCCCCATGCAGCGACACCCATATCGAAGAGTTGTTCCGCACACGGCGGATTAGGGCACTCGTGCGGATTTCGATCTCCGATGAAACATTGGATTTTGTTTGTATGGAGATCTGTTGGCTCAGCTTTTCCAATGGCCACACCATGTTCAATCAGAGCTCTTCCAAAGAAGGGTTGGAGCGGAACCGTGCCTTCAGTTTGGTAGGAGCCAAGTAGACCGGCAGCGACAAGTCTTTTGCCAGGCGGACACGTCGCAGTTGAGAAGCTGCTGATCGAGTTTACATTCATGAGGTTTTGAGGATCCACTCCACCCGGGAGTCGACCAATCGCACATCCAATGGTCTCAAACCCGTTGAATTGAATTGCACCTGGCAGTCCGAGACAGTCGCGAGCGTCGACGAGGCCATCTCCATTTCTGTCTGAAAGATTAGCAAAGCAGTCTTGTCCAGGCCGTCCATTCATCCCGTTTACTCCGTTGATCCCGCTTGCTCCTTGAGGGCCTCGGCAGTCGGCTGAGTTGACTGAGCCATTACCATCCGAGTCACCGGTGGAATCAAAGCAATTGCGTCCATTCGCTCCGTTTCGACCATCGCTTCCGTTGCTTCCATTGAGGCCTGCATCGCCTCGTAGCCCTGTGAGTCCGATGGGTCCCTCAGCGCCTTGGCAGTCCTCTGCATTGAGAAGGCCATCTCCATTGGCATCGTTGGTGATTCCTTCCCAGCATCTTACACCATCGATTCCTCTTAGATCCTCTGAGGTGGAGTCACCACTCATGGCAGTGTTGTTGAAAGCTCGCGAGGAAAACTCAGCATTTGAGCAACCAGCGAGAGAGACGAGAGAGATCAGAATCACTTCGATTCGTTTCATCACGAGCTTCTCCTAAGGCGTTGGAATGGGAGCACAAAGCCCCATCCCCGTTACGGCAATAGTGCCATCGCTGGGTGGATTTTGATTGTTGGGAAATCGGTTCGTAAAAAAGCACTCGATTCGAGTGGGATAGGGATCGTTGATATTGAATCGCCCGGAGGCCACTCCGTAGTCAATCTTGGGATCGTTGGTGTTTCCCTGAATAATATTGTTAGAGAGCTTTACCGAAGTGACCATGGACATGATCAACATCTTACCCGGTGAGCACTGTGCTGTAGCTGAAAGTGCGGAGCCATTTGAATTCTGAAAATGTTCATTCATCAAACCTGTTGAGTCCACACCGCCCGGAATATCTCCACCGACCTTGCATTTAATGACTTCAAGAGTACCAAACTGAGGATTGGCATCGGCGCCCTGGCAGTCAGCAACAGTGAGTTGACCGTCACCATTTCGGTCATCGGTGTTCACATTGAGACCGTCATAGCAGTTGATACCATCGCGGCCGTTTTGTCCGTTCGCTCCATTGCTTCCGTTGTTTCCAGCAGGGCCTCGGCAGTCGAGTCGATTGATAACGCCATCGCCGTTTTGATCCATAGTCATGCCATCGAAGCAGTTGACTCCATTTGTTCCATTGGTTCCGTCTCTACCGTTGGTTCCATTTTGACCGGCGGGTCCAGTGTCGCCCTTCAGTCCTTGAGGTCCTCGCTCGCCGACTTGACCTAGGCAGTCATAAACATCGAGTGAACCATCACCATTGATATCGGCAGCAGTCGTTTCCTCCAGCGAAAGGGATCCGTCGCCATCAAGATCTTGGAGGTTTGCTTCCCAGCAGTGAACTCCGTTTTGAGGCGGGGGAGGGTTACAGGTCGACGAAGCAGAGAGTGCCGTCGTCGATGGATTGGTTTTAACACTGCTGTCGCTTGAGCAAGCGCTCAAGCAAAGTGCACCACAGATAACGAATTGCATCGATCCAGTTGTCACACATCACCTCGTCAAAAAAACTCTGCGCGCTCAACTCTCAGGGTCTAGGGCACTGGAGGTGCACCCGTAGGGGAGCAAACCGCCCAGCATGAACATGCCATCACTCCAAGCACCGGGCCGCCGCTTCCGCTGGTGCCACCACCGCCCGCGCTTCCATCGGTGGGGGGAATGTACTTACAAGTCACCGAATTGTTCACGTAGTCGGGCTCTGCGTAACAGTTAGGACCACCTTGAGTCACACCCACAACCAGAGTCGAACCAGGCGGGCAGCTCAAAGTACATTCCCCGGGTTCATCGGGATTCGTCATTTGATCTGCGGGTGAGCATCCAGTCGGCGGAGGAGGTGGCGGAGGAGGTGGACATCCACATGTTCCTTCCGGACCTTGCGGACCCTGAGGTCCTTCGGGACCTTGGGGTCCCATGAGTCCCATCAAACCGTTGAGCCCGGCAGGGCCTTGAGGTCCCGTTGCACCCGCGGGGCCGACATCACCTCGATCACCTTTGTCGCCTTTAAGTCCTTGGGGACCTTGAGGTCCCGTTGCTCCTGCGGGGCCGGCAGGACCCATTGGGCCTGAAGCACCTGTTGCACCTGTAAAACCTTGAAGTCCTCTTTCACCTTGGGGACCTTGAGCGCCTGCTGGGCCAGTTGCTCCGGCAGGACCTTGGGGTCCCGTTGCTCCTGCGGGGCCGACATCCCCTCGATCACCTTTGTCGCCTTTAAGTCCTTGGGGACCTTGAGGTCCTGTTGCGCCTGTCGCTCCCGTCGCACCAGTTGCTCCCGTGGCTCCGGTAGCTCCAGTAGCTCCAGTAGCTCCAGTGTCCCCCTTGTCTCCTTTAGGTCCCGCGACACCGGGAATTCCTTGAATGCCTTGGAT
>CAZZLQ010000009.1:5244-28438 GCA_964655245.1 uncultured Bacteriovoracaceae bacterium | reverse complement strand
TGAATGCCTTGGATTCCTTGAGGGCCCTCAGCTCCTGCGCTTCCGATACAGTCGGCCGCATCGACTTTACCATCTTGATTTCGGTCAGCATCCGCAAATCCATCGTCGTCAGAGTCTGCCAATCGTTCGGATTCGTCGATGACGCCATCGGAGTTTAGATCCTCAGCATTGCCATCAAAGCAGCTGATTCCATCTTTGCCATTTTGAATTGAGTTTGAGTTCAAGCCGACCTGCGAAGTCGGCGTAGAAGACATTCGACTATCTGACGAGCAGGCGCTCAAAAAGAGCCCAGCAAGAGCAAGTAAAACGCCAATCACTTTCATTGTTCACACCACCTCGACCTGCCCCGTCTCTGGCAGGTTCCACGCCAACTAGGTATGAACAGGATTTTGCAATGCTTGTGCCAAGGTTTTGACGGCCTGAGACGGTCAGAGGGGCTGCCCTACGCAAAGAATGCGCAATCCTGCTTGTTTAGACCGAGAGAGATGATGAAAGGGATTGTTTAACCTCAAAGTGCTTGGATCCCATTCGGATCGTCGAGGCTGGAATTTTTGGATCATGCTCGTAAACAAAAATCCAATCTCCAGCTGCTGCATCTTTCAGGACAGCTTCTTTTTCATCCAAGATCTTGATCACATGAATGTCATAGCCCATCACCCACGGCAGCGGCACATGAGCTGAAGTAGGAATAAGATCTGAGGGGTAAAAGAAAACTTTATCTTCGATGGTAATCTTCGGACACTGAAGCCCAATGGTGTGTCCATAGCTAACAATAACGCTGAATCCCGGCCATTGAATTTGGGCCTCGAAGTCTTTCACTCCATCACAAATCACAAGCTTGCCAGCTCTTACGAGGGGCTCAAAATTCTCTGGTAGATAACTCGCTGCCTCTCGTGAGTTGGGACGAGTGGCCCAGTCATAATTATCTTTTTGGATGTAATACTTTGCATTCGGAAAGGCCGCGACGATCTCGCCATTAGCATTCTTCTCAGTGGCTCCGCCTGCATGATCAAAATGCAAATGCGTGAGAACGACGTCTGTAATCTGATCAAATCGAATTCCTTCTTTTGCTAAAGCTGAGAGGAGGGTCTCCTGCGAATGATCGATCGCATAGATCTTTTCGAGTTTCTCGGACCACTTGTGTCCGATTCCTGTATCTACAATCAAATTGCGCCCTGTTTTGAGATCTCGAAGCAAAATTAGTCGAAGTGCCATGGGAATGCGGTTCATCTCATCGGGAGGAATAGCCTTCTCCCACATGGGTTTAGGAACCGAGCCAAACATGGCCCCACCATCGAGTTTGAACATTCCCGTATTGATGGCCTTAATTTCAAAGTGACCTATTCGCAGAGAAATCTCCCGATTGTCTAAGCAATCTTGCGCTCTTGCTTGGGTTCTACTTTCACAATCTTTTCGGGCTCATGAAACAAGCTAATGTTTTTGTTTTTAAGAGCTGGTCGGTTCATCAAATAGTCAATTCCGACCACAAAATTTCGCTCAGAAAGCTCGGCCATCTCATAGTCACGACCCATTCGAATCGCATCCACGGGGCAGGCTTCTTCGCAAAAACCACAGAATACACAGCGAAGAAGATCAATCTCATAGACTGCGGGATATTTCTCCACTTTGGGATTGGGGGATTCCGCAGCAACAATATGAATGCACTCCGCAGGGCAATTCGTCGCGCACAACATACAAGCTGTACATGCGATATCTCCAGCAGGCTTTTTGGTCAGAATGTGAACTCCCATAAATCGATTGGAATAGTTCCGGCGCTGTTCAGGGTACTGAATCGTTGGAACCTTCGTAATTCTCAGAAGGTTTTTTACAAAGTGGCCCCCCGTTCGAAGCATCCCTCGAACAATACCAATCATATAAGAGTGCTTTTCGAGCTTCGAGATCATCGTGCCGCCCTTTCTCTTTGCTGTGATTCAGTAGATTTGGCTTTCAGTTGCTCAATGATCTCCTGAATCGAATGAGATTCCTTAAACATTTTGAAACCACCGATCATTTTCTGCTCAAGCCCAGCATGGTTCACAATGGTTCCCGTTTTCTCATAGTGACTCAGTGAAGGCAGGGTCAAAGCGGACGGGAAGAGCTCCACGGCTGAACTTTGAGGGCTAATAGCAACGACAAAGAGATCGGGTCGAGTGACCTGAGCAATTCTTGTCATTGAGGGGAGAATCTTATCCCCCTCTGGGACAAACAAGATCAGGTGAGAGATGCTGCCCTTTTGAAGAGCGGACACCAAGTCCTCGACTTGCTGGAACTTAATCTTTGAAGCAGAGGTAAGCTTCAAGAAGCCCTTCGAGTTGGGATAGTGATCCGATCGAAGTAAAAGTCCGTCAACGTCCTTATCTTCTTTGCTGAGCTTTTCAATGTCCTCTGAGAAAAACTTCGTCACGCCGAGATTTTTCGAGAAGTGCTCAACAATCGAGCTGATTTCCTCTTGAGTCATATGAGGAGTCAAAAAGATGCCGACTTCTTCGGGACGTTCAGTGGCAATCAGCACCTTCAAGTCATTAGCCCAAGACGCGATAGCTTCATCATGAGGCAGATCAACCCCGCCAAGTTGAGCGTGTGTTAGGCGTTTGTCGTAATTCGAATTTTTGTAAGTATATCGACCCTTGTCGCACATCCAGTAGCCGTTTACTTGTTCATTGGTCCGAGGCTTCAGACGATAAACATGTTTTCCTTTTTTGTGATGGACCGACACATTGCAGCCTTTGCTGCAGCCACCACAGATGGAATCTGTTTCATCCAAGAACCAAACTCTTTGCTCGAATCTAAAGTCTTTGGAAGTCAGCGCTCCTACAGGACAAATATCCACCGTGTTGAGCTGGTAGTTGCCTTTGAGAGGGGCGTCTCCATAGGTTCCAATGGTCGAACGATCGCCACGTTGAAAGATCCCAAAGTCATTAGTCTTAGAAACTTCCTGAGTGAAGCGTACGCAGCGGCTGCAGAGAATGCAGCGCTCTTTATCAAGGACAACGTGATCGCCAAGATCAACGACCTTTTCCTTGTGAACCTTTTCCTCGTGCATCTCGGAGTGATACTTGCCGTGCTGCATGTAGTAATTTTGTAGGCCGCACTCGCCTGCCTGGTCGCAAATGGGGCAATCAATGGGATGATTGATCAGGTGCATCTCTAGGCTCGACTGAACGGCGCTCTCCACCTTCTCGGTATTGGTATGAACCTTCATGCCCTCACTGCACTTAGTGTTGCAGGCAATTTGGAGCTTCGGATTTCCCTCAAGTTCAACCAGACACATTCGGCACTGACCCGCAATAGAGAGGCCAGCATGGTAGCAATAGTGTGGAATATCAACGCCAGCATCTTTTGCGGCATCGACAAGGTTTTTCCCTTGTGGAACTTCAATCTCTTTTCCGTTGATTGTGATCTTGGCCATTGTTAGCCCACCCTTTGTTTCATTTCTAAAGTCTTCGGTTTCTGAAGATAGTTTTCAAACTCTTTGGGGAACTTGCGAATATAGCTCTCGACCGGCATCGCGATGGAGTCGGCCAGCACGCAAATGGTTCGTCCCATCATGTTCGCAGAAATCTTCTTCAAAAGCTCAACATCATCTCGCTTCGCTTCTTTCTCGGTAAACGAGTGAAGAATCTTTTCAATCCAGCCTGTGCCTTCTCGACAAGGCGTACATTGGCCACAGGATTCATCGTGATAGAACTCAGCGAGATTCTTGAGCACCTGAACCAAATCGCGACTTTCATCGAGAATAATCATTCCGCCGGATCCAAGCATTGAGCCGAAGCTGGCGATGCTCTCATAGTCGAGAGTCATATTCATGGCTTCTTCCGCGGTGAGAATGGGGGCTGAAGAGCCTCCAGGAATAACAGCCTTTAACTTCTTTCCGTTTTTCATGCCGCCGCAGCACTCTTCGAGCAAAACGCGAAAGGGCTTGCCGCACTCGACTTCATAAACGCCTGGTCGATTGACATCGCCACTGACGGACCACATTTTTGTGCCAGAGCTTTTGGGAGTTCCCATTTGCGTATACGCAGCCCCGCCATTGTTGATGATCCAAGGAACAGTCGCCAAGGTTTCGACGTTGTTCACAACCGTTGGACATTTGAGATATCCTTCAACGGCCGGAAAGGGGGGCTTCAATTTGGGCATGCCCTTCTTGCCCTCAAGAGAGGAGATCAATCCGGTCTCTTCCCCGCAGATATAGGCTCCCGCTCCACGATGCACGGCCATATCGTGATCAAATCCTGATCCAAGAATATTCTTTCCCAGAAATCCTGCTCGATAAGCTTCCTGAATCGCCTGATTGATGATTTCGGCGGCGTAAGTGTATTCACCTCGAATGTAAACATATGAGCGAGCGGCACCAATGGCGTAAGCGCCAATGATCATGCCCTCAATCATCATATGGGGAAGCTTTTCCAAAATGACTCGATCCTTAAAAGTTCCAGGCTCGGACTCATCGGCGTTACATAGCAAGTAGTGTGGCTTGCCATCGTTTTTGGGAACGAAGCCCCACTTCATACCTGTGGGAAATCCTGCACCACCGCGACCGCGCAGGTTCGCAGCCTTCACTTCGGCAATCACTTGATCGGGCGTCATCTTACCTTGAAGCACTTTTTTGAGCGCCTGATATCCACCCTTACCAGCATAGACATCGATCTTATGAATGTTTGGAACAAACTCATGCTCCAGCAGAACGCGCTTTTCTGATTCCAGAGGTTTTTGTTCAATAGCCATTGGCCGCATATTACCGGCGTGTTTTGTCTTCTTTATCATGACGCTTTTGGATCTCCCTCTTTGCAAGAACTGATCAAGCGGTTGAGTTTTTCTGGAGTTAAATTCTCGTAATATGTTTCGTTCACTTGAACGACAGGGGCTGAACCGCAGCTTCCGAGGCACTGAACGCGCATCGCTGAGAATTTTCCATCAGAGGTGACCTCGCCTTCGCGCACACCCCATCGAGAGAGCGTGCTCTTCATCAGCTGATGAGAGCCTGCCATCCAGCAGCTCAAGGTCACACAAAACTGAAAGTTATTCTCACCCACGGGCTTTCGGTGGAACATATGATAAAAAGTGATGACTTCAAGGACTTGAACGGAAGGAAGTTCCATCAGACGCGCCACATAGTGAACGACATCGTCCGAAAGGCATCCGAACTCATCTTGAGCCAGGTGAAGCACCGGCAAAAGGGCCGATCGCTTTGAATCATAACGAGTCAGAAGGGCATTGAACTCCTTCATGCTCTTCTCGCTAAATTGAACTTCAGTTTGTTTTGGATTTATTGCCATAAAAATTCCTTAACGATCGAGTTCTCCTGCGATCACATTGAATTGTCCCAAGGTCGCCACTGCGTCGGCAATCAAGCCGCCAGTAATCACGTCTTCAAATGAAGAGTAAATCGGGAAGCAGGGAGGGCGGACTTTGACCCGGTAGGGATGTCCCGTTCCATCCGAGATCACATAGAAGCCAAGCTCGCCATTAGCAGCTTCGGAGTATGAGTAAACTTCGCCTTTGGGCGGCTTGATTCCCTCAATCACCAGCATGAAGTGATTCATGAGAGCTTCGATGTTGGAGTAGACCTCGTGCTTGGGAGGTAGCGCAATCAGAGGATCGGTGACCATAGTAGGTCCACCTGGGATTTTGGTCAGTGCCTGCTCAATAATCTTGAGCGACTCGCGCATTTCCTGAATACGAATCCAGTATCGAGCAAAGTTATCCCCTTCAGTTGTTGTGGGGACATCAAAATTAAACTCTTCATAGTGATAATAGGGCTCAGACTTTCTGAGATCCAAGGCGTAGCCGGTAGCTCGAAGGCAAGGACCGGTAAAGCCGTAATCAATGGCGAAGTCCTGAGTCATCACTCCAGTACCACGCATTCGGTTGAGCCAAATCTTATTATTGCTTAGGAGGCCGTCGACTTCATCGACTGTGGCGGCAATATCCTTGCAAACAGCTCGGCATTCCCGGATCCAATCCTGATCGAGATCGCCAATCACGCCACCTACTCGAGTGATCGAGGTCAGCATTCGGTTGCCGCAAAGTTTTTCGAAGAGAGTATAAACATTTTCTCTTTGTTTGAAGCAGAACCAGAAAGTCGTGAGCGCTCCCATATCCACCGCCGTGGTTCCAATGCAGACGAGGTGATCAATGATTCGAGAGAGCTCGTTCAAAATCACTCGGATGAATTGAGCGCGATGCGGAATATCAATTCCAATAAGCCGCTCAATCGCTTGGCAGTAGCCAGAATTATTCATGGGAGCTGAGAGATAATTCAATCGATCAGTGTAGGGGATGACCTGAGTGTACTTGTGAGTCTCAGCCATCTTCTCAAAGCAGCGATGCAAATAGCCGATCTCCGTCTTAGCTCGAGTGATCGTCTCACCCTCAAGCTCGCAGTACCAACGGAAGGTTCCGTGGGTTGCAGGGTGTGAGGGGCCAAGGTTCACTGTCATCCGTTGAGTGGTGAGAATGTCATCGTCATCTGAAGACTTAGGAAGGGGAGGGAATGTAAATGGTTCCGGTTCGTCCAAAATCTGATTGCGGTCCGCGGGGTAATCTTTGCGAAGAGGGTGACCTTCGAATTTGTGATGGCAAAGGATCCGAGTGAGATTGGGATGTCCTTCAAACTTGATCCCGAACATATCAAAGGCTTCTCGTTCAAACCAATTGGCCGCTTTGTAAACCGAAGTGATGCTGGGAATCGCTTCGCCGTTCTTGATCGGAGCCTTCAAGCGAACTCGTTTGTTTTGTTCGTGGTTGAAGAAGTGATAAACGGCTTCAAGTTCTGCTTCTCGTTGAGGGTAGTGAACGCCGGCAATATCCAACATCCAGCGATAGCCCTTTTTAAACTTCAAAAACTCGGCAGCCTTCTTGATAAAAGCTGGGCGAATGGAAATTGAAATCTCATTGGGGTTTTGAGTTTTCTCGTGATGTAAGATCGCGTTATCCCCAAGAGCTTCTTTCATCTGAGTAATGAGTTGAAAATGAAATTCCACGAGCGGCGCTCCTTCTAATTATTCGATCGAATCAGTCTCTGAGCCACCCGTTGAAGAGGCGGCTGATTTTCTCTTTTCAAGAAGGCGCTGCTGAGGGGTATCTCCCTTTGCAATCTTCTCTTGAAGTTTCATAATTCCTTGGATGACAGCCTCCGGGGTCGGAGGGCAGCCAGGCACATAGATGTCGACCGGTACAAGTGACTCAATGCCTTGGACGGTATGGTAGGAGCGATAAAAACCCCCTGAGGAAGCACAAACGCCCATACTGAGAACCCATTTTGGTTCGGGCATTTGTTCGTAAATTCGACGAAGGATGGGAGCCATTTTTTCGGTGATGGTCCCCGCAACAATCAAAAGATCGCTCTGGCGTGGCGAGAAGCGAACGACTTCAGCTCCAAATCGGGAGACGTCGTAGTGAGTACCCACCACAGCCATATATTCAATTCCGCAGCACGCGGTACCAAACGGCAAAGGCCAGAGGGCGTTTTTGCGAGTCCAATTGATGAAAGCATTAATCTGTGTGGTGAAAATGGGAAGTTCTTCGAGCGGGCTGAGGGGCTTCATTCGCATCTCCTTTAACTAGGTCACGAGGATTAAAGCGCCGGTTTCAGACAATAGTCTGCCATCTGAAAAATGGACTTTAAACCTCAAACATCCGCCTTTTGGGCGGCCCAGCGAATTTATCCTAGAGAGAGAAATAATGAATATCAACCAGGGGTTAAGGGAAATCTCGGGCCTTAACGTGAAGCAGTCGCATTCTTCTGCTTAGTTCATTGCAAGTGACGCTTTTTTTGATGTAAAGCAATGGGAATTCGTTTCTTAAGGTCGTGTCTGTAGCTCAGCGTCTCGCCCATGGCGAGCCAAAGAAACAGAGAGCACGAGCTCTACCAGCAACATGGGTTCTGGTAGGGATTTGAGATTCGAGTTTTCCAAAAGGTGGTGCCTGTAGCTCAGCTGGTAGAGCACTGGACTGTGACTCCGGGCGTCGCGGGTTCGAGCCCCGTCAGGCACCCCATTTTCCATACACGTCGTATCTCTGCGTTGCTTCTCTTTCGCTCTTCAGTCATGGGCATCAGAGCCCACTCCTTCGAGCTCGTTCGTCGCGCCTTGATCTACTCGTGTCTGAAAACTGGGGCCCGCCCTCGCGGCTCGAATCCGCAGAGCAACGTGAGAGATCCTGTTAGGCACCCCATTTTACTTGGCAAACATATTCCGAATCCCCTTGATGATTCGAGAAATTTCGCTGGGTTCATCTACGTCGGCGGGAGTTGCCTTTTTGAAGGTCTTGATTGAGCGTACGCCAGAAATGCTGTTGTTGGCGCCCCCTGCTTGAGCTCTGAGTGCGGCTTGAAGTTGAGTGAGATTCAATGAGCGTTTGAAGATAAGAATTTCGCCAATCCGAAACTGACGCTTGATCTGAGTCGCTCGAAGATTTGCTTGCTCACCAAGTGCGTCAGCCAGCTGATCGGCATTAATGAGTTTCATTCGAAGGAGAAGTTCACCTAATCTTTGACCACGAGGATAAGACATATTCCACCACCGTAAGTTGCCTCGTCAACGATCGCCGCATCACCCCTCTGCAAGTGCAAATTTCGGACCTGTCTCCAAGGGCCAAAAAGGCGTGCGCCAAAGCCCGATTATGCAGGCTTTAGCGAGAAGTGAACAAAAATTGTCGAGGCTTCGATGGTGTGGTCACTAGCCTTTCTTGGAGGCAAAAACGTCAAATCCAACATTCAACAAAAGCGAAGTCGAGATTTGAAACTTATCCAAAAGCTGAGGTTGTTTGAGGGCCTTAAACTCGTGAGTAAGCGAGGCCCATGATGCAACCGCAAGATCCACTTTCGTGCCCAAATCGTAGTTCGTTAGATCAAGTGCTGATCGGGAATCAGAGCTTTCTTTGTTGGTGTAGAACGGAGTCAAAATCTCTGCATAGGCTTTGTAAGAAATTTTGGAGTTCCATTTTCCGCTTAATTGACCAAAGGCCTCAGAGCCGATCTGATAAACGCTCTTCAACTCCTGTACCTCGATCTCTGCTGTGGCCGCGTTATCGGCCAAGGCGAGTTGACCTGCAGAAAATGTCTGTCGACCTCCAAGGCCCAGTCGAAACTCAAGTTGAGCCAACTCGCTGGATTTGGGTTTGATAAAAGCTCCCAGGGATTCCTTGAGAGTCAGAGGTTTCAGAGGGTCTGTCAGGTTTAAAGATTTGGCGGATTCACTCGTCGTACCGCTGCCGCGAGTGATTTGGTAGGTGGCGGTATTGGCCTGAACATCATAGCCCTTTAGCAGAGGTGCTTCGAGGCCACCGCGAGCAAAGGGGCCAAACCAGGGAGCAGACTTCAAGTGATAAAAATAGGCTGAGTCCGCTACGAGTTGATCGGTTGGTTTGGCGAACTTCTTAATCACGGGATCGCGAGAGAAGGCGAGACGATAAGTGATGGTGTTTTTCCATTCATGTTGCTGCTGGTTATAGGAAAAGCTTGAATCCAGACCGAGGCCTAAGGTGGTTAGAAGCCCCGACGGCTTTCCGATAACAGAGGAGTTGTTCGCCAGATTGGCATTGCCCGAAACTTTGAGGGATCGATCCCAGTTGGCAGCAGCGCCATGGGTTTGATGGGCTGACAGAAAAGTAACCAGAGAGATGAGTGCAACTTTTGAAAAGTTCATAATGATTTCCTCCGAACGAAATCATAAGCGGCAATCTGTCTTTTGATCTAGTCCTTCTGTTGAAAAGCGATCTGAAAAAGATCTTTCAGGACTTCCTGCGGACTTTGCTCAGTGTTGAGCTCGAAGAGAAAACCTTTTGTGCGAAAATACTCAATGACAGGAAGCGTATCGTTTTCAAAGGTTCGAGTGCGATTCAAGACGACTTCCTCGGACTGATCGTCGTTTCGTCGAATAAGAGGGCTGTTGCAAAGATCGCAAAGACCCAGCCGTGCTGGAGGCATGAACAGCTGATGAAAAGACTGCCCACAGCTTTTTGAACTGCAAATCACCCGCCCTGCAGCACGCTCAAGAAGTGTCTTTGTGGAAACCTGAAAGTAGATGGCCCGAATTCCTTTGTAGCCCGCTTTCTGAATGATTTCTTCGAGTGCAAGGGCCTCAATGAGTTTACGAGGGGATCCATCCATCACAAATCCGATTTCAGGATTTTGAGCGCTGATCCATTCGGTGAGGATGGGTTTGAGGTCTTCCGTCGGAATGTTTTGGCCGCTGGCGATGATGGGGGCAATCTTTTGTCCTAGAGCTGAACCGCTTGCAATGATGCCGCGAAGAATATCACCCGTCGACACGTACGGAAGTTGCAAAGTTTTTGCGAGAGGCTTTCCAGCGGTACCTTTGCCGGCATTGGGGGCTCCAATCAGAAAGTAGACGTACTTTTGAGCATCTTGAAACTGAGCAGAACCTACTGAGACGAGACTCTTGGCGCAGGGATTCTCACTGGCGATTGCAGGGGAAAGCGCCATGCAGAGCAGTGTCAAAAGACTCAAGCAGATCCGCATAGAGCGCTTGTACCTAGCGACTGGCAGCATCAGTTTCAACCGCAAAATACTAAGTTTTTCGAACGGCTGTTTTCTGCGGCGGGCCCTCTTTAAAAGTGACAAAAAACGTCCCTGGGGGTGAAAATCTTGAAACCCCCGATCTGCGCTAGCCGTTTATCAACCGCCGAACGGCGGCATGCTCTTTGCTCTATCTGGAACCTGCGAGGTGGTTTGATATGAGGATTCTTGCTTTACGAATTTTAGGATTTCTTTCTTTGCTTCTTTTTGTGCTGTCTCCCAGCCAGTTAGTTTTGGCTAAGCCCACTCACTCGCCGGACTTTCACTCCTTTCCAGGTGATCGCCATCCTTATCTCAGACAGTTTTTTAACTGCACTGGTGCGGCCGATTCCGCGATGGGGGTGTGTCTTCAGGGTCCCGCCTCGCAATCTGAATCCGACTGCCAAGAGGTCCAATGCAGAACGTTTCATAGTTGCATGGCGCTGCCAGTCGGTCACTGTTCTCAAGACAAAGATTTTCACTGATATTGAGATCCGGACATATTAGAGTTTTCTCATGATCCAAGTCGCCGGTGTTTCAAATGAAGCGGATCTTCATACGATTGTGGAAGCGGGAGTTGAGCTCGTGGGGTTTCCCCTGCGTCTTGGTTACCACAAGCCGGACGTTTCAGAGGCCGAGGCGGCGCGCTTGATTTCATTGATGCCCCCATCAGCTCATCCTGTTTTGATCACTTATTTGGATCGTGCCTCTGAGGTTCTGGCGCTTATGTCCCAGCTTCATGTTTCAATTGTTCAGCTGCACGGATTGATTTCGCTCAACGAGATTCAGCTTCTCAGGAGACAAGAGCCCAACATACAGATCATCAAAAGCCTCATTGTTCGAGAAAACAATCTTCACGACCTTGAGAGGGAGATTCAAACTTTTTCTGATCATGTCGATTTTTTTATTACTGATACCTTTGACGCGAAGACGGGTGCGATGGGGGCAACAGGTAAAACTCATGATTGGCAAATCAGCCGAAGACTCGTTGAGCTTAGTCCAAAGCCCCTCATTCTTGCTGGCGGTATCAGGCCAGCCAATGTGGAAGAGGCCATTTCAGTCGTTCGCCCCGCAGGGGTTGATGTTCACACGGGAGTCGAAGGTCCTGACGGCAAAAAAGATCCGATTCTCGTCAAAGACTTCGTTGTGCGTGCACGGCGAGCCTTTCGCGCTCTGCGATCAACGTGAGAAAAACTCCCTTTTAGTTCCCGTGGAACCAAGCTAAGAAGCCTTGTGATTTTGTTTGGTCGAAATATTTTTAAGGAAGCCGTGTCTGCTCGTTCCTCTATTCTGGAGTGCTACGTGGAAACAAAATCGGCTTATGAGTGGTTGCGCGGCCAATTGGGTGCTCAGTTTGATTCGATCAAGATTCAAGAGGGAATTCCTGCTGCACTTCAAAAAGAGAATCATCAAGGAATTGCCTTCAAAACCAACCATCCATTTTACAAGACGTATGATGCGCAGGAGATGCGCAAACACCGCTCCATTATTTTGTGTAATCACGTCGAGGATGTTCACAATCTGGGATCCATCACTCGCTGTGCCGCTGCGTTTGGATCAAGTTTGATTATTCACGAGCAAGATCGAAGTGCTTCGGTCACCGCTGCGGTGATTAAATCCTCTGCGGGGTGTGCGTTTCGAGTGTCATTCATGAAAGTGGAATCTCTTGAGGTGCCTCTCAAAACATTAAAGAAATCAGATTATGAAATCTTTGGTCTCGATGTATCGGACCAATCAAAAGAGCTCTACGAGGCGCAACTCAACCCTCAGGGGCCTCGCGCATTTGTGTTTGGATCTGAAGGTTTTGGAATTGAAGAGGTAAATAAATCTTATTGTAAAACGATGCTCAAAATCCCAATGGCCTCCCATGTTGAGTCGCTTAATGTCAGTCATGCGGCAGCTGTTGTTTTAAGCTGGGCCTACCGGGTGGACAGGGTTGGGGCGTAGACACCTCATGTGTCCCGCCAGCTCTCAGCCCCTGTGCTCTGATAAGCTGCTAGTTTCAATGACTTAGGCCCCAAAAAGGCCGGCTCGACCTTTGCACATTTCTCATCTGTGGTGTTAAACGCAAGGCCCATGTCCCTTTTACGAATCATCCTCTGTCTTTTGTCGATTGGGCTTAGTCCCGCTTGGGCAGATCAGCCATCCAAGCAGTGCCGCTCGCGTATGGCCTCTTTGTCCTACGAAAGTGTTCCAATGCAGGCATGGCTGAGAAAGCGAATGAGTCATTTTTCAAGTGAGCATGGTTTGTCACAGGATCTCTTGTCGAGTCAGCTTTCCGAGAAGCTTCAGAGGCTTTGGTACGAGCGCGTTAAGGCTCGAGACGAAAGTGTGAGTGAGTTGGTTAGAGATTTTGATATTTCTCGCGAAGAGGCGCATCGATTATGGAGCCTTCAGTTGAACGAAGAGTCCTATGGTTTGTTCTTAGCATCTTTTGGCGATGAGGCGCGTGGTGCGGCTCAGAAAGCTGACGAAGAGGCGATTCGAAGCGTTGATCATTTTGAAATTGCAGCCCGAAGTCCAGATGGTTCTCACGTTGGGTTTTCAGTGGATGAATCAAGGATCGAGAAGATGAAGACGCGGTTCGGAACCTATCAAAGCTATATTGATGAGTTTGTGGCTGATCTTCGGCAGAAGGGGCCATTTCACCAAGACGTTACTGTGAAAAAGAATTTTCAGAAGACGACAGGATGGTACTCAAACACAAAAAATGGCTGGACTCATTTTCATTGTCATTTGAAAGGCGGTCATCCCACGATGGTCGTGGGTTTTTGGGTGAAAGATAGAAACTCTCATGAAGTTATTGTGGACTATTGGGGAACCCACGAGGGCGTTCACTGGGGGAATCATTGATGAGGTCGCTCTACTCATTCGTTTTGATTCTTCTGGCGGGTCTCCCCGCCGTTGAGGCAGCAGATGTTTTGTGGGGTCCTGTTTCTCGTCGTCTAGTGCATCTTGCACAAGAGAATCCTCGCGCAGCGATCGCTGCTATTCATGAGGCGGGTCACATTGTGGTGAATCAGTATTTGGCAACAGGGATGGACGTTTCGACGTTGGACCTCGATCGAATGTCGCGTGGCTTTGGGGCGACTCGCTTTGAGTTGTCAGATGAGGTGCTTTCAAAGTTGGCGCTCGGTTCTTTGCCCCATAGGCTTGCCGTTCGTCGAGTGGCTGTTCTTCAAGCGGGAGATCTTACAGAGCGAGCTTTCCTTCTCAGTGTTCTTCAGGACCGACGACTGGGGGCTGTTGCGCTGAGGAGTTTGAGAGGCAATAGCGCGAGTGAGAGTGATCGCGCTCAGGCGACTAGAATCCTGCGCAGGCTCGTGGGTTTGGGTCCCTCTCGAGTCCTCGAGAGGCGAGCGGAAAGAATGGCGAGTACGATTGTTCTTCGACATCAGGCTGAGATTGAAGCGAAGGCAACGTGGATTTTGGAACAATATGCCCGGCGTGGCCGATCGTGCGTGGATGAAATCCGTTTTCTATTTGTCAAACGCATGTCCCCTCGAGGCCGCTAATCTATTTTTTGAAAAAAATTTCAAATTCTTCATAGCCGGCGGACTTCAACTCCGAAGCGGGAATGAAGCGTAGTGACGCCGAGTTAATACAATAACGGAGTCCTGTGGGGGCTGGGCCATCGGGAAAAACATGTCCAAGATGCGAGTCTGCAATTTTGGAGCGCACTTCAATTCGCTTTTGAAAAGCTAGTTTGTAGTCGGCAATCTCTGCGAGCTCGGTCTTTGGAAGGGGTTTGGAAAAGCTGGGCCAGCCACAGCCCGCATCAAACTTGTCATGAGAAGAAAACAGAGGTTCTCCCGACACAACGTCGACATAGATCCCGTCTTCAAAGTGGTTCCAATACTCATTTTGAAAGGGCGGCTCCGTACCATCCTCTTGGGTCACTCGATATTGAATCGGAGTGAGTCTCGATTTGAGGTCTTCAGGATCTTCTGGGGGGCTAGGATTGTTCACCCCCCTAAATTTTAGGTATTCTCTTCCAAAATCAATCGGATAATTGTCGGATTGAGAGGCGCGAAGATGGCGATGCCGTCTCTGATGAGGGGCTTACCCCAAAGAACTCCAAAGACGTATCCTTCGCTGTCAAAAACGGGACTCCCTGAATTGCCGGGGTAGATGTTCTTGTCGCATTGAGCTTCAAGGTATTTTTTCCCGTCATTCGATCGCTGCATCCCGTCTTCACTCAAGAGAACGCACTTTCGGTGCGCCCGGTAAACTCTGCCCGTGAAATCGGATTGATCCATGGTGGAGAGTCTAAAAATCTCATCTTTCTTGAGATTCATCGGCCTTCTTGCAACAGGAAACTGATTGTAGAACGAGGCGTTACCATCGATTCGAAACAAGGTTTGATCTCGCTCCGTGTCTGTATAGAGAACCTCTTTGCATTGATATGACGATGTGTCGAAGTTTCGCTTCAGCCATCCCTCTTTGTAGTTCCAAACTTCGATCTTCGTGCGAGCACATTCGGCTTGATCGGCGACGCAGTGATTGTTGGTGACCACTAGATTGGGAGAAACCAGAAATCCAGTACAGCGACTGGATAGGGGAATAATGGTCCAGTCTGCGCCATCTATGACAATATGTCCCAGTGGTAAGTTGCTGAGTTTTTCTTCAGAGAAGTTGGCATCGTTAAGTTGGCTCTTGTACGGATAGTTTGGATTCTCCTCGAGATCAATGGTGATTCGGCGACGCTCGTACTTGGCGGCTCCGGTTGGGATGAAGGCTGAAATCGGCTCAGGTTTAGTGGTGATGCTTTGGAGCTTTCCATCTTCAAAATCTAGAGTGAGCAAAAACCGAGACTTTCCAATGGTGTTGAGGCGATCGGAAGGAAAATTAACGTCTAGTATAATGCTGCCGATTTCCGAGTCGATAAAGAGGGTGTGAGTGTCATCATCTTGTGGGGGGGTCAGAATCACATTATATTCTTCGCGACATCCTGCCAAAAAAGCTGAGGTGACGAGTAAATAAAATATATGGAGTTGTAGGCACCGCATTCAGGCAACCTAGGAAAGGCGTCGTCTCTCTGGCAAGACTTTTCGAAGCTCAAAAAGTCTTTTTATTTATCAAATATGAGGAACATTTTGTAAAAATTGATGGGCCGCCTAGAGCTGGTCTGTGAGGTCTGGAAGATCACGTTCGTTTGTAATGGGATCCGACAAGATCCATTTTAGAAGCGCGACACATTGGGATTCAGAGAGCCTTGAATAGTCAATTTTTTCAAAAGGAATCTTCACATCGTCGTCATAAATCTGAGCGACGAGTTTGAGTGTCTGGTATTCAATCTCTCGAAATTTTCGAATAATTCGCGAGCGCATCATGTCTAGATTGGCCTCTGCAAGCTCGACTTGAATGGGGTCCACAAGAAACCGATCGAGATTGAGGTCGTGAAGAGCAGACTTCATTTCATCGGTCACGTTATTCACTTGCTTCAAGAGTACTTGTTCAAGAGCCGCAAAGGCCACCATCCGGCGAGTGAAGTCTTGAAGGCGCCTCATCGACCAAAAAGCGCGCGGAGCAGCCATTCCTCGAATCTGGGATGAAAGCTCCTCAGCGATTTTCAGAATTTCCTCGCCAGGTCCATCAATCACCAGCTTGTAATTTGATTTCTCATGAGGCTTTCCGCGAGAGGCGAGCACGAGTCCTATCGACCATCCGTGAAGTCCACCAAGTGAGATGGCGAGGCCTGTTAAAATAGAGTCTCCAGGAGCGCGTATCGGAAAGAATGAGGTTGCTGTATGAATAGCGCTGAAGCCCAAAATCATTCCAATTCCAATCCCCGCCGCTCCCAGCGCTCGAGAGCGGGCGCGTAACATCTTCTCCGCTTCGAGACGGGACTGATCAATCGCAAGCTCTGTTTCGATGACTTCGGCAAACCGCGTTTCGATCTGTTTGAGGCGTTGTTCAATCAGCGCTCTAAGATATTTCTGAGCGCCTCCGCTGAGAGAATCGCCAGCATCGTAGTAATTTACGGGCGGTTTGTGAAAGGGGTACTCAGAGTTGTTCTCCGCTCCCAGCGCTGGCCCCAGGCAGATAAGGCTTGAAATCAAAAGTGCGAAACCCCTAACCACAGGGCACCTAAATAAGTCGATTCGATCAGGAAATGTCAATTTCTATGGCGCCTCCTGGGTGCGCGGCTTTGATGTCATTGGCCTTTTTCCCACCAGAAAATCATGAACTTAGGCTTTTTTGAGTAGCGTTGACGAGGTAGAGTTGAGGGTATGAAAAATCAGAAAGCTTTGAAGCTGGTTCAGGAATCCATTGAGAAAGGCTTGGGTTTCAAGTCCAACACGGGAGCTCTTGTTGTCGAGACGGGAAAGCATACGGGTCGAGCTGTTGATGCTCGATTTGTTGTAGATCGACCGGAGTCGCACGACTTAGTCGACTGGAATAAGGTGAACAAGCCGCTGAGTCCTGAGTTTGCTGATCAGTTTTTCGCAGGCCTTCAGACACGTCTTCAAAATCAAAAGACCTATATCTATAAAGGCTTTGTTGGGTTTCTGCCGATCGAAGTTGTTACGCCCTCTCCCTGGCATGCGGCATTTTGTGAAAACATGTTTCGCTCTGAGCCTTCAGCAGCTCGAGAGACTTTGGCTTCCGGTCAACAGATTCCGACAATCAAAATCTGGCATGATCCCCATGTGACGACCTCAGGTCTTGGTCTTCAGTTTCAATCCGAGGCGTTGATTGCTGTGGATCCGGCTCGGATGCAGGTTGCTATTTGTGGAACCGGCTATGCAGGTGAAATCAAGAAGTCCGCTTTTACGCTCTGTAATTTCAAAATGCCTGAGTATGGAATTTTCCCCATGCATGCCTCTGCCAATACGTTGGAAGACGGCAGTCGCTCATCCGTTTTGTTTGGTCTTTCGGGCACTGGAAAAACCACGCTCTCGGCAGACCCGTTGCGACACTTGATTGGTGATGATGAGATTCTTTGGTCGTCCGGTGGGCTCACCAATCTTGAAGGTGGTTGCTACGCTAAGTTGATCGATCTCGATCCAGTTAAAGAGCCCGATATTTTTGCAGCAGTGAATCAAGAGGGTGCGATCCAGGAAAACGTCGTTTGTCATTCTCACACCAAGCAAGCGGATTTTTCCTCTCGATTGAAAACAGAAAACACTCGTGGCTCTTATCCTCTGAATTTTTTGAAAAAAGTTTTTAATCAAAAAATCTCGGCTCAAGCGCCAACTTCGATTGTGTTTCTCACGGCTGATGCTTTTGGAGCTTTGCCCGCTGTTGCAAAACTAAATCCCATTCAAGCTCAGTATTTGTTTTTAGCGGGCTACACCGCCAAAGTTGCTGGAACTGAACTGGGAGTGAAGGAGCCAACAGCTGCCTTTAGTCCTTGTTTTGGTGCTCCTTTTATGCCGAGGCGTTCTGTTGAGTACGCTCGTCTCTTGAAGGCTTGCGCAGAGAAGTCTGGGGCTCAGGTCTGGCTGCTCAATACCGGTTGGATGAATGGTGGATACGGAAAGGCTCAGCGCTTTCCGATTCCAGTGAGTCGAACTCTTTTGACAGCGATTCAAACGGGGGAGCTCGATAAGCAGCCCAGAAAAGTTCATCCGATCTTTGGATTTGAAGTTCCGACTTCTTGCCCTGGGGTGGATGCGAAGTTCCTGGAGATCCCTGAGGGAGATTCGGTACGAGCCTTGGCGGAGAAGTTCATTTCGAACGCCAAGTCTTGGGTAGATCGAGTCGATTCCCAGATCATTGATTTGGGAGGACCGCGTCTTGCTTCCTCAACAAATCATGCTTCCGCCACAGCTTCGGCCTTGCTCTAAGGCCCCAGTTTTTAGATAACAGAGGGCTATGAGTGAAGAACTAAAGCCCTTTGTTTCTGCCCAAACCAAAATGCGCGAGCTAACTCTTGTTCCGCTTCTGTCGGGAGTTTTCCTCGGGATCCTTTTCGGCGCCTCTTCTTTGTATCTCGCTTTGAAAGTGGGAATGACGGTGAGCGCTTCGATTCCGATTGCCGTCTTGTCGATCACCTTGTTTAAGGGTCTTTCAAAAGTTTTTGGTCTTCGAAAAGCTACCATTCTTGAAAACAATATCGTTCAGACGACGGGCTCAGCCGGAGAGTCGATTGCGTTTGGTGTGGCGGTGACGATGCCAGCGCTTTTGATCCTTGGATTTGACATGGACGCGGGTCGAATCATGACGGTTGCTGTTTTGGGCGGCTTGCTTGGAATCCTCATGATGATTCCGCTTCGATATTCACTCATGGTCAAAGGGCATAAAGCTCTTCCGTTTCCTGAAGGAACTGCATGTGCGGAAGTTTTGATTGTTGGAGAGAAGGGCGGAACTTCGGCAAAGACTGTGTTTACGGGTTTCTTTGTCGGGCTCATTTATAAAGTTCTCAATGTCGGCTCAAAGCTTTGGATCGATGTTCCTGAGCGAGCAATTGGTTTTTTCAAAGGTGCTCAAGTCTCGGCGGAAGTTTCCCCTGAGCTTTTGGGTGTGGGCTATATTATTGGTCCTCGTATTGCTTCCATCATGGTGGCGGGAGGAATTCTTTCGAGTTTTGTTCTGATCCCCATGATCTTTCTTTTTGGTGATTATGTTTCGACTCCGATTTTTCCGGCAACGAAGCCGATTTCCCAAATGGGAGTTCATGAGATTTGGAAAAATTACATTCTCTATATTGGAGCAGGGGCAGTCGCAGCTGGAGGTATCATCAGCATGTTTCAAGCGATGCCAACAATTTATCGATCAGCCGTGGCGGGCCTTGGCGGGATCAAGCGCAAAGCCTCGCAGCTCAATCAGCTGCGCACGGAGCGAGATATTCCTATGTCCTATATTTTGTTTGGAATGATTGCTTTGATGGGCGCGATTTGGATGACTCCGTCTCTTCATATGAACTGGGTCGGAGCTCTATTGATCATTGCGGCGGGATTTCTGTTTGTGACAGTGAGCTCACGGTTAACGGGCGAGATTGGCTCATCTTCAAATCCGATCTCTGGAATGACTGTTGCGACACTGCTGATCACAAGTCTTGTCTTTCTCATGTTGGGTTGGACGACACCGATGGATCGAGTCACGGCTCTTTCGATTGCCGCCATTGTCTGTGTGGCTGCTTCAAACGGTGGGACAACGGCTCAGGATCTTAAGACGGGTCATTTGGTGGGAGCTACTCCGTGGATGCAACAGGTTGCGATTTTGGTGGGAGCTCTCACTTCAGCTCTGGTGATTGGATTTACGCTGAATGTTTTGAATGACGCCTCAACGATTTATTCAAAGACGGCAGTGCCTCAGAATGTTGTCGTTCCAAATGTGGCGGAGCTGACTGAGAAGGCAAAAGTCGGTGGTGTTTACGGTGAAACAGACACCAAGGATTATCATGTTTTGCGAGTGCGAGAGTTTCAGAGCACGGGACCTCTGGCAAAACTTCAGCCCGGAAAGTATTTGGCGGATGATGCTGGCAAGGTCACCTACCTCGTGGATCCGGGTATTAACGGTGTGTTGGAGAAGACTGACGATGGCCACGAGGTTCCCAAGTACGAAGCACCCAAAGCTCGGCTGATGTCTTTGATCATTGATGGGATTCTTTCGCAGAAACTACCTTGGGGATTGGTGCTTCTTGGGGTTTTCATTTCCATTGTGCTTGAGCTTTGTGGAATCGGCTCTCTTGCGTTTGCTGTCGGTGTTTATTTGCCATTGTCCGCATCAGCGCCCATTTTTATTGGCGGGATGGTGCGATGGCTTGTGGGTAAACTGTCGAAGAAGAAAGAGGCGGACAGTGATTCAAGCCCAGGAGTTTTGTATTCTTCCGGTTTGATCGCAGGTGGTGCAATTGCGGGAATTGTGATTGCGATTCTTTCACTTCGATCGGGATTTTCAGAGGCGCTTGACCTGAGTCAGTGGGCTCCAGGATTTTCGAGTAGCTCTCTGACAGCGATTTTGATTTTCGGAGCTTTGGCTCTGTCGCTGTTTCGAGTGGCTCGCAAGGCTTGAGGAGCATCCGGCTAAATCATTGAAATGATTGCATTAATGGCCCACAGCTTTCGGCATGCTGTGGGCTTTCGGTCTTTCTTAGTTTTCAGTAAGGAAGGGCGTGATGGTTGAGAAGACTTTCAATGTGATTGGTGCTGGTCTCGCGGGATCAGAAGCCGCTTTGGTGTTGGCAAATGCCGGGGCTCGCGTTCGTTTGTTTGAGCAAAAGCCCAAGTCATTTTCCGCGGCTCACAAACTGCCTGGTGCGGCGGAGCTGGTTTGCTCAAACTCCATGAAGTCGTTGGAGGTCACATCGTCATCGGGATTGCTGAAGCAGGAATTGCTGATGTTGGGATCGCCCGTCATTCAGGCAGCTCTTGAGTGCCGTGTCCCCGGTGGTAAGGCGCTCTCGGTCGATCGAGAGAAGTTTAGTGCACATGTTACGCACATGCTCGAGAGTCATCACAATGTTGAAGTGCATCATGATGTTGTTGAGCGGATTCCAACAGACCATCCAACACTGATTGCAACGGGGCCTTTGACTGCCGATGCCCTGATGCAAGATATCTTCAAGCTCGCGGGAGACCAAGGATTGTACTTCTATGATGCGACCTCGCCCGTCGTGACTCTTGAGTCTTTGGATCTTTCAAAATTTTTCTGGGGATCTCGAAATCAGGAGAATGATGACTATCTGAATCTTCCGCTCACAAAGGAGGAGTACCTGGCATTTCGTGAGAAAGTTTTGGGTGCTGAGAAGTTCGAAAGTCATCTTCCCGGTGAAGATCTGAAATTTTTTGAGGGCTGCCTTCCTATTGAGGTTCTTGCGGAGCGTGGCGAAGATGTGATGGCCTGTTCATGTATGCGGCCAAAGGGCTTCGATTTTGAAATGCCTGGCGGAAGACGTGCTTATGCCGTCATTCAGTTCCGACGTGAGAAGGCCGCTGGTGAGCTGCTGAGTATGGTGGCTTTTCAGACCCGGATGAAATGGCCCGAGCAAGAGCGCGTTCTTAGATCCTTACCTGGAATGGAGAATGCTCAGTTTGTTCGGCTGGGAGTGATGCATCGGAATTCTTTTATCAATGCACCCTTTCATCTCACTCATGATTTGTCGTGGAAGGTGAGAGCGGATTTGTTTTCTGCTGGTCAGATTATTGGAAGCGAAGGCTATGTCGAGGCGGTGGCCACAGGGCATTATGCTGCTCGCGCCATGTTAGGTCTCGGAAGATTACCAGAGGAAACAGCGATGAGATCTCTTGTTCGATATCTCATCGAGTCGGACACTCGATATTTTCAACCGATGAACTTTAATTTTGGATTGATGCCTCCACTTGAGGACATCTCCCCCAAAAAGCGACCTCAAGGAAAGTCTATGAAGGTGTATCGAAATGAGCTTCGTGCTGAGCGCGCGTTGAATGCACTCAGGGCCAGCGGGTTGTTGATTGATGGAGTTGATCAGATGAAAGCGATTAGCGGATCAGTCTAAAGATAAAGGGATAGCGATAGTCTTTTCCCTCACTCGTTTTGACAGCAGCAATCACCGTGAGAGCGACAGCCGCCAGACCCACTAAGGCAATCATCGGAATGCCAATCAGCACAAGCATGAGCGGCAAGCAGATGATGAAGTAAAGCGTGAAGGAAATCAGAAAGTTCAGAACCTCTTTGCCCTGATGATCGAGATATTGCGAGTCAGTTCGCTTGAGTAGCCAGATGACCAGGGGCACTACGAATCCAGCGAGGGGAATCAGATACCCGGCCACGGGTGAGATGTGAAGGATCACGGCCCATTTCTTTTCCTCGGGATTAGCAGGTGTAGGTGCTGCGCTAAAGTCTTGCATTTGCTGATTATAAGCGAACGCGCTGCGGCATTAAAGTTGATTTGACAATCTTAAGTCCTAATCGGAGCCTGATATGGGGGAGACATCAATGGTGAGTCTGATTTTTCTGGCGTTGTCGTCTATTGCTCAAGCGCCCGTCGAGGATGCGGCACCTCGTTGGAACCAGCAAGTATCTGTAAAGGGTCGAGGTTATTTGGGCCTCAAAATGACTAATGGTGAAATTGTTTATACGCGAAACTTGTTCGCCACTCGAAACTCTGATGGCGTCTTAACCAATGAAGATGGTCTGATCGTGATGCCAGGAATTCAAAGCATTCGCGAGAATATTTGGCGTGGCATTCACTCAGATGGACTTGTGAGCTCTGTGGATCCCATCACTCGTGAGACTGAGAAAGAAGGTCAGTTAAAACTTTATTTCTTCGACAATCCGCCAGGCCTTAAGCCCATTGGTGCGGGTCTTTACGAGCAGACTGAAGCGTCCGGCCCTGCTGATGAGGCCTCGGCGGACCAGCCGATGAGATCGAGTTGGCTTGATCTCAGATAGCCACCGCTTCGCTCTTGCCAAAATGGCCTGCTAGGCGCATTTTTTTCGAATGTTTCGCACTCGGACTATTCTAGCTCGCTGCCTTTTGCTTGCGGTATTTTGTATCGGTTCCGGGGCTTCCAGGCTTTCTGGCGCCACGGTCGTCAGTGGGCGGGGTCTTTTGAGCGAAAAATCTTTTCGGATGAGTTCCGACAGCGCAAACCTCGGACTTGTCCTTGTGTTCCTTTCGCCAAATTGCCCCTGCTCATTAAGTCATGAATCTCATCTTAAGGCTCTTTCTCAGCGATATTCAAAATTGGGGTTCAAGTTTTTGGGTGTGTATTCAGCTTCGCGTGATCTTGTTGCCGGTGCTCG
>CAZZLQ010000009.1:0-5144 GCA_964655245.1 uncultured Bacteriovoracaceae bacterium | reverse complement strand
GGGATCAGATAGATTCACCTGATCGAGTTGAGTCTTTTCAAAGGGAGAGATCCGAGGGACTAAGATGCGATCTTGAGTTCAAGCAGGTTGGACTGTGCGCTCAGATGACGTGGTTGGTGGGGCCTCAGTGGAGCAGCTCTAGCGAGCAACCTTTGGAGGTTCAGCTCGACTTCTGGTCGCTACAGACTCGGGAGCGGGTGAGTCTCGATTTTGAGCTCCATTTTGATTCAGCAATGCCAGCCATGAATAATCACCCCTTGGCCTCTCAACCCTCCGTGACATGTGATGATAAAAATCGAGGCATCTGTCGGGTCAAAGATATCCGGATATCTTGTTTGGGTGGGAATTGGAACTTCTTCTTTCAGTTGAAGCGTGACGGGGCTTTGCTGGATCAGTCTCGCTTTGTTTGGGTTCGTGATGAGTATCTTGTTGATTAAAGCTTTGTTTTTGATCGCTGCCCCTTGCTGCGGTGGGGGCGGAAATCTTCCAGGTCTGATTTTGGGAAATGAAAAGCTTCAACTGGGGATGAGTGGGTCCTACAATACTGTTGTGGGGGATGTCTCATCCGATGGACACAGGACCTTTCGCTCGGACTCAGATGTTGAAGATTCCTATCTTGTGAACTTCTCAACAGGATTTCTTTTGAGTGATCGATGGCAGACAGGAGCTTCGATTTCCTCTGGATATCGAGTTTTGGATCGCGCGTCCGTGGTTAACTCCGGTGCTGGATGGGGTGATGTGCGAGCGCATGTGGGATATGAAATCATGCCTCTTTGGACGTACTCCGTTTGGCGGCCCAAGGGGTTTGTTTTTGCACATCTTACAGTTCCTACGGGAAAGAGCACCTTCAATTCAACGGAGGCGGGAGCTGTCGATTCATTTAGTCAGGGGTTTTGGAGCTCTGGTTTGGGATTTGTGGCTGTAAAAACGTGGAAGGTTTTGGACGCGTCTTTCTTGGGCCAACTTCAATATTCCTTTCCCCGTCACTTCAGAGAGCCGCGCGAGATTTCTGTGGCACCAGGGTTTCAAGCCACCGGGCAGTTGGGGTTTGGATGGAGTCCCGGGGCGGGCAGTTTTCGAGTGGGTACTCGAGGGGGTCCTGCCTGGCGACAGGGCGGCGAGAGTGAACTGTACGGGGAAACATCAGTTGGAGTTGATCGGCTTGTGTGGGATGCGACCATTGAAGCTAACTGGATGATTGGTAGTGAAGTGTCTTTGTCGGCTTTTTTAACGGATCAAAGTCTTTTGGGCCCCAGTAACAATACTATGTTAAGTCGCTCAGTTGGTTTGACGATTCAGTACCGAAATCTTCGGTAAATGGTGGAGGCGGTGGGACTAAACAGTGGTAACCCACTGTTTTGCGATCCACATGATGGTGAACCTACCGGATTCACAAATGGAGGCGGTGGGAGTCGAACCCACGTCCGAATGCCTTCAACTTACCCACACTACGTGTGTAGCTCTCAATTTGATTTAAGATCGCCGAGCTCCTGAGAACGGGATAACGACGAACCGAGTCTCAGATCATAATGCTCATCTCACACTGAGACGCTCTGAGAGAGCATACCTGCTTTTTTGACGCCGTCAGACTTTAGCAGGTGTGGAGCCTGATCGACGAGCTACAACTTAGGCAGCCAAAGCGAAATTTTCTTCGCCATTTATGTGTTTGCCAATGAGGTTACGAGATCACTGACGCCTCGACACGCAGAGCAAGCCTCCGTACATCCGTCGAAACCGGAGCGCCCCCTCTATTTACTAACTCTGACAAGATAAGTGCTGATTGACCAGGGTCAAGTCACAAAGACTCGCCGAAGGTGCTCACTTCCTTTGTTCTGGAAGCGGGCTTCCAATCGGCCACAGTTCATCGCCATAAAGTCGATTGAGGTCATCAATCGTGCCTTGGCATGCCTTTAAAACCGTTTCAGATCTGAGATCCTTTCGAACTTTGAGGTCTTCATAGATCCGCAAGCCAGCTTTCGTCATGAGAGCTCTCTCATAAGCCGTTCCATGATGAGAAGACAAAAGTCCAAACTCAAAATCACCAATCGAAATCACAGCATCATAAAGAGCAGCTTGAAAGTTTTCAGGCAGATCTTCCTCTGGCTTAACGACTCCTTGGACCTCGCGTTGCTGAGCCAAGATCACAGAGGCGACACAGTCAGCTTCAAGTTCCTGATCTCGAACATAAAGAACGTCGACCCCGGTCTTGGGATCTTTTTTTGTTTTGCCCATCGTGGGACTTTGATGCCAGGTCTGAAACTGATGAGCGAGCTCATGAGCAAGAATCATGCGCATCGACCAAGAGTTGGCTCTTTCCGCTCGAGCAATCTGGAAGAAGAGTTGAGGATCGAAAGCCATAAAGCCAAATCCAATGGAGAATGCGTTTGGAGCTCCAAAGTTGGCACTTGTTATACAGATTTCTCGATCCCGCGTTGAAGAGTTGTTTTGCCGAGCAAAAAATCCCAATTGTTTCCCTAACTCAAACACAAGTTGGCTTTCGAAGTAGCGAATCGAAAGCTGCAGATCTTTGGTTCTTTCATGCTGAACTTGATCCACGACAACGTCATTGAGTTCCGGGATTGTCAGCCTCATGGGGGGCTGCTGGAGCATGAACAAAGTCGAAAGATCTTCCAATCGACAGCGAGCATCGCTTCGGAAATCTTTGATGCCGGGAGAGAACTCTTTGCGCTCAAATCTGCCGATCGGGCTTCTCAGATAAATCCCATTGAGAAGCATTTGCCGAAGGTCTCCCATCTCTTGTTTGGGGGTCACTTGGGAATCAGCAAGCAGCTCGTTCATCTGGAGGCTCCGGGGCGTGAATGATTCCTGGGCCATCAGGGGGCTTGCCATCAAGGCATGAAGAGCGATCAAGAAGAGAGTCGTGTTCATATGGGCCAGGCCTTTAGCTCAGTAGCTTGATCTAGGCCAGTGCAAAGCGGAGCTTGAAAAAGTACTAAAAAAATCGCTCAAACAGCATTTTAACGCCCTCAAACCCAACCACAAAAACGGCAATATGAAAGGCCCAGGAAAAGACGCATCCTAGAAAGCCCAGAACGGCCATAAGCCCATCTTTCTCCAGCAGGGCCAAGGCCATCAGCGCAATGGGGGCCGCACAGATGACATTCGAAAGGGGAATAGGAATGGGGAGCATCAAGACAATGGCGGCTGCCACAATCATGACTCCTATGAGCCTTTCCCTTGCTGCGACAAAAGCCCAGCGAGGTCGAACAAAGGTCTCTATAAACTTAAAAAATTTAGTGGCAGCATCGAGAAGCAAATGCCCTGTTTTTTCCGACACCTCCCGATTGGCAATGAAGCCGGGTATCCAGACGCTGGAGCGATTGAGGATCAGTTGAATGCCCAAAACAAGAATCACGGCTCCAAAAGCCGTTGAGAGTCCTGCCATCGGCAGGGGCTGTAAAAAGGGCAGGCACAGAAACAAGATGATCAGCCCAAATCCCGAATGTCTCATGCGGTGAACAATCTCGCCTAGGGTCACTCTTCCGTGAATCGCCTCATTGAGTTGCTCGAGGTGCCTTGAAACCTTCATGTGGTTGGCTTTTTGACGAAGTTCTCTAATGAGCGGGAGTCAATTTCCTGCAGAAGGGAAGAAATAAAAGCCTCCTTCTTGTGCATTCCCAGATCCACATTCTTGGAGGTCTTGATAGCCAGCGATCGTGCCTCAACCTCTCGATCTCCAATCACAGCCACATAGGGAACGCGTGCAACAGTCGCCTTTCGAACTTTGCCTCCCATATTGCCTTCCTCTTTGTCGCAGATCACTCGCACGCCCACTTTTTTGAGTTCATCAGCCACTTCATCAGCAAAGGCAAAATGAGAATCACGAACGGGCACGATGTAGACCTGAGTCGGTGCAAGCCAAGTCGGATAAAATCCCTCGCAGTGCTCGAGATAAACTCCAAAAAATCTCTCAAGGGATCCAAAGATGGCTCGGTGAAGCATCACGGGGCGATGGCGCTTTCCGTCTTCGCCCACGTACTCAAGTTCAAATCTCATGGGCAAAGCAAAATCCAGTTGAAGTGTCGCAAGCTGCCATGATCTTCCAATCGCATCTTTGATGTGGAATTCATACTTGGGTCCATAGAATGCACCCTCACCAGGGCTGATTTTATACGGGACCTTTCTCTTAATGAGCAGATGTTCGAGAGTCTTCTCGGCACGATCCCAAAGCTCATCGCTTCCGATCTTTTGATCCGGTCGTGTGGCCAGCTTCACTTCGTACTCATTAAATCCAAACGCTCGGTAAACTTCGTTCAAAAACTCAAAGAATCCCTCAGTCTCAGCCTCAATCTGATCCTCTCGGCAAAAGATATGAGCATCGTCTTGGGACATGGCTCGAACGCGCATCACGCCGTGCAAAGCTCCACTTCGTTCATTTCGGTGAAGTTTACTAAACTCGGCGACCCTTACTGGGAGCTCTTTGTAGCTCCAAAGCTTTCCTCGGTAATACAAACAATGGCCCGGGCAATTCATGGGCTTAAGGCACATGGAGCGATCATCATCATCCTTCATGATAAACATGTTTTGTTTGAAGGTCTCAATGTGACCACTCGTCTCATAGAGTTTCTGATCGTAAATGAGGGGAGTTAAGACTTCTTGATAGCCGTATTTAAGATAAAGCTGACGAATATAGTCAGCCATCAAGTTGAAAACGGTGGTTCCCTTTGGGTGAAAGAAGGGAATGCCTGGAGCCCATTCATGAAAAGAAAATAAATCGAGTCTCTTGCCAACTTCGCGGTGATCGCGCTTGGCTGCTTCCTCAAGCATTTTGAGATGAGCATCTAAAAGTTCTTTGGACTCAAACGCGGTTCCGTAGATTCGCTGAAGCTGGGCATTGTTTTGATCACCCTTCCAATAAGCTCCCGAAAAGTTCAGCAATTTAAAGTGTTTGATTTCGCCAGTGCTTCGAACATGAGGACCTTCGCATAAATCAATGAACTCCCCCTGCTCATAGAAAGAAACCGCTTCGCCATCTGGAATCCAGTCGACCATTTCGATCTTGTAGGTCTGTCCTTTGGACTTCAGAAAATCCTTGGCCTCAGATCGTGATTTTTCGGAATAGCGAATTTTGTGCTCCTCTTTAGAGATTTTTTTCATCTCCGCTTCGATCTTTTGAAGATCTT
>CAZZLQ010000008.1:0-50331 GCA_964655245.1 uncultured Bacteriovoracaceae bacterium | reverse complement strand
GGGGTCGTATAGACGACCTTAGCAACGCCATAGATTTGAGTTTTAGAACTTAACTCTAATCTAAACTGAAACTCACGAGGCAAAGAACTTCCTTTGATAAGACAGCCTCCAGCAGAGAGACTTTTGATCTCATGTGGAACCACAATATAGGAGCCAAAATCGTTCACCTGAATCGTTTTCTTGAGAGCCAATCGTCTCCAGCGTCTTTTGCACACATTTCTGTCTCGAGAGATAGCAGCAATTTTTTCTCGGCATGTAGAAATCGATCGCTCGATGAGCTTCGAGTGAATATTTTTTTCCTGAGCCTGATGGAGGAGGCGAAGGGCTTCGCTCCATTTTTTAAACTCCATCTGAACGAGCGCCTTTAAGACAATCGCCGAGTGGTCCCCGGGAGCTTGAAGGATTGCTTGGTCGACCCACTGTTCACATTCCTCAAAGTGTTTCGAGTAGTAGGCAGATGTCGCAGCATTCAGGAGCATACTCACTTCGGGAGCAGAAGATTTCTCTAGAATCAGTCGAAATGTCTGAAAGGCAGATTCGTAATCCTTCTCTTTGAAGTATCTCTTCGCTTCCTGAACAAGATCTTGGTGGTGAGCCTCGGGAATCTTTGTATCGAGAATGTTTCGAAGTTTAGAGAGATTTTGGAAGAGGGCTTCAATGTCTTTAGCCTCAAACTGAGACGCATTTCGACCTCCCGAGAAGCCTCGAGTCAATTCAAGCTGGATCTCAGCGCAGATTTCTTGATAGAGGCTGGGCTCCGCGTTCAGAAGCGAGTAAAACGCTTCTTTCAGCGAGTCTAGAGACTGTTTTTTTTGACTGTTCTGACGCATCCCCTCCTCCCTTGGGACTCCTTATAAGCAAATGTATGACCATCTGCGAAGACAACTCAATTTCCAAAGAACTTCAATGCCTTAGGATTTTCCTCATCACAAACAGAGCAAGACAAATAATGTCGCAAGAGACCTATTTTTGCTGATGAGCGTCCCAAAAGCACCGGATGGGTCTTAAGACTGAAGAAACTCGCGCATCTCCTCGAGACTATCATCGCCCATGAGCTGGAGCGGAAGGCTTGAGATTCTGATTTGGGGATATGATTTTGCAATCTCTGCTCGTAACTTCTTTTCCCGATCTATGTGAAGCCTCATCTCCCGGCTGAAAGAATCTTGATGATCAGGGAAAGGGTACTCAAGACAGGATCGATTGATGATCAGCTCCACATTTTTCGCGCCGTCCAAGTACTTCATCGCCTTTGATACAAAATCGTGAGGAGTCTCCGGTGTTGCGATGAGATGATGGTGAGACGCATCTGAAGTGAGTAGATCTTTCAAGTGGTTCGTCGCCTCTCGGAAGCTTTCCGAATGGTGAGTCAGCCAAGTCAAGAGATCGAATACTGACTGCGAAGCTCGCTTTCCCACAAAAAGGCGAGTGAGCTCAAACATTTTTTTCATTCCGAACTGAAGCAGAGGATTTGATGAGGTCTTAAGAGCCCATTGCACAATCGTTTGATGAAAGAACGAATGTAAACTTTCCATCGATCTCATCAGGCCCCCTGACTCCTGGAAGGGAGGTGTGTCAACAATCACGGAGGAGGCCGAAGATTGACTTACGAAACGGCAGAGTTGAATCAACTGCAAATACTCTCTGAATTGCTGAAGACTCTTGACCATTTGAAGGTAGAAGTTTTTCAAGTGAGGCTGAGCGGGAGCTAAGCGATCAAACTCATCGAAGAGCGCTTCGGGCTTAAGGGGCAGGACCTCAAAGTTTCTCATCTCCTGAGGAACGACCTTGAGAAGCTCCAAGAGACGGAGACTGGGGTCCAGAGTCAGTACAGAAACGGCGCCCTTCTGAGATTGGCGTTGAGCAAGCTTGAGGACGACGTGGGACTTGCCAACCCCTCCACAGCCCCAAACAAAATGCCGATGAGTTTTCGATGTCATACCGGGGGAGCCCCCTCTGGAAGAACCGTTTGAAACATTCGGCCCTCAATCCGCTTTTCTTCAAGCAGGGGTCTCTTGAATGCGAGAGACAGCCAGGGTTCCTTCAGATCCGGAGGATTCTCAGGAGCAAAATGTCTTTTGTTGAGGGCATGGAAGATTTTGATTTTGGGATAGAGTGCGGTGATGCGTTCTTCAATCTCTAGGCTTTCCAAAAGGCTAGACTGCTCAGGGAGACTGACAAGATGAATCTCAGTCTTTTCTGGTGTCTGTGAAAAAAAGTGATGAAGTTCGTCAGCAATGGAGCGGAGACTTCCCGATTCAAACAGCTCGCGCGCTCCATGAATGGCTTCAAACAGAGCGATAAAATGCCCCGTCGAAGGGGCATCTACAACAAACGGCGTCTCTTCACTCAGTTGAGTCCATTGCTCAAGCAAAAGAAGTTCGGTGAGATTGGGTGCGAGGTCGAGTAGGTTTTGAAAAAGCTTGTTTTCAGCGATCCACTGCGAAACAACCCCGATCTTCAGAGTACGTCGCAGGAAGGCCTCAGCTAAATCCTTCTGCGAAAAGCGAAAAATGGGGGGTACGGATTGTTCCCATTTCTCGCATTCAGGTTTGAGCGCATGGGCCAGCTCAGCAAGGCAGAATCGAGGATCTCGGCGCTGGAGATAGATGCTGAAGTAAGTTTTTCCAACCCCTCCCTTGCCGCTGACAAATTTAAGCTGCGTGCGACTCATTGAAGAAAATCCAAAACAAACTGAGTGGTCGATGAGTGAAGCAAAGATCCAAAGTGACCCACGTCTTTCAGTTGAAGATCTGGCTCCCTTTCAAAAACGGCAACGGGATAGCAGACAGTGTCTCGCTCCCCAGCAATGACGGCATCGGGAGGGCGTCGCGATGCCGTTGTCAGGGTGAGACTCGATTTCCAACGTTCTGTTTGCAAAAATGACAAGGCAGCCGTGGCATGAAGAGGAGCGGAGATGGCAATCCATTTGATTTTTAGAGATTCTAACTCAGGGCGCTTGAGAGTTTTAGCGATGATCGGTCCACTTGTTCCGAATGAGATGATCGTGAGCTCAGGACTTTTTGTCTTTTGTATTCGTGACTCGATAAATCTCAAAAGCTCCTCCTCCATCAATTCCGCACTTTTCAAAAAACTCGGCCAATCGAATGGCCACAAGCTCTTGTAGTGGTGCTTTTGAAGCCTCCATTGAAGAATCTGGAAGAGTCCTGAATTCAAATGGAGTGAGGGCACAAAAATGATCGGGTAGTGAGATCGAGGGCTTTCGTTCAGACGAATAGGAGGCGCCTCATAGACGGGGCGTCGCCTCAAGAACTGCAGAGCCCCGACGGTGAGAAATCCGCCCCACTCAATCGAGGCGATAGCGAGCACCTCAGCGAGTGATACCGAGGCCTTTTCAGCCATCGATCGCTGCTGAGCCCAGCTCCATGCCAATGACACAGAAACGAACCAAAGCCCGAAGAGGAGGGTCAAAAGAAGGGCAAAGCCAAGCTGCAGTGCCCCAAGCAAAAGGTCCATAGTTTCTAGAATAGGGGATGGGTGCCTGCCCGAGCTAGTTTTTTCAATATAAAATAGGGGATTGGGGGGCGTACCTTGGAACCAGTTGCCCAAGTGGGCAGAAAGAATCAAGTCGAGATTTTTTTGACAGCGCTTTCGAAATGTGTTCGCGCAGTCTCTTTGTATTCTTACGGCTCCGGTCAGCAGACGCTCGAGAATGTTTTTGAAAATACTGTTTCGGTTTTAGAACGCTGTCTCCTTGATTCCGATGAGCTTGAGCTCGCGGTTAAGCCCCATGAAATCATTTTTGAACGAAAGGCTGTTTATTCAAACAAGGATCCAAAAACATCCATGAGTCTCGCCCTCTACGATGCAGGAATTCGTCTTTTGATTTTTAAGCGGGGCTTCGATCGTGATCAGCTCAAGAGTGCGATCTCGGTTCTCGCAACGGATTTTTCCAAACAGGAATTCATGGATGATGATCTCTATTGCTTGTTTTTGGAAAAGAATCTTCCTCACATGAGAGTGGTCGGGGCAGATCTGCTTCAGGAAAGCATGGAGTCTGATCCGGGGATCAAAGAGCGGCTGCGAAAGTTTGTTTCAAAGACCTCCGAGAAGCAAAGCCCAGTCACCGCTTCTTCCGTTCGGAAGCTCCGGGCTGAGGATCTCAAAATTCTGGAAGACTTCCGCCTCAATACGGCTCAGTTTAGTCGCCCCGACTCTGATGTTCAAAAGCTGATCCGGACTCTCAATATTGGGCGTGACGGTGTTCAGAGCGAACGTCAAACTCTCGAGCGTCTCTTGTTCATGGGATTTCATTTCCTGATGAATGATAAAGACGGTGAGCAAAGTCGAGTGGGGCGAGATCTGGTCAATCGTATCACCCTCATGAGTCTTCAGAGTGGCATGTTTGATTTGTTTGAAGCTGTAGTGACTAAGCTTAATACGATGCAAAAGAGTCGCCCCGACAAAGTAGGGGAGTATCAAAAGGTCCTCGACGGTATCTATCATGTCGACAATCTGCCGCTCTACAAGGGGGTCCTAGGTCTTGAGTCTGGTGAAGAAAAGCTATTGCGATTGCTAGCCATGGGGCCTCAGTCCTCAGTCAAGCTCGTGATTCTGATGATGGGGGATCATCCTGCTCTAGCCCGAGGTCTTGCTGAGTTCGTTTTGAGGAATACCCCTCTCTTTCTTAATTGGGTTCTCGAAATGGTGGCGAAAAATCCGCAGTGGTCTTGCTGGGAGCGATTGCTTGCTGTCCTTTCTCAAAAGCCATCTGCCCACTATCAAAAGCTGCTTCAGCTCATGCTTGAGGGGTGTGGACCTGCGATTCGAATAAAAGTCATTCGATTCCTTGCGGTGATTGGTGGAGAAGAGACGCTCAAGGTGTTTTCAGAAATCTTGAAATCCGATGCCGCGGAAGAGCGGCTGCTCGTCTATGAATTGCTGGCACAGGTAAACCATCGATCTGCTCTGACAACCTTAAAAGCTCACCTTGATTCAAGTGGCTTTTCTGAGCTTGCCGTAGAGGAGCAGGAAAGAGCCTATGCGACTGTGATTCAGATGGGCGGAGCTCTGGCGTTTCCGTATCTTGTCGAGCTTTGGAATCTGCCTGGTTCTGGATTTTTTAAGAAGAAGACAGAGACAGCAAAGCGAACACTTATTCTTCGATCGCTTCTTTCTTCGCATCACGAGGATGCACCTCAGTTTGTTTCGATGATTGAGCGTTCTGGCCTGGATCCCAGTCTTGAGGTCTTGATTCAGAAGCTCCTCAAATCAGGTAAGGGGGATGCCCAATGAGTGATAGCGAGTCACTGCAATCCGTCGCTTCAGCCGGCCCTGTCGAGGACCTTCGTCGCGATTTTCTGAATGCAACCTATCAGATCATTGCAGGACTTTCGATTCATGACGTCAAGAATGCCTCTCTCCAAAGACCTTTTCAGCAGTTTTCAAAGACCTTTGAGATCTTGCGCCAGAGTTCCGCTGAGCCTGGAGTAAGTATTGAGTATCTGGATGGGATTCTGTTGCTGAATACAGTCAAAGTTGCTGCTCACTTCTCGATCGTGGAAGCGCAGAAAAAAATCACGGAGGCCATGGAGTTATCTCTGCTGGAGTCCATCCGCATTCTTCCTGAAGCAAGCCAAGAGAATGTGGGAGAATTCTTTGCAAAGATGGCGCTCCATATCAATGTCAGCAAGAAACCGCGGCCCATCAATGGAGCCTTTACAAACATTGAGCTTCGTTTTGTAGATCCTGATCGCGTCAAACAACGTTTGAAGAGCAAGGAGCTCCTCATGAGCTCTCAGTATGCACTTCACCGGTACTTTATGCTTCAAGAGAGTACTTTGGAATTCTTCCAAGGCATCTCGAAAAATGAATTGAAGACGCATCGGCGATTAAAGCGAGATCTGATCGAGATGGTCGAGATTGCGAGAGTTGCACCGTACAATCTGGTTGCTTTGAGCCTGATACGACCTGAGACGGGCGATGTCGGCATGGATATTGCGGTGGGGCAGGCATTAGGGACAAGTATTCTGTCGTGCTTGATGGCGCAGGAGATGGGCTTTTCATTTCGAGAGCAGGTGAATCTCGGCTTGATCGGACTCTTCTACAATGTTGGTTTGGTGGGTGGCGAGGAAATGTCCGTCGTTCTCAAATCGTCGAGCCTCACTCCCATTGAGTATCGTAAAGTTCTAGATGCTCAGGCCTCTGGGGTTTACAAATTGATCCAGCTTCAGGGTTCTTCTCGCCCCGTTTTGGAAAGACTGCTTGCGATTTTTGAGTTCTCACGCGCACCTCAGCAGTCTTCCGTATCTCTAGCCCTTGAAAGCCGCCTGTTAAGGCTCGTATCGCAATATGTTGCGCTGACATCGGAGCGTCCGTTTCGAGAACCGTATCTGCCTCATGAAGCTATTCGATTATTGGGAAGCAAAGTTTCTCAAAGTGGTGGAGGCGATTTAGATCCGCTGCTGTACTATCTGTTTGTTCGTTTTATGGGTCCAACTCCCGTGGGGAGTCTCGTGATGTTGAACAATCAGCAGCGAGGTATTGTCTATCGGCCCACTGGAGAGTTGCCGGGGCGTCCCATGGTGAAGACGGTGATCCAAACAGATTCCGAAGTCTCCAGGCTCTTGGATCTTGGCCTTGAGAAGAGTGTCGAGGTTGCTCGAATTCTTGATCCCAAGCGCGAAGGCGTGAATGTTGTGGGGTACTTTTTTGATTGATCTTATTGCTCTGTGATGGGCTTCAAAAAGAGTGCATGATCCCGCAGAATCTTTTCCCCTTGATACCGTCCACACGAAACCGTGAGAAATGATGATTGAGAGCTGATTGCATCAAGATTGCAAAGGCTTTGGTAGCCCTCCGGCGCTGTGTTCCACAGGAATCGTCCTGGGATGGCGATCGGATAGTTGGATTTAGTCTGTTTGGACTGAGCAGCTGCTTGAGGAATAAAAATCCGGTTGATGGGGACTGTGATCACCTGACGCTGTGGAAGAGAGTAAACTCTCGCCATTCCTGAGATCCTCTCAAGAAGCTGGGCTTCATAGCATTGTTTGTAGAGGCCAACCGTCTCTGGTCGCTCGCAAACGACGACATTTGTCCGGCTTTCTGTTGGTCTGATTTCTGAGTCCGAAGCAGAAACAAGGCATGGAATGAATAGGCCGATAGATAGAAACAAGAACTTAATCTCCCTCATGCTTAGAAGGGGTGCAATCGGCATGCCATTGGGAAACGCCGGAAAACTCAATAAAATGGGTTTATAGGACCGTGGAATTGCCTTACGGCAAAACTTTCACTGTAGCGCTGCAGACTTCGGTCCCCATTTGGTTGCTCAAGCTCAATCGCAGTAGCCCGCCAGCCCGCGCCTCATCGGGGTTTCGGCAAACAGCATGAAGCCTGTCCCCAGGGTTAACCATCTCCTTAAACTTCGCTTCAAATGTCGCAAGTCTCGATTGAGAGTAGCCCCAACGTTCAAGTGCCTCACCCAACAGACCCATGGAGAGCATTCCATGAGCGATGACGTCAGGCAGTCCTGATTCGCGGGCGAAATCCGAGTCCCAGTGAATCCGATTATGATCTCCTGAAGCTTCACAATAGTCGCGGATCTGTTCTTTGGTGATTTCCGGAAACTCGATGGATTCAGAGAGGGTCATGTTGTTCTCACAATGATTGTTGATTTAGAGTTCATGATGGGTTCACCCGTCATGGTGTCGGTCAGAGTAATCTCAAAATTTAAAAAGTGCATTTGAGCTCTAGTTTTGACTTCCTTGAGGGTCGTTTGCGTCTTGAGTGTCATCGGGAGCTGAATCGGCTTTAGGTACTCAAAGGTCTGACTCACGTGCAAAAGCTTTCTCCAGTCCGCCTTCAATGTGTTGTTGATAATGTGAAAGGCGCCTTGCAATGCAATGGCCCCAATAGTCGGTGGGATCGAGTGAGAGCCCGATCGAAAAGCCTTTTCAAACTTTTTCACGAGCTCCTGATCAAAACGGATCTCGTAGGGTTCAGCGTTGAGCGGACAAGCCGGGATATTCATTCGATGGAGACTAGCCTTGCGAGGTCATACAGACAACTCGATTTCTACCTGTCTGTTTTGCTTTGTAGAGAAACTCATCGGCCGCTTTGATAAGCAGATCAGGGCTTGCGTAATTATCTTGAAGGAAGGTGGCGACACCCATCGAGACCGTCACCGAGATCCTTTTTCCTTCGTAGAGAAAGGGGTGTGATTCAACCAATTTTCTGACTCTTTCTGCAAAAACCATGGCGCCAGACAGTGGAGTTTCTCGCAAAAAGAAAATAACTTCTTCGCCTCCGTAGCGACCGGCCAGGTCTCCTTTTCTTAACATCGGAGAAATCTGTAGGCCGAGGTCTCGAAGGACTTGATCGCCTCCTAAATGGCCGTAGGTGTCATTGATCTTCTTAAAAAAATCGATGTCACACATGATCAGACTGAGCGGTTTTTTTGTTCTACGATGAAAATTAAACTCTACGTCTAGCTGTTCCATCAAAAAGCGCTTTGAGCAAAGACCCGTGAGTGAGTCCCTGGTCGCTGATTCGTAAAGCTCCTTCTGAAAGGCAGCTTCAAGTTGATCTTGGAGGACAAACTTCACAATAACAGATGAGCCCAATTGAATCTTGTCTCCGCTCTCGAGGGCGTGTCGCGAAATCTGTCGACCGTTAACCCAAGTCCCATTACTCGACTTTAGATCCTTCACAATCCATTGACCCTTGGGATCAAAAACCACATCGCAATGTTGGCGGCTAATCGAATTCTCTTGAAGGACGATATCACATCCGGTGCCTCGACCAAGCACCCAGTGATCCTTCGTTTCAAGATAGATGGTTTGTCCCGTTGAGGGACCTGTCATAACGAGAAGGACGGCGAGTCGCTGAGTCTGCAACTCATGAGATCCGTCAAGCTTTGTGATCGCGGTCGTTAGATCTGTATCGGATTCGTCATCCACATCAGTAGTTTAAAAGTGCGATTGGACTTTCTCAAGCCCTATTGAGATTAACGCGGCTTAATCACAAAGATGCTGAATGGGCTGCCCTTGGAGGAGATACGAATACTGTCATTTTTGCTGAGAGGAGAGTCCGACCGAAACCGATAGAAATGCATACTTTGTGCGCTCACCGACAGACTTTCGACTGTCTTGATGTCGTCGATGGGAAACTGAAAGGGGTGGATGCTGGGAGGGGCATAGATAATTTCAGTCAAGGCAGCTGAACGATCCATGATCCGAATACCCTTTTGAATGCTCTCAAAAAGACTGACCTGTTGTGAAACAACTGGGGGCAAAAAGTCCTCTGCTGTCGCTTGGTCAAACAAAGAAAGAAGAAGATGTGAAAAGAAGTCTTGGATGAATTCATTCTCGCTCATGCCCAAGAGTGATGCGACGTTCGAAATGCCTCGTTCAGGGCTTTGAATGAGTTGTCGTAGAAATCGCTGTGTCACTGGATCCTGAGCGTTCAGACTCCCACCCGCCTTTTTAAGGGCAAACAAGAGCAGAAGCGTATTGGCTCCCCGTGTCCGAGTATTCATGGAGCCATCACTTGTGGGGATCTCGAGCGCAAAGGAACTACGGTGGGCATTGGTGAGAAAGTTATAAACATGTTGGCCTACTCCATTGGATTGGTCTGAGAGGAGTTCGACGATATGAGAGTAAGCTTCGTCGAGTCCGAGCTCCTCGGCCTGGAGTTTGTATCGTTCCTGAGAAACCATGTCTGATCGGGCTGACGCAGGAATCTGATGGAGCACTTTGTGATCAAAGTTCACCATATGTTGCAATTCATGCGCCACTGTTGAACAAGCTTTTGCCACGTTAGGTTGGGGGGAGAGGTAGATGAGTTCTCCAAAGTTTGAATCCGCAAGAGGTTTACCTCGGTAGGTTTGAAATCGATCTCCTGGAAAAAAGAGTCCCAAGGGCTGCCGACTAGGACCACTTTGAAAATGAGAGACCACAAGATTGATTTCGGATTTTCCATCCAAGTCTAGAGGAGAGCCAATCAAGGAAAGCGTTTGAGGGAGAACGTTGGAAACGCAGTCTCCAAGATTTGTCATTTGTTGATTGAATTCGGGAGTCTGAGTGACATTGTTGGCAACCATCAAGTCAAACAACTGGGGCTGAGAGTATTTCTTCTCCATCGAATAGCGATCGCCAGTCCGCCGATCCCCAGCAGTGCGCGGGACAAAGAGAGGCACGAGTTGATTGTCGAGTCTTGTCATATAGTCCAGCGGGTTCGGGACATACAAATCCAGAGGATCTTCATTGAAGCGAGGTGAAGCAACCACGTTGGACCATCGTGAGTTAAAACCATTCATCGAGGTGCCTTGAGTGCGAAGAACCTGGTCGATCAGAATTTTTTCTTCGCGTGGTAGTGGAGCGGATGGCAAAGTCGATTGAATGAGCATCGAGTGTTGCAATCGGTTGATGTTGCGAGTGCTTTCTCGACTCATGACGACAACAAGATAATCTTCACCGGGCCGGATTTGGTTCGTATGCCAGGTGATCTCTCCGCCGGAACTATGCGCGGCGCAGGTTTGTCCGTCGGCGGGAGTGCATTTCAGATCAACATCATGTTGAGACGGAGCGCACGCGATGAGTCCTATCAAAGAAATGAAGCAGGTGACGGCCTTCTGTGTTCCGCGCAAGCTCACGTTTTGTTACTCCCTAAAGTCAGCTCGTTTTTGGTGCTCCCGAAACGAGTTGGCCCACCCCAGGGAGCAATCTCCGTGCCAGCAATAAAACCCAACTATGGGCTTTATAAATGCATTCTAATCGTGTTGAGTGGGGCAAGGATGTCACGTTTAGGGCTGAGTGCCCGCCCAATTGAGGTGGCGGATCTGCCACAGATTCAGAGCATTGAAAGCTCCGTCTATGAAGACCCCTGGAGTGCCAACCTTCTCTCCCAGAGCCTTACAGCCCCTATGACCCATACCCTCGGTTTTTTTCAGGGAGATCTTTGCGTAGCCTATTCTATTTATCAGGTGATTTTTACAGAGGCCCATCTGCTGAATATTGCTGTCAGAAAAGATTCGCAGCGTCGTGGTTATGGCGGAGAGCTTCTGGATTTGGTGATGCTTGACTCGTATCGGAAGGGAGCGATTTCGATGTTTTTGGAAGTTCGCCCCTCCAATCGAACGGCGATTGAGCTCTACAAAAACCGTGGGTTCAAAACACTCATGACAAGAGAGAAATACTATTCGAACGGTGAAGCCGCTTTTGTTATGGTGAAAGAACTTTCGGAGGTGGAATGATCATTTCAGAGCGAAAATCTCCGTCGACAAAGCGTCAAGCTCGCATTGTCCTGAACCGGCCCATTGCTCACAATCAATGGCAGCTTGTTGTTCGATGCGACGATGGGGATCTGCCGGATTTCGACCCTGGGAATTTCTGTATGCTCAGTTTTCCTGATCGACTTGAGCCGCTGACTCCTCGGCCTTTTGCGATCGTTGATCGCAAGGAAGGTGCCTATGTCTTTATATACAAAGTCACGGGCAAGATGACCAAGTCCCTTGCGCAAATGCAGTTAGGGACCCGTCTTGATTTGTTGGGGCCGTTAGGTCGTGGCATCAGTCGGGCTCATTTGAGTCGCGGAGCTCATCATTTTATTGCCGGAGGAGTTGGCTACGCCACGCTTCTTCCTCTTCTCGAGGAGTCTCAAAAAGGTACATCGACCTCGGGAAAACTACTCTACGGGGTTCGAACAGATCTGGAGCTGATTCGAAGTGGTCTCTCTTCCGCGCTGATCGCTTCTGATGATGGAAGTGTCGGGCTTAAGGGGCGTGTCACTGATTTGATTCGATCAACTACTTTTGGCGAACAAGACTACTTTTATGTCTGTGGTCCAACGCCGATGATGAAGGCGGTTTATGATTTGCTTCCAGCGGATCGAACCTTTTTCTTTTTGGAAGAGACGATGGGCTGTGGATTTGGAATCTGTGTTGGTTGCGTGGTGCCCATTCGCGTTTCCCCCGACAGAGTGAAGAATCTGAGGTCCTGCATGGAAGGACCTGTCTTCGTGGGGTCTCAGTTGAGTGAATGGAGGGCGAGTCAGTGGCACTGAAGTCTGAGCACATTGATTTATCGTGCAGGATCGGTGGTCTGACTTTTAAGTCTCCACTTCTCGCAGCTTCTGGAACCTGGGCTTACGGTCTTGAGTTCATCGACCATCCCATTCAAAAGTGGATGGGTGGATTTGTGACCAAGAGCTTGAGTCTGCTCTCCTCTGAGGGCAACCCCATGCCTAGGCTCTATGAGGGCGATGGGGTTTTGCTGAATTCTATTGGTCTTCAAAATATCGGAATCTCTGCATTTCTCTCGGATGTTGACCCGCAGTTACGGGCTCATTCTGCGCCCTACGTTTTAAGTGTGTATGCGAATCGAATGGAAGATTTTGAGGCTCTGGCCGACAAAGCCAATGCCTCATCGGCGGTCGCAGTGGAGCTCAATATCTCGTGTCCTAATATAGACAAAGGAGGACTCGAGTTCTCATCGGATCCTCAGACCACCTCAGCGGTTGTCTCTCGAGTCAAGCGGCGCTTGCGTAAGCCGCTTTGGGTGAAGCTTTCGCCGAATGTGACCTCGATTGTGGATATTGCTCAATCAGCGGAGTCGGCTGGAGCGGATGCTCTTTCCATGATCAATACCTTGGTCGGCATGGCAATTGATGTGGATTCTCAGTCTCCCTGGCTTGGCAAGCTTAGGGGTGGAGTATCGGGTCCGGGGATTCGCCCCATTGCCGTCGAGCGAATTTTTCGAACGTTTGAGAAGGTTAAGATTCCCATCGTTGGGATGGGGGGAGCCCGATGCGCTCGAGATGTCTTAGAGCTCATGATGGCTGGGGCTGCCTGCGTTCAGATCGGAACGTGGAATTTTAGAGATCCTTTTTGCTATGAGGAAATTGACCAAGAGCTTCGATCATACTTGGCGCGCTTGGGGTTTTCGAAAGTTTCAGAGGTTGTGGGTCGGGCTCATCGCGTGGCCTGATCAGAGGCCATTTATAACTGCTTAAATTCCTTAATCTTTTGAAGTTCCACCCGGCGGTATTTTGAATGTTTTTCGTAGTATTTTGGTCCAGCTTGGGTTAGAAACAGCCTCAGATCGATTCTTAATTGAGAGTGAATGGGTCCCTTTGGGGCCCATTTCTCTTTGAGGGCTCTGAAGTGAGCCAAGTGAAACGATGGAGTGAAATATGTTTGAGAATCTAAAAAATGTCGTTGAACAAGTAGGCAAAGATGAGGGCATTGATAAAAAAGTTCTCATTTCTGCGCTCGAAGATGCAATGCTGACGGTTGCTCGAAAGCACTTTGGCTTCGCTCGAGATATTGAAGCTCATTATAATGATAAAACAGGAGAGATTGAGCTGCACGAGTTTAAGATGGTCGTCGACGATCTCTTTGATGACGAGATTGAGATTGATATCAAAGAAGCTCAAAAGATCGATCCTGATGTTCAAGTCGGTGACTCGATGGGTTTTAAGATGGATTCCCGAGAGTTGGGGCGGATTGCTGCTCAGTCCGCTAAACAGGTTATTATTCAAAAAGTTCGAGAAGCGAAGAAAGACATCGTCTTCAAAGAATACATCAACCGTAAGGGCGATATTGTGACGGGAGTCGTTCGTAAGGTCGAGCGCGGCGATATCATCATCGATTTGGGTAAAACCGAAGCGATCATGCCTCGGCGTGAGCAGATTCCCAATGAAATGTATAAAGCTGGCGATCGTATTCAAGGTGTCATTACAGAAGTTCATGACATTGCTCGTGGTCCTCAGATTGTGATGTCTCGTGCCGATGAAAACTACGTGGTGAAGCTTTTCGAAATGGAAGTTCCTGAAATTTACGAAGGTATCGTGAGCATCAAAGCTGCTGCTCGTGAGCCAGGCGTTCGCGCCAAGATCGCCGTTTCTTCAAAAGACTCAGATGTCGATCCAGTCGGCGCTTGCGTTGGAATGAAGGGAAGCCGAGTTCAAAGCGTTGTCAGCAATTTAAGAGGCGAAAAAATCGACATCGTCCCATTTGAAGAAGATGTTGTTCGCTTTGTTTGTAATGCGATTGCTCCTGCTGAAGTGAGCCGTATTCGTATGAACGAACAAGTTCGACAAATGGAGTTGATTGTTCAAGACGATCAGCTCTCCTTGGCGATCGGAAAGCGCGGTCAAAACGTTCGCTTGGCTTCGAAGCTGACTGGCTGGAAGTTGGACATTGTCTCTGAAAGTGAAGTCATGAGAAGAGCTGAAGGCGGTCAGATTCCTCTGCGTCTCATTCCTGGTGTTGGAGAAGGAAACTCTGAAGTTCTCAAAGGATTTGGCTTTGAAACAGCCCAGCAAATTTTGGATGGTGAAGAAGAGAAGCTCTTGTCTCTTCCTGGTTTTACCCCAGAAAGCATCAGAGAGATCCGCAACGCTGTGCTGGTCTATACAGAAGAGCGAGCGCGAACTATTTCCACCCTCAAAAACCATTTCCGACATGATGTTGATTCAATGGAGTTCATCGATTCACTCGATGATCGCCAGTTGCGTCTGATTCAGATCCCTGGATTGGGAATTAAGCTTCTGCGCCATTTGAAACTTTCAGGCATTGAAAGCTTGGATGATCTGATGAAGCAGGGTGCGGATGATCTTGCCCAGAAGTTGGCTCTTACGGATGACGAAGCAAAGCTGATCTTGGCGACGGCGAAGTCATTCATCGAGAAGCGAGCCAAAATGAGCATGGAAGACCGTTTGAAAAACATTAAAGCGCTAGAGGCCAGTATCTTGGATATGTCTCTTGATGAACAACCTGAAGAGGTTGCCGCTGCGGAGTAACTAATTTATGAGCCAAATGAGATTGCATGAACTTGCGAAAGTTCTCGGAGTTCAGTCAAAGGCGTTGATGTCAGACCTTGCCAAAGAAGGAGTGCAAGTCGCTACTCATATGGCTGCGGTTGATGACAAGATCATCAAGGCGCTGACGAAGAAATATTCCGACGTTGCAAACAAAGTTGCCGATTTTGAGAAGGCTGCTGCATCCGCTGATGCTGAGCCCAAGAAAAAGGTCGCTCGTGCTCCCAAGGGCTCAAGGCCAGTGACGAAGCGAAAAAGCGCCAAAGGTGAGAAAGCTGAAGAGGAAGTGGAAGTGGAAGAGGGCCCTTCTGTTGAGCTTGTTCAAAGAGATTCAGGCGCCCCTGGTGAGACTGTTACTTTAGAGCAACGAGTCGTGAAGGACGGGATCATTCGACGACGTCGGGTTGATCCTTCAAGTGTTCCCCCCGCTCCTGTTGCAACTCCTGAAACCACTCAAGCCAACGTGGAAGCTGATGCAGAAGTTGAGATGCAGAAATCATCTGCTCCCTCAGTCGCGGCTTTGCCAAAGACTCCGTTGCCTGTGATCCGTCGTGTGGCGGCTCCTCAGCCTGCACCCGAAGAGCAGATTCCAGAACAAGAGATTCCGGAAGTGAAAGAGCCTATTGCTGCGACTGAACCTGTGAAAGCGCCAGTTCAGCCCACCCCTCCTGTGGTGGAAAAACCCGCACCAGCTGCGGCACCGGCAGCGCCTGTCGCTCCTCAGCCTGTTCAAAGACAGCCTCTTCGTCCCTTTGGAGCGGGAACGCCTTCAACAGGTCGAAATCTCTCCGCTCCCTCTCGTTTGAAAGTGGTTGATGTTCCGGCCGTGCCCCCGAAGCCTTATACGCCTCCACAGCCTCGAACACCGACGGCGACCTCTGGTGATGCCGCTGGTCAGAGAAGACCTTTTGTTAAGCCCGCAGTGGCTCCCGTTGCGGAAACTCCAGCAGCGACAGAGGAAGCTCGCAAAGATGCAGCCAAGAAAAAGGCTGCAGCTCGAGTCGGCGGTGAAGATTCTCGACTCACGAAAAAGGCTCTCCTTGGAATGATGGAAGAGGTTGAGATCACTCGTCCTCTTTCTCGTCGAGGGAAGAAGACAGTTCAGAGGGTGGAGAAGAGATCCACTCAGATTACAACTCCAGGTCTTCAAAAGCGAAAGATCAAGATTCACGATGAGATTTCCGTGATGGATCTTGCAAATGAAATGGGGATTAAGGGCGCTGATCTTGTTCGAAAGCTGATCTCAATGGGACAGATGGTTTCGATGCAGCATAAGTTAGATTTTGAAACAGCGTCGTTGATTGCATCAGACTACAAATACGAAGTCATCAACGTCGCCGAGTCGGCTGAAAAGCTGATGGAGCAAGAGCTGCTTGTGGGAGCCTCTGAGGAGTCCGAAAACATGGCGAGTCGTCCTCCGATCGTGACGATTATGGGACATGTCGACCACGGTAAGACCTCTTTGCTTGATTATATTCGTAAGAGTCGAGTCGTTGCTGGTGAAGCCGGTGGAATCACCCAGCACATTGGTGCCTATCAGGTTTCACATAACGGCAAACTCATTACCTTCCTCGATACTCCCGGCCATGCTGCATTTACAGCGATGCGCGCTCGAGGCGCTTCGGTGACAGACATCGTCATTCTTGTTGTGGCTGCTGATGAGGGTGTGAAGCCTCAAACGCTTGAGGCCTTGGCGCATGCTCAAGCTGCGAAAGTTCCCATCATGGTGGCGATCAACAAGATCGACAAACCAGAGGCCAAGCCCGAAGTGGTGATCCAAGAACTTTCTGGCAAAGGACTCGTTCCTGAAGACTGGGGCGGCGACACTATTTATGTGAAGTTGTCTGCCAAAACGGGTCAGGGCGTTTCGGATTTGCTCGAGATGATTTTGATTCAATCTGAAGTTCTCGATCTGAAAGCTGATCCAGCACGCGCAGCTAAAGGTCTCGTCATCGAAAGTCGTTTGGATAAGGGCAAGGGTCCTGTGGCCTCAGTGATTGTTCAATCAGGAACTTTAAATCAGGGTGATCCTGTTGTTTCCGGTTCCTCATTCGGAAAAGTACGAGCGATGTTTGACGATCAGGGCAAGCCCATCAAAGTGGCCGGTCCTTCAACTCCTGTTGAGATCTTGGGCTTCGATGGCGTTCCCGAAGTGGGAGACACTGTCTATTCGGCTAGCGAAGATGCGATCGCTCGAAAAGCTTCAGATTTGGCGACTCAAGCGAAGAAGCGACAAGAAGCGCTCAAGAGCTCACGACTCAGTCTTGAAGATATGTACAAGAAGATGCAGGCCGGAGATGTCTCCGAGCTTCGCGTTGTTCTTAAGGGAGATGTCCAGGGTTCAGTGGAAGCGATTGCCGACTCATTGGAGAAAATCCAGCACGATAAAGTGCGCGTGAATATTATCTTCAAAGCGGTCGGTGGTATTACCGAGAGTGATGTGGATTTAGCTGCAGCTTCCGGTGCGATCGTTTTTGGATTCTCAGTACGACCGACTTCTCAGGCCAAAGACTTGGCTCACAGAGATGGTGTTCAGATCAAGACTTACGACATCATTTATGAGTTGATCGATGAAGTGAAACTCGCCATGCAAGGTCTGTTGGCCCCGATCGTCAAAGAGACGATTTTGGGTCAGGCCGAAGTGCGAGAGGTCTTTAACCTCAGCAAGGTCGGACCGATTGCGGGTTGCTTCGTGAAGTCCGGCAAGATTGTTCGAAACGCCAACGCTCGAGTCATCCGAGATTCCGTTGTTGTCTACACTGCAAAGATTCAAGGCTTGAGACGCTTCAAAGAAGACGCCAAGGAAGTGCTCGAAAATATTGAGTGCGGTATTCGGGTGGAGAATTTCTCTGACCTCAAACGCGGCGATATTATTGAGTGCTTTGAAACAACTGAAGTGAAGCAGGCAGTGGGTTAATTGTGAGAGAGTTTACGGACGACGCCAAAATTCGACGCCAGCGAAGAGTCGCAGATCTTGTTCGCCAAGAGATCTATGAGATTTTTCGTTTTGAGGTCAAAGACCCTCGCGTTCGGTCGTTGACGATTACCGAAGTTGACCTCAAGCAGGATTTGAAATCAGCCATCATCTATGTTTGCAAGTTTGCTGAGGGTGATGGTCATGAGCCAACATCTGAAGAAAAAGACGAGCTGATGTCGGGCCTCAAATCGTCTTCTCGTTTTATTTATGAATCTTTGAAAAAGCGTTTAGCGATGAAAGTGATCCCTTCGCTGTCTTTTGCCTATGATGAACGATTGGCGGCATCTTCAAAGATTTGGGGTCTCATTCATTCAACTCAAAATCAGTCCTCTGAAGGAGAATAAGCGATGAACGTTCAATCCGTTCAGTTTAATGCTGACGAAGCACCACGACCTAAGCGCCCTCTGTTTTTGGAGGACGGAATTCTGATCGTTGATAAGCCCGATGGGATGACATCGATGGATGTGATCCGAGAGCTTCGGCGCGTTGTTTCGGCGAAACGTATTGGTCACGGTGGCACGTTGGATCCATTCGCCACAGGCGTTTTGCCTATTTTGTTTAACGGTGCCACTCGTCTGTCCGAGAAAATCATGGCCGGCATGAAGGAGTACGAGGGGATTTTGCAGCTTGGAGTCGCTTATGATACCCAGGATTTGACCGGCAAGCCGATCCAAGAGACCAAAGCGATCCCTTTGAGCCTCGATTTGGCCGGGGTTCAGCAAGCCGCCCAGCGCTTCGTTGGCAAGATTTTGCAGAGACCTCCCCAGTTTTCTGCAATCAAACGAGGGGGTAGACCCCTCTATGAATACGCCCGTCAGGGACAAACGGTGGAGATTGAGCCCCGAGAGGTGGTGGTTGAAGCCTTTGATATTATTGAACGATTGGATGAAAAGCGGTTTCGCTTTCGCGTTCGGTCGGGCAAAGGGGTTTACGTAAGAACTCTGGTCCACGATTTAGGACATGATTTGAGCTTAGGTGGGGTCACCGAGACCCTCAGAAGGACCCAAACGGGCCCTTTTGGCATAGATCAAGCTGTCCAGTTGTCGACTTTAAGATTTCTTTCAGATATTAAATTGCACTTGAAACCAATAAATGCAGTATTGTTGCAAGGATAAAAAGAGATGATATCCAAGAATCAGAAAACAGAACTCATCAAAACCTTCCGAACTCATGATGCGGACACAGGGTCTGCTCAAGTTCAGATTGCCGTTTTGTCGGCTCGAATCGCTCAACTGACTGAGCATCTTAAGACGTTTAAGAAAGATTATTCCTCACGTCGTGGATTGCTCAAGATGGTTGGTCGTCGTCGACGTCTTTTGAATTACCTCAGAAGTGAAGACTTCCGAGGTTACACCGATCTGATCGGTCGACTTGGCATACGAAAATAAGGCCTCGGGAATGAGTTTTGGTTTGTCCAAAGCCCAAGACCTCGTCAAACTAAAGGAAGTGTTATGTTAACTCTACAAACGCGTGTAGGTGATCGTACCGTAACGATCGAAACCGGCCGAATGGCTAAACAAGCGGCGGGCAGTGTTGTTGTTCGTCGTGGTGATACGATGGTGCTGGTCACCGCGTGTTATTCACCCGATGTTCGAGATGGTCAGGATTTCTTTCCTTTGACTGTCGAGTTTCAAGAGAAGACCTATGCCGCAGGAAAAATTCCCGGTGGATACTTCAAACGAGAAGGCAAACTCTCTGAAAACGAAATTTTAACCTCGCGTTTGATTGATCGACCCATTCGACCACTCTTTCCTGAAGGCTTCATGAATGAAGTCCAGGTGATTGCCACTGTCATTTCAGCGGACAAAGATAATGACCCCGATACATTGGGTCTGATTGGTGCATCCGCTGCGCTGATGATTTCCGATATTCCTTTCCTTGAGCCTGTGGCGGCCGTTCGATTGGGACGCATTGATGGCAAGTTTGTGATCAATCCCGCGAAGGCTGAACTTTCCAAGTCAGACATGAGTGTTCTGGTTGCTGCAACCGAAACCTCCATCATCATGGTGGAAGGCGATTGTGCTCAAGTGGATGAGAAGACCATGCTTGAGGGCTTAGGATTTGCACACAAAGAGATTCAAAATCTCATTCAGCTCCAAAAAGAGCTGAAACAAAAAGCCGGCAAAACCAAGTTTACATGGGAAGCTGCTCAGCCTCCTGCTGAGATCGTCAGCTTCGTCAAAACATTTGCGACGGACAAGATGCAAGCCGCTCTTTCAATCAAAGAAAAGCTCGCTCGCTATACTGCCAAAGCAGATTTGAAGAAGGCCTGTGTGGAAGCCGCACAAACCCAGTTTGTGAAAGAGGGCTCTGACCTTACCAAGGACCAGGTCAAAAAGATTGTGGCGAACCAATTGGAGTCTGTTGCTTCAGACGTCATGCGTAAGCAAATTTTGAACAAGAAGATTCGAATCGATGGTCGAGATTTGACAACCGTTCGTCCGATCACGATTGAAACTGGCGTTCTTCCAAGAGCCCACGGATCGGTTCTTTTTACTCGAGGCGAAACTCAAGCTCTTGTGACTTGTACTTTGGGAGCTGCAGAAGATTCTCAAACCATTGATGCTTTGACGGGACAGCATGAGAAGCACTTCATGTTGCACTACAATTTCCCCCCTTTCTCAGTGGGAGAGACCAAAGCTTTGCGAGGCCCTTCTCGACGTGATGTCGGGCATGGTTTCTTGGCTGAGCGATCACTGGCTCGAATGGTTCCTCACAAGAATGCGTTTAATTACACGGTTCGTATTGTTTCTGAAATTTTGGAGTCCAACGGTAGTAGCTCCATGGCCACAGTGTGTGGTGGAAGCTTGGCTTTGATGGACGCTGGCGTTCCCGTTGGTGATCCAGTCGCTGGAATTGCGATGGGACTCATTGCTGAAGGCAACCAGTTCGAAGTCCTTACCGATATCTTGGGTGATGAAGATCACTTGGGAGATATGGATTTCAAAGTGACCGGAACGAAAAAGGGAATCACCGGCTTCCAATTGGATTGCAAGATCCAAGGCTTGAGCATGGCTGTGATGGAAAAAGCTCTAATGCAAGCTCGAGATGCGCGGATGCATATCTTGGATAAGATGAATCAAGCGCTGGGAGCTACTCGTGAGGAAATGTCTCCCTTCGCTCCGAGAATTCGAAAAATTTCCGTTCGTCAAAGTAAGATCAAAGACGTGATCGGACCTGGCGGTAAGAACATCAAGGGCGTCATTGAAGCCACTGGTGTCAAAGTTGATATTCAAGACGACGGAACGGTAAACATCTTCTCGATTGATCCTGAGATGACAGAAAAAGCCGTTGAACTGATCGAGGCTCTGTCGGGAGAGATTGAGATTGGTCGAGTTTATACCGGCGTTGTTCGTAAAATCGTCGATTTCGGAGCTTTCGTAAATATCGCTCCTGGCACTGACGGTCTATGCCACATTTCTGAACTCGAAGAACATCGAGTTAATCGCGTAGAAGACGTTCTCAAAGAAGGCGACCGAGTGATGGTCAAAGTCCTTGAGATTGATCGCCAGGGACGAATTAAACTGTCCCGCAAGGCAGCGATGCACGAACAGTCAAAGGCTTCTCAAGCCGGTTAAGGAAGCGGGGTCTCGAGGGGAATGTCGCGACTCGACACAAAAGTTCTACTCGATGAATTTGCGGATTATTTGCAGATTCATCGAGGCGCTTCACAGAATACCGTCTCGAGCTACGTCGCGGATCTGAAGCAGTTTTTTGATTATCTTGATCAGAAGTCAGATCGAGCTGAGAAGAGATTTCTGTTTAACTTTGAATCTCTCACTGAAAAGCAGGTCGAAGCCTATCTGGATAGCTTGGCAGCTCAGAAGATCAGTCTTCGGAGCATTCAGAGAAAGATCACCACTCTTCGAGTGCTCTATCGCTATTTGATTTCCAAAGGTTATGCGACGACCTCACCGCTGATCAAAATCAAAACTCCAAGGCTTGATGTTCAGCTTCCTGAGATTTTCTCGGTTAAGGAAGTGGATTCGCTGTTGCAAGCTCCTGATGCCGCTCAGATTTTGGGATGTCGAGATTTGGCTGCTTTGGAGTTGATGTACTCTTGCGGCTTACGAGTGACAGAGTTGCTCGATCTCCAGCTCTCTCACATTCAGTGGGAAGATGGTTCTCTGCTGATTCGCGGAAAGCGTGACAAAGAGCGCTGGGTTCCCATGGGGCGATTCGCTCAAGAAGCACTCAAGAATTATATTGATCGTGCTCGTCGTGATCTGATGAAGGGCCGATATCATGACCATGTTTTTGTGAATCAACGAGGTTTGAAACTCACGCGACAGGGCTTTTGGAAGATTCTTAAAGGCTATTCGGCGAAGTTACGCTTTTCGAAGACCCTGCATCCTCACATTCTGAGACATTCTTTTGCTTCTCATATGTTGGAACGAGGCGCGGATTTGCGCAGTATTCAAGAGCTTCTTGGTCATCGAGATATCTCGACGACACAGATTTACACTCAAATCACTTCTCAGAAGTTAAGATCGGATTACGAGAAGTACCATCCTCGCGCTCGCCGTGAGGCTGCAAGGGAGAAAGCACATGAGTGATCAGCAGAATGACTTGATTCAGGCTCCGCGTGAACACGTGGTGGTTGCAGAAAAGTACCAAGTGGAGCTCCCTCAGTGGAAGGGGCCCTATGACCTTCTTTTGCAGGTGATTGAAGATCAAAATTTGAATCTCTTGGATTTGGATATCGCCAAGCTTTTGGATGGCTATATGTCTATGCTGGAAAGCGCCACGGACCTTAACTTGGATGAGGCCGGTGATTTCTTGGTGGTCGCAGCCACTCTTGCTCAGATTAAGTCCCGACTCTTGTTGCCTCAAGAGCCCGTCGCTGAAGAGGAAGAAAAAGATCCCCGTGAGGATCTTGTGAAATATCTCATCGAGTATCAAAAGATGAAGCAGGCAGCTGAACTCCTCAAGGATCGTCCGCTTTTGGGACGGGATGTTTTTACGAAGGGTGTTCACGAACACTTTGAAGGGGTTGAGGCAGAGGGCCATGGAAACCTGTTTCAGCTCGTGAAGGGATTCCAAAAGGTTTTACGAGAGCTTAAGGCCGAAACACCTTATCAAATTGAGCGAGAAGATGTGTCTGTCTCGATGAGATTTCAGGAGATTTTTTCGCAGGTGAAGGATGAGCAGGAGTGCTCTTTTGAGGATTTGCTCAAGCAAGGAAAGTCCGTTGTTTATGTGATTGCGACCTTTCTCGCCATCCTTGAGCTCGTTCGGTTGAAGAAGATCAGTATTTTGCAAAGAGGGTCGGGTTCAGAACTCTTCTTGAAATTTATCCCCGGAGCCTCCGATACTGATCTATTGAAGTCTGAGTTTGATGAAGAAACAGCCCTCCCCGCTGAAGAAGGTGGTGGAGAAGAAGGAGTTCAAAATGCTTGATAACAAAGCTCTGATTGAAGGTGTCTTGTTTGCTTCTCAGCACCCTGTATCTGCCCAAACATTGGCGGAAGTTCTGGGAATTGAGAAGGCTGACGTCGAGACCATTTTGGCAGAGATTGAGACCCTGTATGACACAGAATCGCATGGGTTTCATTTGAGAAAAATCGGCGGAGGTTTTCAGTTCAGAACCAAGGTCGAACTCAAGGAAATCATGGCCAAGTTCTATGAAAAGAAGGCTCCTCGCTTGTCTCAAGCAACTCTCGAGGTTCTTTCCATTATCGCTTACAAGCAGCCAGCGACCCGTCCCGAAATTGAAAAGATCCGTGGAGTGGATTGTACGGGTGTTTTGAAGACTCTTTTGGAGCGCGGACTGATTGAAATGAAAGGGCGATCTGATTTGCCCGGACATCCAGTGGTCTATGCGACCGCCCCCCGGTTCCTGGAGTGGTTCCAGATTCCTTCGTTGGAAGACTTGCCACCTTTGTCTGAAATTGAAGCTCTGAATAAAGCCTCGGTCTCAGAGGGAGCAGAGCACTTGATGGATCTCTTAAACCGAGACGGCGGGTTTAAGCCCGAGGACATCGAAGACATCGATGGAACTTTGCAAAATATCTCTCGAATGAAATCCATCGAGGATCTGGAGAAGGAGGCTTTTCCGGACAAACAACAGCCTGCCGAAACCTCAGCGCAGCCTGAAGCCTCGATTTGATTTATTCAAAGGTGACCAAAAGGGTGCCGGCTTCAACGCTTTCGCCCGCTTTCACCAGAATTTTGGAGACTCGCTGAGCAGACGACGCTCTGATCTCGTTTTCCATCTTCATCGCCTCCATGATGATCAACGTTTGCTGAGGCTCGACACTTTGTCCTTCATTCACGAGAACTTTTAGGATGCGGCCTGGCATTTGCGTTTTGACTTCTTTTGCATCAGAGCCAGAGGCTGAGGATTCAGAAAGTGGCTCGAGATTAAAAACTTTGCTCCCATGAGCCGCACGCCACTTCTGGGCATTCCATGTTTCGAGCCCTAACTTGATATCTCCTGATGCAATGGAAAAAGGGAAGTTTGTTGGCTCGCTGAGTGTGACCTTTTCCCCATTGACTGAAAACGTATACGAATTTTCCGAGATCTCATGGAGTTCAACCTGAATAGTTTCGTCTCCTGATTTAAGCTTCCAGCGCATAAGACTCCTGCCATGTCGATCGTGTCGAAGATTGGGGTTTGAAGCGTCGATCGAGATGATCTTTCAGACAAAGCAAGGCAAGTTCCTGAGTGCTTGGCTTGTGCTGCCTTCTCCAAGCTGACTCCTCGAGCAGGTGCGTGTGATAGCGACCCTTTCGGAAAAACTCAGCTTCCATAATTTCCATCAGGAAAGAGCGATTCGTGATGAGTCCCTCAACCTCCGTTTGAGCCAGAAACTGATGCATTCGCTGAATACATTGAAGCCTCTCAGGTGCCCAAGCAGAAATCTTGGCAATCATAGGATCATAAAAGGATGAGATCCGACACGGGCTTTGCACGGCGGAGTCCACCCTTACCTGAGTCCAGTGAGGGAAACGCAAGAAGTGAAGATTGCCCGGCTGGGGAAGAAACTGATTGTCCGCATCCTCCGCGTAGAGCCGCACTTCAATCGCGTGGCCCTGAGCCTTGATTTGCGATTGCTCAATCTCCAAGGGCTTTCCTTGTGCAATCTCAATCTGAGCGCGGATGAGGTCGATGCCCGTGATCCACTCCGAAACAGGGTGCTCTACTTGAATCCGAGTATTCATCTCCAAAAAATAAAAATCGTCATTTTCAGAAACAATAAACTCTACCGTTCCCGCGGAGTTGTATTGAACCGACTGAGCGGCCTTCACACCTGCCTCGAGAAGCTTCTGCCTGACTTGGGGGCTGAGCGAAGGACTCAGCGCCTCCTCAACAACTTTCTGATGGCGTCGCTGTAATGAGCACTCACGCTCAAACAAATGCAGAATGTTTTTTCCATCTCCAAGAACCTGGACTTCAATATGTCGTGGGTTTTCGAGATAGCGCTCAACAAAGACGATGGGATTGTTGAAAGCTTTGAGTGCTTCGGATCGGGCTCGTTCGAGATTCTCTTTGAGCTCGCCTTGATTTCGAACGATCCTCATTCCCTTCCCGCCGCCGCCACCGGCCGCTTTGATAAGAAGAGGAAACTTGAAGTCGGGTCGGCTCTTGAGGAGTTGCTCAACTGTTTTGAATCCCTGTTCTAAATCATCAATTGCGCCTGTTCCTGGAACAGTGGGGACTCCAAAAGGTGTCACGGTTTCTCGTGCGACGACCTTGTCTCCCATTTGGAAAATCTTCTTGGGGTCCGGTCCCACAAATGTCATTCCTGCTTTTTGAACGGCCTCAGCGAAGCCCGAGTTCTCTGAAAGAAAGCCGTAGCCTGGGTGAACCGCATCGACTTTGAGAGCGCGGCAAGCCTCCAGAATATTTGGAATGGAGAGATAGGACTTTTGACTTTCGGCAGGTCCTACACAAACGGCTTCATCGGCTTGAGTGACGTGAAAAGCGTCTCGATCTTCCTCTGAATAAACTGCCACTGTCTTAATGCCAAGCTCGCGGGCCGTCCTTAAAATTCTGACGGCAATCTCGCCTCGGTTGGCGACCAGGAGTTTATCAAACTTCTTCATAGTCCAAGATTCTCAAAGAAGGATTGTGTGCTTAAGGGGCGGCCGAGGAAAGCCTCCAATGAAGCATTTTCATCTCGTGAACTTCCTGGCTCATAAATCTCGTGTCGGAGTTTCTTGCCGAGCTCACGGTTCATCAGGCCATTTTTCTTGAAGAATGAAAACATATCGGCTGCCATGACATCGGCCCATGCGTAGCCGTAGTAGCCCGAGGCATATCCGACCATATGGCCCCAGCCCGCTTGAAAAAATGTCTCATCAGGAGCGGGGATAAAAGTGCTGGAGAGAGTCTCATTCATGATTCGAGTCGAATCTTTGGTGCGACCATCCGCATGAAACAATAAATCCGCTTTGGCAAAAGCAACCTGACGCAAATAGAACAGGGCGACGCCCGCTTTGTGGGCTTGATTCATTTTCTCAACAAAATCTTTTGAGATTTTTTTAGAGGGATCTTTGTGGTGACGGGCTATTCGATTCAGAATGTCCGCATCCCACACCCAATTTTCCAAAATTTGTGAGGGAGCTTCGACGAAGTCCCAAGCCACCGAGGATCCTGAGAACTCCACAAACTCTGCACGAGTCAGTACACCGTGCAAGATGTGACCAAACTCATGGAACAAGGTTTCAACTTCAGAGTGCGATAGCAGGCTCGGGGACTGCTTGGGAAAATTGCAGACCATTCCAGCCACGGGACGTCGGTAGGAGTTGGTGTCCACTTGCTTGCCGTCGAGGAGCGTGAAGACCGCCGCATGGCCGTACTTCCCAGCTCGAGGGAAGAGATCCAAATAAAAATATCCGAGCTTGGTTCCAGTCAGGTCATCAACTCGGATGAGCCGAACGTCCGGATGCCATTGATAAAAGCTCTCGGGCTTTTCTTCGACGAAGCGAACGCTAAAGAGTTCGCCCATCACATCAAACATTCCATTCAAGACGTGTTCGAGGGGGAAGAAGTCTTTGAGCTCTTGAGCGTCGACACTGAAATTGAGCTTCTTGTAGAGCGAGGAGTAATAAAGGTAATCCCAGGCCTTAATCTCGGGGGATGTTTCTCCGGTTTTTTGGGCTTTGAGTTTGGTCAGCGCCTGGATCTCGATCGTGACTTTTTGCTTGAGGCGCGACTCGAAGTCTTTCAGGAAGTTCAAAACATTTTCGGGCGCCCGGGCCATTCTCTCTTCAAGCACATAGTGATTGTATGAGCTGTAGCCCAGAATTTTGGACATTTCGTCTCGAAGCGAAATCATTTGATTGAGACGATCGACGTTTTTGTCCGCAGCCACTTTGTATTTTCGAATGCAAAGCTCTCGCCGGACGCTTTCGGTTTCACAAAACTCCATCACGGGCAGGTACTCGGGATATTGCAGACTCACGATGACTTTGCCATTGGCCGCCTTTTTAAGCCCGTCAATGAAGGCTGAATCGAGGCCCTTCAAATCTTTGGGATCAACTTCGATTTGGTCATGGTAGTCGTTAATCTCTGTTGAGAAATCAGTCTCGATTTTCATCAACTTCTTTTGGATCTCTTGCAGCTGGGCCTGTTTGTCGTCAGGCAATTCAAGGCCTAGCCGTCGATAATCCCGCAGAGTTTCATTGAGAAGCTTAAGCCGCTCTCCTTCAAGCTTCTCACCTTTGGAGGCATAGGCCTTGACCATCTTGTAGAGTCCTTTGTGGTAACTCTTCTCAACGGCCCACTCTTGGAACTCCACATAGACATCTTGCGCTGCCTTTCTGAGTTCCTCATCGGGTGAAACATTTTGCAAAAAATGAATTCGATGCATGACCTTGGACTCTTCGTACTGAAGGTCATCGAGCGCACGCATACTTGAGTCGAACGTGATTTTAGATTCGGGTTGAGCCGCCAACTCAGCGACTCGAGCTTTGCTTAACTCCAAGATCTTGCGACCCGACTGGCGAATTTCGTCGGCTGATTTTTCAAACTGAGGACACTCCAAAATGTTCGTCAAAGAAGACTTCATGAGGGCTCCAATCTACGCGAAAAGAGGCCAAAAACTCAAATTCGATGGAGACATTTCTCCGAAGAATTTTTACTCTAGAGGCCTATGACCGACGCCTTTGAAAAGCTTGAAGTATTGAGAAAGGAAGGCCGTCTGGGAGGCGGCGCCGATCGTGTTGAAAAGCAACATCAGGCCGGTAAAAAGACGGCCCGAGAACGTATCGAGCTCCTGCTTGATCCCGGTACTTTTGTCGAATCAGGGCCCTTTGTGACCCATGATTGCGTCGATTTTGGCATGGAATCGAAGAAGATTTTGGGGGACGGAGTCATTACAGGGACCGGCCTTGTGGACGGTCGTTTGGTTCATGTTTTTGCCCAGGATTTTACGGTTTTTGGCGGTTCCCTAAGTCATGCCTTTGCCCAAAAGATTTGTCGGTTGATGGATCAGGCCATGAAAGTGGGATCTCCCGTGATTGGCTTGAATGATTCGGGCGGAGCTCGAATCCAAGAGGGTGTACGCAGTCTGGGGGGCTATGCGGATATTTTTCTGAGAAATACGATGGCCTCGGGGGTGGTTCCGCAGATTTCAGCGATTCTTGGGCCTTGTGCTGGTGGTGCTGTTTACAGTCCAGCGATTACAGACTTCATTTTTATGGCGGAGAAATCCTCGTACATGTTCATCACAGGTCCCGATGTCATCAAGACAGTGACGCATGAGCAAGTGACGATGGAAGAGCTCGGAGGAGCGGATACTCATTCAACAAAGAGTGGCGTTGCGCATCGAAAGTTTGGCGATGAGATTGCTTTGATTCAAGGGGTCAGAAAACTCCTGAGTTATCTTCCTCTCAATAATCGCGAAAATCCTCCTTTGGTTGCACCAAAGAAACCCTCGACAAAGCTGACTCGCACCCTGATTCCGTCGGCTTCGAACAAGCCCTACGATATGCACGAAGTCATTCACGGATTGGTGGACGCTGATTCGTTCTTTGAGATTCAGCCCGATTTTGCCAAGAATATGATCGTTGGCTTTGCGCGCATTCAAGGGCAGAGCGTGGGAGTCGTTGCCAATCAGCCCCTTCATTTGGCGGGTTGTTTGGATATCGATGCTTCGATTAAGGCAGCTCGCTTTGTTCGATTCTGTGACTGCTTCAATATTCCGCTCGTCACTCTCGTGGATGTTCCCGGATTTTTGCCGGGTACTCATCAGGAATACAACGGCATTATTCTGCATGGAGCAAAGCTCCTGTATGCTTTTGCGGAAGCTACGGTGCCAAAGGTGACTTTGATCACGCGAAAGGCGTACGGCGGTGCCTACGATGTCATGAGCTCAAAGCATATTCGTGGAGATGTGAATCTCTCGTTCCCAGGCGCTGAAATTGCTGTGATGGGATCCGAAGGAGCGGTTGCAATTCTTTATAAGCGGGAGCTTGATAAAGATGCCAAGAAGGGGCCGGAGCTGGTTCAGGAGTATAAGGAACGTTTTGCCAATCCGTATCAGGCAGCAAGCTGTGGCTATTTGGATGATGTCGTTCAGCCAGAGGAAGCTCGAGATCGAATTGTTCGATCTCTTCAAATGCTGGCCAATAAGCGAGACAAAAATCCTCCCAAAAAGCATGGGAATATTCCGCTATGACGCGTGATGAGATTTTTCGAAGCTTTGAAGCGCGCTGGCTCAAAGATGCGAGGTTCCCATCGGAACTCAAAACTCCTTTTACATTGGAGTGGTTGCCAGGAGATGCAAGCAATCGGTTTTATGGTCGGCTTCAGTTTGGCTCAAAAAAATCCGTCATCATCATGATGGTCAATGCTCCTGAAGCCTTCAAATCCGAGGAAGTGACCGGATCTGACGAAAGCAAGCTGCAGGAGATGCCGTTTGTGATTATTGATCGAGCGTTTGAGAAGATGGGGCTTCGAGTTCCGCATATTCACTACGTCGATCCCAAGAATGAATTCATGCTGCTTGAGGATTTTGGAGGCGAGCTTCTCTACGATCGTCGCCAGCGAGACCCCGCTTATGAGTGGTATGCCAAAGCTCTCCAAGAGCTTGCAAAACTTCAGAAGGCTTCAGCGTTTGAGCCGGTTCGCAGTCGAACCTACACAAGAGAGCTGCTGGATTGGGAAGCAGAGCATTTTGTTGAGTATGCGCTGGAGAAAAACGGAAAAAAGTATTCCGCAGGTGCTCTGGCAGAGATCCGAAACTTTCTCAAGAAAGCCGTGGAAGACATCTCCAAGGCTCCTCACGTTGTTACGCACCGCGATTATCATTCGAAGAATCTGATGATTTTGGAACAGGAAAATCAGGTGGGTATTATCGACTTTCAAGACGCGCTCATGGGGCCTGCTGATTACGACTTGGCTTCATTGCTTCGAGATTCCTATGTTTCATTTTGCGATGAAGAGGAAGAAGATCTCCTGAAACTCTATGAAGAAGCCTCTGGTCGAAAGGTTGATCGGCGTTTGTTTGGACTTGTAAGTTTGCAGAGAAATCTCAAAGCGGTGGGAAGATTTTTCTACATTTATCAAGTGAAGGGAAAGCCGACTCATTTGCCCTACGTTGCTCCCACGCTAAGGCGTGTGGCGCGAACACTCGGTCAGATGAAAGAGCTAAGAGTGTTGAGTTTGATGGAGGGGATTTTTTCGGATGAGCTCCGATCTTAAAGTCGCTTTTGTTCTGGCGGCAGGACGGGGCGAGCGTCTTCGCCCTTACACTGACAAAACGCCTAAGCCATTGATGCCGGTTGGTGGTACGCCCATTTTGTTTCACACGCTGAAAGCCCTGGAGCCTTTGGGTTTGGAGCAAGTGGTGATTAACGCTTGGCATTTGCAAGATCAGATTGCCGACTTTGTAGAGAAGCATCGGCGAGATTTCTCTTTTGAGATGCTGGTGTCACGAGAGTCGGAACTTCTTGGAACGGGTGGAGGGCTTCGGCAAGCGCTACCCCTTATGAGACTTTCGAGCTCTTCCTCCCCATTTCTCATGATGAATGGCGATGTTTTGATCCGAGGTGATCTCAGGGCGTTTTGCCAAAGAGCCTTGCAGTCCAAAGCCCATGGGTACTGGTGGCTTGCACCCGAGCAAAAGGGTCAGACGGTGATTACTGTTGAAGGAAAATCGATCGTTAAGATTGGATCCCTCTGGAGAGCTGAGCAGACGTCGGTGGGAGTTGTGCATCAAACTCATGGGTGTTTCTCGGGAATTCAGGTTTTTAGGAGTCTCGAAGCTGAAAGATTGCCCCAAAGAGGCTGTATCATTCGAGACTACTGGATACCGCTTCTTAACGATGGAAAGACCTTGGGTGCAGATTCCCAGGGGCTCGATTTTTGGGCGGATATTGGGACCCCGGAGAGCTACCAAGCAATCAAAGACTCATTGCCTCGGCCCTAAAAAATTCGTAACTTTTGATTCGTGAAGCATATGACAAAACAGGAGCTTAAGGCTCCCGATAGGATTTGGGTAACTTCGAAACGTATTTTTGATTGGTTCTCCGAGCGGTGGCTTGAGGGCGTGATTGCCTTAGTCGCCATCTTCATTTTGTCTCTAGGCCTCTCGATCTATTGGGGACTTCAGAATCAAAATGAATCAAAAGCTCAGTATCACTATGCCAAGGCGAAGGCTCTGTTTGAGCAAAAGTCAGTGGGAGGCTCCCAGGAAGCCAAGAAGTCGTCGGATGAGCTTCAACAAGAGCTGACCGTTTTGGATCAAGAGTTTGGGAGCACCAAGACCAATCGCTTAGCCGATTTAATCAGAGCTCAGTTAGCAATGGATGCTGGCAAGAGTGAGGACGCCCTCAGATTTGTCGCTCAGTATGCGGGTAGTCTGCCCTCAAGCTCAAGAGACTTGGGCCTTTATCCCAGTGCGGTCATGAATGAGCAGATAGGCAAGTTGGATCAAGCCGCTGAGGATTTTGCTGCCATCACTAAGATGGAAAACTCAGCCTTTCGCGAGCTGGCCTACTTGGGCCAAGGACGTGTGCTTCGAGCGATGAAGAAGTCAGACGAGGCTCTGAAAGTTTACAATGAGTTTCTTGAAAAGTTTCCGAATTCATTTGAAGCGGGCCGTGTTCGTGGTTTGATTGCTCAGCTTCAAAGTCAGTCGTCGGCTCAATAGTCATGCGATGGACACAGGCGCATATTCCGACTCTACGAGAAGCCCCACAAGAAGCTGAGGTTGTCAGTCATCAATTGATGCTTCGAGCGGGAATGCTGCGCCGGTTGGCGAGCGGCATTTACTCATTCTTGCCTATGGGCTGGAAGAGTTTGCTCAAGCTTCAGCAGATCATTCGCGAAGAGATGAATCGATCGGGTGCCCAAGAGGTTTCATTGCCGGTGGTTCAGCCTAAAGAACTTTGGGAGGAGTCGGGTCGCTGGTCATTGTACGCCAAGGAAATGGCTCGGTTGAAGGATCGCCATGACAATGATTTCTGTCTGCAGCCCACTTCTGAGGAGGCAATCACCGATTTAGTTCGGCGAGACGTGAGATCGTACCGCCAGCTGCCGCTCAATTTTTATCAGATTCAAACCAAGTTTCGAGATGAGATCAGACCTCGGTTTGGATTGATGAGAGGTCGCGAATTCATCATGAAGGATGCCTATTCGTTTGATCTGACCGTCGATGGGGCCGCAAAAAACTATGAGATCATGCGATCGGCGTATCGGCGGATTTTTACTCGAACAGGTCTTAAGTTCAAAGCCGTTGTGGCTGATACGGGAGCGATCGGGGGTTCGAAGTCCGAAGAGTTTCATGTTTTGGCGAGTTCGGGCGAAGATGAGATTGTTTCGTGCACTTCCTGTGGTTACGGAGCCAATCAGGAGAAAGCTCAAGGAGTTTGTGCACTGCCTGCAGTGACCTCTGCGGGGGCTGTTGAGAAGTTTGCAACACCAGGGCTTCGAACCATTGAAGAGCTTGCTGTTTCACTGAAGTGCAAGCCCTCGGATCTCATGAAGACCATGGTTGCCACGGATGCAGAGGGCTCCGTGATTTTGGTGCTTTTGCGTGGAGATCACGCTTTGCACGAGTTGAAGTTGCAGGCGTTGCTTAAGGATCACAAGGGAGTTCGACTTGCTCGTGAGGATGAGATCAAGGCTTGGAGTTTGCCAAAGGGCAGTCTTGGCCCGCACAAGTTCCCCTCAGTAGGCGGGAAGACTCCCGTCGTCGTCATGGATTCAGCATTGAGCGACAAATGTGGTTATGTGTGTGGAGCCAACGAAGAGGGTTTTCATTTGCGCAATGTCGTTTTGTCTCGAGATGCGCAGGTCAAAGCAATAGGGGTGATTCGCCATGTCCGATCTGATGAGACTTGCATCGAATGCGGCAAGCCGTTGGAAATCGTTCGAGGAATCGAAGTGGGGCATGTTTTCTATCTTGGTCAAAAGTATTCAAAGGCGATGAATCTTGCCGTGACAACGGAAGATGGACAGTCATCCTTTGTCGAGATGGGATGCTACGGCATCGGTGTTGGCAGAACTCTGGCCGCCTGTATTGAGCAGAATCACGACAAGGATGGGATCATCTGGCCGGTGAGCCTTGCTCCGTTTGAAGTCGCTATTGCTTCACTGGGTGAGGGGCGTCCACAGCAGGAAGCTGAAAAGTTGTATCGATTTTGCCTCGAGCAGGGGATTGATGTGATCTGGGATGATCGAGATCAGAGCCCTGGAGTGAAGTTGAAAGACTTGGATCTTGTGGGGATTCCGTTTCAGATTATCGTCGGTGAAAAGGGTCTCAAGAACGAGCAAGTTGAGTTCAAAATTCGCGGACGATCCAAAGATTTCATTCCACTTGCCTCTGCAGCGCAAACCCTGATTCAGAAGCTTCAGGAAGAGCGCCAAAATCTTCGGACTGCTGCTAATCAGTTTGTCTGAAAAGATCGAAGTCGCTAGACTAACGGCATGATGACAAGATTTGTTGCTGGAATTCTTTGTGGGGCAGCGCTCCTCTTGGGCGGTCTGAGAACTGTTGAGGCCGCTCCTTTGGGTCTCAATGCTGCAGCTGGAATGGAGTTTCCGCTCTCCCATCATGATACTTTTGATGCAGGAGTGATGGCTGAGGTTTCGTGGAGAAAAGATCCGTATGAACTTCGGTTTCATTTCTCGGATATGGTCATTCAGCACTACGCTGTCGTCGTGACGATCAAACATTTTTTCTCAGACGATTTGCTTCGTCCCTTTGTCGAGGGCGGAGTGGGACCGGCGATTGTGGATACTCCCGTTCGAGGTCTTGCCTTTGGTGCACGGCCTGAGGGGGGCTTCGGAGTAGATCTTGGACTCAGTGAGAATTTATCGTTTGGCGCCAATGTTCGATATGCCGGTTTGATTTACTTTGGAGATACAGACGCAGGGTTCTTTGAGGCAAATCACGCCATTTCGTTGCTCGCCAATATTGCATTTTGGTTTTGAGAGAGGGGTACTCATGAAAATGAATTCCATATTAGGGATGGGAATTCTGATCCTGACAGTTGGTTGCGAAAGAGTTCCAGAGTGGGAGCGGACCGCTCAGGAATCGGAAGATAGTTTGTTGGGGCGCCGCTATGCCGAACTCGCGAAGTGGCTTTGGAGTTGTCGAGGGGAAGTGGCTGGCAACCGGAAGCCTTCGGAACTGGAGCTGCTGCAGGATCATTTCCGAGAGCGGAACTTGTCCACGCTGGACTCTCAAGAAGTAAAAGTCTTTTTGACGTCTGGATTTGTTTGGGATTCAGCAGGGCGACTGCTGGTGTCTTGGCCTCGTCAGTTTGATGTGAAGAATTTTGAGTGTCGTGGCCAAGGGCCGGAGTGGAAGACTGCCAAGCTTGTGGGCCATGATTCAGCGCTCGATGTTGCTGTCGTTTCGGTGGGAGCCATTCCCAGCCTTCCCGCGACCAATCCATGGCTTGAGCGAGTGAATCGATTGAAGTTTGATGAAAAGCTGCTGCTCGCGACGTCGCCCTTCGCTGGTCGTATTGAGACCTGGGCTGTTTCAATTCAGTCGTTGCATCCTCAGTTGGGAACATCGATTGATGAGGATTTATTTTTGTTTGATTCACCTCTGACGTCGGTACAAAAAGGCGGAATTCTTTTGGATCGCGACTGGAAAGTTGTGGGACTCGCACTATCCACTCCTGGTTCGGTTTGGGGAGTGGGACTAAGCGTCTTTAAGTTGAAAGAGCTTACTGAGGCGCTCATCACTGAGGGCGATGTGAAGAGGCCTTATCTGGGTTTTAAATTAAAATTCTATCCTGATGAAGGCTTTCGTGTGGCCCAGGTGGAAGTGGGAGGGCCAGCGTATGAAGCTGGGCTTCGAGCAGACGATCAGCTTCTTCAGTGGGATGGACTCGCCCTTGAAAAACAGGATCATTGGGTTGAGCCTCGACGCTCCGATGTCGGTCGAAAGATCCCGTTTCGATACAAGCGATCGTCTCGAGAAATCGAAAGCGTCTTAAAGGTGAGCTCCCGTTGAGAGATTCTTGGAGAAGGATTCCCCGACCGATTTGATTTCGATCAGTTTTTCAAAGGCTTCTTGATCTCGCAAAACAGGTTCGCCCACGAGTCGAATCAATCGGGATTTGGAAAACTCACCAGCGAGGAATGCTTCGAACAGTGGCTCTGAAAGATTTCGACCCAAAAGCATCGAGAGCTTGTTTTGTCCTGTCTTCAGAGACTTGATCCAGCGCGCTTGACGCCCGTAATGGAGTGAAAAGCCCAGGGCGAGATGTCTCTGGTGAGGATTTTCAAACGCCGGAGCCCTTCGCGAATGATTGAGCAGCTTGGAAAGAAAATAGCTCATTCCCTCAGTCAAAACCTTTTGAAAGAAAGTTTTATCCTGGTTTTCAACCTGTGAATTGAGTCGATAAAGCAGTGAACCTGCCGCATGGGCGCAAGAGTTGAAGGTCAACTCGGAGAGAAAGATTCGGTTTGGTCGAAGTGCAATGCCCACATTGCCCGTTGAGAGTTGATGGAGAACGTTGGCTTTCACCGCGGGAGATAGCTTGGAAAGGGCTCGATAAAAGTGCGGATCCTCGGGACCATAAACATGGAAATCAAGGGCATCGTTCAAGGCGATCGGAAGGGGATTTCGATTGTCGGACAAAAACTCATAAAGAGTGGTCAAAGACCAGGTGAGCTGCTCGTGAACGTCGAAGCCCTCTGGAGAAAAATCCTCGTTCGAAAGCTGCATTTGCCACTCAAGAAAACTCTGCCATTTCATCCAAAGCGGGCAATGAAGAATGCAGTAGAACTGCATCTGGGTGTTTAAGCTCTTCTTGAAAATCAAGGTCTTGGGTGATTTCTGAGTTTCCAGATTTTGAAGCCCGGTCTTGTCGTGATTTTGCTGAATGATGCAAATCCGGGAATCAGGTTGGGCAAGGGACAAAAGCCGTGGCATATGATCTGACGCCAAATGATGTTCCCCAAATAGAGCCCAAACGCTGGACTTCAGATCCTTCAGCCTCTCAATGGCATCGAGATCCCGCTGATGGAGATTCTGAGAGCCCGAGGAAAGCCCGATCACTTTGATCTGGTGAGCGGCACAAAACCGGAACATTTCCTCGTAAGTTTCCCAAGAGCTCCCCCAGAGACTTTCCAAATTGAGGAGATCTTTGATTCGATCAAAGTTCTTCGACTGGAGCCAGCGTTGGACTTGAGCTTCATCTTTTTTGTGAAGAACTTCGAGGGCGATCACTTTGGGTTTCTTAATACGAGAATCACGCAGAAGCCGGAAGAAGAGGCGTTGGCTTTGTCTCAGAGTGTGAAAGTCGCCTACCAGTGTGAAGTGAGATGAGTTGATATCGTGGATCAGGCTGTCATTGGTGGATTTTTTGAGATTTCGAAAGTCCCTCTCATAGGCCTTGCCGTACTGCTCGAGGCGTTTGGAGGGGCGCAGCAGTTTTTTGACTTCTCGAAGCGCCTGCCCATAAAGCTGGCGCTGTAGTTTGATCCAATCTTTCATCCGTATCCCTCGCCTCAAGTCTAACTTTTTTGTGACGCGAATCCTAGAAAAGCCTTTTTTGTTTCTGGACAAGACAAAAGCATCAAATGGACAATGAGGGAACTGGGGGATTTGTGAAAACTATTTTAAGTCTGTTATCTTTGAGTTTCATTTCGGTGGCCTGTGCCGGAGTTGATGCTGATCTTGAGAGGGCGAGTTATCTGTTAGGAAAGGGAGGCGTTGCTAACGCTACAGCGGCAGCTTCTATTCTCTCTCCGTATATCGAAAATCAAACCTTGTCCGGAGAAAAAGCACTTGAGGCGGCTCGTTTGTATGCTGGAGCAAAAATGGGAGAAGCGGGTTTTGATTCAATCACCATCGTTGCCAGTATTGTTTTCCCGGGGGATGAATCCCTTCTAAAGATTCTCAGTGATTCGATTGTCCAGGACCTAGAGGATGGGGCGGCGGATTTTTTGACTCAAGCTTTGGATGCCTTGGATGCTGCCATTGCGAGCTCTGCCTATACGAGTTTGCCCGAATCAAAAGATCGAATTCGAAGGGGACTTCAATTCCAACGCTCTTTGGTGGATCTGCTCTCCAGCGTCCGGGTTTTAGTGAACCTCTCAGGCTTTCGTCTTGATAACTTTACAGCGGAAAACTGCGAATCCACGTTAGCCCTGGGTGATGAGCTCAACGGCGGGGTACAGGCGGTGATCGATGCGCGTAATCGATTGAGAAGCGTTGAGGGCGTAGGCCTTTCGGAAAATAATTCTTTGGTGTCGTCTCTCACTTCAATCATTCAAGAGATTAACCCCACGGAGTCTGGAGAAATTGCGGATCCAGCAGCTCTGACAACTCTCTGTGAGTATCTTAAGGCACAGAAGGACTCATAAGGAGAATCTATGAAGTTACGGAATGCAGTTTTTGTTTGCGCCTCGTTGGTTTCCAGTTTAGCGACACCGTCTCTTTTGGCAGATATGCCGTCATTCAATCCCCGGCCGAGAATGCTTGGTATGGGAGGTACGGGTGTCGCCATTTCGGGTTCTCGTGAGTCAGCGATGATGAATCCCGCGGCTCTTTCAGATGTCACCCGGACAAAATTTGAAAGCCTCCCCATCCTCTTAGAGGTTCCCTTTGATCTAGGGGTTGTCAGCGATTTCATGGATTTTAAAGATGTTACTGATGATGAGGCGAGCACTGATGCAGAAAAGCGAGCAGCCTTTCAAACATTCTCAGAGAGCATAGCTTCCATTGCAACCGCCACTCGAGTGAATTTGTATCCGTCGTGGACGAAAAATGACCTGCACATTGGTCTTCTGGCCGATGTCTTTGTGAATCCGCGATTTCGAATCGGAGGAGTAACCTCTGATCAAGTGGTTGAGCTTGGTGGCTCCAATGGAACAACGGGTTTGGTTGTTGGGGGCTCGCGTTCGTTCCTGCAAAATCGACTTCGAGTTGGAGCAACCATTAAGGCGCTATATCGAGTAGATTTCACGGCCGAACAAGAAGTCACAGTCTATGATTTGCTGATTGGACAAGATACAAGCTCAACGGTTGATCAAATTTTTGGAGACCCCGTAGCGGATCGAAGAGGCTTTGGCTTTGGCCTCGATCTGGGAGCGCGCTATGACTTGCCATTTTTCGAAGATATCTTGAGACCATCCGTTGGAATGACCTGGCAAGATATGGGGAGCACTCGATTTGTTGGAAACAAGGACAGTCGACCGAATTCGATTCCCCAGAGTATCTCAGCTGGAGTTGCCATTCATCCCGATTGGAAAATTTTGCGAAATACAATCGCTTTAGATCTCAGAAACATTCAAGAGTCTCAGGAGTTCATGAACAAATTTCACTTTGGCGTCGAATCGGTTGTTTGGGATATTCTTGCGTTTCGAGCGGGCTTTGCCCAAGGCTATTTTTCAACGGGGATGAGCTTGCTCACTCGTATCCTGGAAGCAGAAGTTTTTGTGGCCGCTCGCGAAGCTGGAAAGAAGGCCAATGTTCAGGCGATGAGAACATTGGGGCTCAAAGTAAGCCTTGGTTTCTAAAAGCTAAAAAATTTTTTCTTGGATTTCTTTTTGGATCCGCCGGATTCCTGAGAGGGTTTGCCGGCTGATTCTCTTTCAAGGCTCTCGTGAAACTGTCTCAGCAATTCCTCGGACTCACCGCTCATCTTCTCTGGCGTAGCGATATGCATCTCCACGATAAGATCGCCGCGAGCTCGGCGGTGAAGATCTGAGACTCCTTCACCTTTCAAAACGGCACGATGAGGGGACTTCATTCGAGACGGGATCTTCACGGTCTTTGTTCCTTCAAGAAGTGGAACTTCCACCTCGCCCCCCAAAACGGCAATGGCATAGGGGACATAGACTCGTGAATAAAGATCAGTTCCATCTCGTTCAAAATCGGGATCGCTTCTCACGTGCACTTCGACAAAGAGATCGCCACGGGAGTCGAGATCATCTCCCGGCTCACCTTCTTCGCTCAGTCGAAGACGAACTCCGGTATCGACACCCGCAGGAATCTGAACATCAATATCTTGCTTCTTCTTAACGGTCTTTCTGCCGCGGCACGTAGAGCACGGATCCTCGATGACTTGGCCTTGTCCCTGACACATCGGGCAGGGTTGCGAGATCATGAAGAAGCCCTGATTTCGAGTAACTTTGCCTCTGCCTTGACAGCTCGAGCAGCGCTTGGGGGCTTTGCCATCTTTGGCTCCAGAGCCGTGACACGTGGAGCAAGCTTGGGATCGTTCAATTGAAATTGTTTTGGAGCACCCCAAGATGGCTTCTCGAAATTCAAGATCCAAACGGTAGAGCAAATCGGCACCTCGCCGCGGGCGACCGCGTCCAAAGCCTTCGCCACCAAAAAAGTCTTCAAAGATGGAAGAAAAGCCGGAGAAGATATCGTCCATATTATTGAAGCCGGCTTGTCCCCGGATTCCGGCATGACCAAACTGATCGTATCGAGAACGTTGTTCAGGCTCGCTTAGAATCGCATAGGCCTCTTGAGCTTCACGAAACTTCTCAGCTGCTTCCGGGGATGGGTTTCGATCCGGATGAAAGTCGAGCGCAAGCTTTCGGAAAGCCTTCTTGATCTCTCCTGAATCTGCTTGGCGAGAAACGCCCAAAACCTCGTAATAGTCCCGTTTTTCACTCATGACGAATGCGACTAACATAGGGCCTTTGGCCTCTCTGTCAACCTTAAGTCCCTGAAATGATTGCCTTTAGCCCCTGAACCTTTTAGCCTGAAGGAGATGCGCTTAAAGCCTGATGAAATCAAGAAGTTAGCTCAGCATGCTATTGACTGTCTTTTGAAAGAAAAGGGCGTCAAAGCCAAAGTCGCTCGGGGGGCCTTGATTGATGCTGTGGTGGCTGTTCTTGGACACCACTTTGAAGAGGAACGAAAGCTCGATTCGGATGCCGAAAATTTGTATCGGCAAAACGCTGATCAGTTTGAGGGCTTGGATAAAGGCAAGGCGATGGGAAGAATTCGTCAGCAACTGGCGTCCGAGCGGGATTTTGTTTTGTCGGGCGGCAATGAGGGGCGATTTTCGCAAGATAAGTTGATCCACATCGCTCACCTCATCGATGACAAACTCTACAATGACGATCTTGTCGATTTTGAGGATGAGGACGAAGGAATTCGGTTCTTTAAAAAACTCGTTCAGCAGTATTTCGCTCGAGAAAATGAGGCCGAGGAGAAGGCGCGGAAGAAAGTTCAGTCACTCGCCAACGCGCCCTTTGAGGGGTCTCGAGAGTGGGATGTTTTGTTTCGCAAATATCTGGAGGAAGAGCTGAAGCGCATGGGCCACAGCTAAACAAAGGCATTGCCCTGGGGAGGGAAAAATGACTTTTCATTCAAAAACGATTATCGAACCGTTCAAAATCAAAGCGGTCGAGCCGCTCGCCCTCAACTCTCGGACGGAGCGCCTTGATGCGTTGAAGCGAGCCAAGTTCAATCTTTTCAATCTTCGAAGTGCGGAGGTTATCATTGATTTGCTCACTGACTCTGGTACCTCGGCGATGAGTGCTCAGCAGTGGGCTGAGATCATGCGGGGTGATGAAGCCTATGCGGGGGCGGCCAGTTTTGAATTTTTTGAAAAGACTGTTCAGGAACTCACTGGCTACAAAAAGATTATCCCGACCCATCAAGGAAGGGCCGCTGAGCGATTGCTCTTCTCTGTGGTGGCTGAGCGCAATAAGGGCAAAGTGTTGAAGGTTCCAAACAATTCCCATTTTGATACCACTCGAGCGAATCTCGAAGCTCTTGGGATTGAGGCTTTTGATTTTCCCTGTGTTGAGTATTCAAACTTTCAGTCGGACTTTCCATTCAAAGGAAATATGAATCTTGAGGAGCTAGAAAATTTTCTCAAAAAAACTCCGCGAGAGCAGATTCCCTTTGGTTATCTGACACTTACGAATAACTCCTGCGGTGGTCAGCCCGTAAGCTTTAAAAATATCCAAGATGTTGCAGCACTGTATAAGCGCTACAAGATTCCCTTCTATTTGGATTGTTGTCGATTTGCAGAGAACGTTGGATTTATTCGTCGTCACGAGATGCCTCAGATGAGTCCACGTGAAATCGCCGAGAAGATTTTTCGATTGGCGGATGGGTGTACCTTCTCTGCGAAGAAAGATGCCCTAGTCAACATTGGCGGATTGCTTGCAACCAATGATGAAAATCTGGTTCCAGATCTCACAGCTCAGTTGATTTTGACCGAGGGATTTCCTACCTACGGCGGACTGGCAGGAAGAGATCTTGCAGCTCTTGCCCAGGGACTCATTGAAGTTCTGGAGCCCGATTATCTCGAGTATCGACTCGCGGTGACGCGCTATATTGGTGAGCGCTTGGACCGTGCCCACGTGCCATACCTGCGACCTGCGGGCGGTCATGCGATTTACTTGGATGCCAAAAAATTCTGTGAGCACCTCAGTTGGAATCAGTATCCGGGTCAGGCTTTGGCCGTTCAGCTTTATATCGATGGCGGCATTCGTTCGTGTGAGATTGGCTCCGTGATGTTTGGAAGAAAGATGGATGGATCGGAGAGTGCCCACCGATCCGAGCTCGTGCGCTTAGCCATTCCGCGTCGAGTTTATACTCAGAGTCATATGGACTATTGTTTGGAAGTTCTGGAGTACGTTTATCAACATCGTCGAGAGATCAAGCCGATCAAGATTGTGGAAGAGCCGCGTCGGTTGAGGCACTTCTCAGCCGAATTTGCTTGGGCTTAGATCTGAGGCCTGAGATAATTAGGCAGGCATGGCGGTAGCAGCATCACAAGAAAATGTCCTGAGTCTCGCTGATCTCGTGAAACGAGCATCGGATTTGACGATGATGCCTCAGGTCGCCCGTAAGGTGATTGAGATGGTTTCTGATCAGAATTCATCGGCATCTCAATTGGCGGCAATCCTCGAGAAGGATCCAAACATCACGGCAAGAATTCTCAAGATCGCCAACTCCGCGTTTTATGGATTAAGGCGAGAGGTCAAAACTGTTCAGCAGGCGATTGTTGTTTTGGGTTTCAAATCTCTGCGATCGATGGTGGTAGCTTCTTCCAGCAAGGCTTTGCATAAACGTTTTGGAATCACTGAGCAGATGCTTTGGGATCATAGTATTGGAACGGCCATTGGAGGGAAGTTGTTAGCCGAGGGAAAGGCCTCAACAGCAGGGGAGCTCGCCTTTGTCGGAGGTCTTCTTCACAATGTGGGCAAGACGATCATGAACAATGAGTGTCCGAACGTTTTTGCTGAAGTGATGAGGAGAGTTTACAATGAAGGTATTTCATCCGTAGAGGCGGAGGCGCAGATTTTTCAGTATGCTCACCCCGAGGTTGGGTATCGTATCAGTGAAAAGTGGGGGCTACCCGAGGAGCTTTGCTCGATCATTCGGTCTCATCATTTGACTCGTATTGATCCTTATGAGCGCGAACGTATCTATCAGGATTCTGTCTTGAAGCAGGCTATGGCGTGCGTTGAGGTCTCATCGCATCTTTGTGAGAAGCTTGGCATCGGTCAGCGCCAACCACAAGAGGGCCTAGTTATCAGTGAACTTGAAGGCGCAAAAATTCTTGGGCTCGATGAAACGAAAGCCACAGCAGTCGCTCATCGCATGATGGAAGTCTATAAGCAAGAGCGATCCGTTTTTGATTAACTCAAAAAGTTTCTGAGTTGTTTTTTTTCTTGATGGGCTTGAGGCCCTCAGCATCAGCGGGAGCGTAACAGCACTCACCAGCAGACTTATGGCTCTTGCAAGGGCAGTCATTGTTCGAGCCACAGCAGCCACCAAACTGCTTATGGCTTCCACAAGGACACTCCTCGTGCAGTTCCGGTTGATCCAACCACGGCGACGATTTCGAAGACTTCATATCCCTCTATTGTAAGAGAGCTAGAGGTGGACGCTAGACTGACCAAAATTGTCGTCTTGTTTAGAGTCCGGTAACCTCCTGAAATCACTCAGGACAGTTTCAGTTGACTTGAAATCACTCAAGCTTTGCTGCGCCGCGTCGATAGCAGCAGTGATGGTCGGCTTTGGATCTCTCCAGAACTCCTACGCCCTTGCTCGAAGCCTGCAACGCTCATCGCAGATGGTGAACCAGGCGTTACTTCGTTTAAGCACTGGTCAGCGGGTGAATTCGCCTCGGGATGGAGCGCTCGATTTTGCTCGAATGGTGGGTTTGGATTCCCAGGCGCGAGGGCTCGGTCAGGCGCTGAGCAATGTCGCTGATGCACAAGGGGTAACGGAGACGGCCGACTCGGCTCTTGCGAGCATGCTCGAGGTCGCTCAAAGCATTCGTGAGCTGGCCATTGAAGCTCAGGATTCTTCTCTAACCGTGTCAGAGCGGGATGCTCTGCAGGAAGAGGCAAGCACGCTTCTTGATGAGCTCAAGTCTTATGTGAGCAACACTGAGTATAATTCTCGCAGTCTGCTCGATGGAACATTCAGCTCAGTGAGAGTTCAGGCTTATCCAGGAAAGAGTGGAGCTTATTCATTTAGCATTGGAGATGCGAGAACAAGCACGTTGGGTCGATTAGCGATCGTCTCGGGCGGTCAGGGAGATCTCAATACAAATGCGTTTAGCTCGACCCTTTATGTCACACTCAACGGGGTTGCTATTGCTGGCAGTGATGATGATGGTGTAAGTAATGTGAGTGCTTCCGGCTCAGCTCTTGCCAAGGTGAATGCAATCAATCGCGTGAGCAATCAAACGGGAGTTTATGCCGAGGTAGTGGGAACGGAGCGAACGATTGTTTTGGAAATGTCCGCGACGGCTTACCTGGACAATATTGGAACTGGGGAATTCAAGATCAACGGCGTCGAGATCACAGGAGCTGCAGAGACGGCTTCGGAGTTTGTTGGTTTGGTGAACAATCAAACAACCTCAACTGGAGTGATTGCCACTCTGGTGAGTACAAACCAAGTAAAATTCACCGCGGCCGATGGCCGGAATATTGATTTTTCTGTTTCAAATGGTGCGGGTAATGGTCTTTGGGATGCTTTGAACAATGCCGCAAACAATGGGATCCTCGGGACGTTGAGCACTTTATCTGCTGGAGGTACGAGCGGAGCTTTGGGCGGAGCCATTCGCCTTTGGAGTGCGGAAGATATTTCGATGACCGCGTCTGGCAAGTCTGCTGTAGGAATTACGGCAGGTTCATATGCCGTCGATGCGGGAACCGCAGTGGGCTACCTCAATTTGAACTCAACGACAGCGGCCGATCAGGCGGTCAAGGTTCTCGATGCGACAATCGAGCAAATCACGGCCTTGCGCGCCAATGTCGGAGCCGTTCACAATCGGCTCGATTATTCCTCGGAGTTTTTGGAATCTCAGCTGGGAGCAATTGAGACTGCTGCACAGGATTTGGGAGGAGCCGATCTTGCGCTTGAAACCGCTAATCTCGTCAGAGCTCAGCTTCTTCAAAATGGTGCGCTGGCTGCAATTACTCAGGCCAACGTGTCAGCCATGACCGTTCTCAGGCTTTTGGAGGATCTGCCCAAACCTGGCGGTGGAAGCTAAGCAGCAATCAAGATTTTTCAAATTGACGCGTTTCAAAAGCGATGGGGCGTTATCCCATCCGGCCCCTGTGGTTCATAATTAAGGTATGAAGATCGATGGCCGAGGGACGGGTCTCAGTCCTATTATCGAAAAAACCCAGGCAGAAAAATCCACTAAAGTTGAAAATCTTAAGCAGGAAGGGAAGCTGCCGGTTGATTCAGTCGACACGCGACTCTCATCCGCCCTTCGATCTGTCCTCGATGGCATTTCCCAAACCGGTCTGAATGCGGGCGATGTTCACTCCAATGTGAGCTCAAAGTCGGTTGCTCGACTTCTTGATGAAAGCCCAGTCTCAGAGGTGAAAAAAGTTCGAAGTCCCGCTGAGCTTCTTTCAATGGCTGATCAACTCTCTCAAATGATGAGTGCTGATCCGCAACGAGCGGTCCAGGCTTTTGGCGCGATCAAGGCCGATCGGGTCACTGAATTGCTTTCTTAAGGCCCCCTTTTCTTGACCATTGATTCTTAAGGCCGATAGAGTCGGCCTATGAGTTTACCATTCCGTATTCTGGGCTATGACCACATTAAATGCGCTTTAAAGGACGTTTCCGCATTTGAGCGGGTCCTGAAAGTTTTCGGCTTTCAGCCTATCGCAAAGATCCCTCAGGAATTGCAAAACCCAGCCTCAGTTTGGGGTTCTGGAGAGGCCTTTTTTGTTTTGTACGGTCATCAACACCCCGTCGCTCAGTTTCATTGGAATTTGCACGGAGATACCGTTTTTGATTTGAGTTTCCGAGTCGAAAGCCTCGCTCAGCATCCGAATGTCTACGAGGGTGCAGGCAAAATGAAACATACGATCGTCACCAAGCGAAGCTTTGAACCTGTTCCATCGCCGCGCGGGATTCTTCGGTTTGATCATAATACGGTGAATGTTGAAGTGGGACAGATGGATCCGCAAGTGAGCTACTATCAAAATACCTTTGGTTTCGAGAAGGGGCAGTATTTCAAGATTCGCGGCAAAGAAACGGGTCTCAATTCATGGGTCACTCGAACACCCAATTTTATGGTCCAGATTCCATTCAATGAGTCCGCAGATGATCGCTCGCAGATTAAAGAGTTCATCGACATTCATCGGGGAGCGGGTGTTCAGCATATTGCTTTATTAACTCCGAATATTGTTCAAACCATGGATGCGATTAAGAAGGATCTTAGTTCTTCTGTGAAGTTTTTGGATGTTCCCAACACGTATTATGAGATCGTCAAACCCAAGATCAAAATCAAAGAATCTTGGGCAGAAGTGGAGCGACTGCGTGTTCTTGCGGATGCGGACGAGAAGCAAAATTATCTTTTACAGATTTTTACTGAGCCGCTTTTTAGCGCAGTGTTCTTTGAATTGATTCAACGGGAGGGGAATGTTGGATTTGGTGAGGGGAATTTTCAAGCCCTCTTTGAATCCATGGAACTTGATCAAAAAAGACGAGGAGTCCTATGAGATTTGCAACGATTCAATCCCCAACCGGTCCTGAGTTTGTTCTCGGTCTAAAAGCTGGCAGTTATGTTCGGTGGAAAGATTATGTAAACTTGTTTCCCAACGACAAGTTGATCACCCAGACAAGAACACTTTTGGATTTTGTGAAAGTGTCGCGCCTGCTGCTTGATCATGTGCGTAAGAACCTGGAGCGACTTAATTCGCTTCCCGCGATTCAAGTGAAGCCCACAGACTATGCGCTGCCTTTTACACCCGTGATGTTCCGAGATTTTTATTGCTTCGAGGAGCACGTCAAAAATGCTCGAAAGGGACGAGGGGCCGACATGCTTCCTGAGTGGTATGAAGCGCCGATTTTTTATTACTCCAATCATTTAAGCTTCCGTGGTCCGTTTGAAGAGATTCCCTTTCCGCAAGGATCTCAAGAGATGGATCTTGAGCTTGAGATTGCGGCGGTGGTCGGGCGAGAACTTCGAAACGCCAGTCTCGAGGAGGCTCGCGAAGCCATCTTTGGTTACACGCTTGTTAATGATTGGACCGCCCGAGATTTTCAGCGTTTTGAAATGAAGATCAATATGGGGCCTACCAAAGGTAAAGATTTTGCGACCAGTTTTGGTTCCTTCATCATCACTCCCGATGAGCTGGAATCAAAGCGGTCAGGAAAAGGTTATGATTTGGAATTTTCAGCTGAGATTGGTGGCGAGCTTTTGACTAAAAAGAACTGGAAGGGGATTCAGTTTTCTTTTGAGGAGATGCTTGTCCGCGCTTCCAAGAATTGCACGGTGTATCCTGGAGAAGTCATTGCTTCCGGAACAATGGGGCTTGGTTGCTTGATGGAGCACAATATTGGCAAAGATCAAAAGCGCTGGCTCAACAAAGGTGAGACAGTGACTCTTCGCTGGTTGCCCGATGGTCCGATGATTTCCAATCGCATTGGGGAGCCCAAATGAAGCTGTACCGAAAGGAAGGAATCGTTGCAGAGCGGCCGCATTTGAATTTGCCGAAGGGAACCTTTGAAGAAGAGATTGGACTCGAGGGTTTCTTTGGACCCGTTTCTCATTTGTATTCGAAACAGCCTCCGACCTCATGGTCTTCCATCAAGCGCTCTGGATTTCAGTGGCCCGTCAAGGATGAGACCAGGGAGGATTTTCTCAAGCCTCAGTGCTATCGAAAAGCTGAAGGAAAGGTCTCAGGGGATTTCTTTGATTCGGGTCGTACTTTGTTTTGGAATGCTGACATCGCAGTTCACTTGCATTTGGTGACGCAGTCGAATTCAGTTTTTTTTCGTAATGCTGATGCATCGGATTTGCTGTTTTGTCATGACGGCAGCTTCGAGCTCGAATCTCCCTTTGGAATTTTGAAAGCCAAAAAGGGTGACTATGTGATGATTCCGAAGGGAGTGACTTGGCGACTTCACACCCAGGGAACTTATCTTTTGCGCCTTGAAAACTATGCAAGCACGTACAAAAAGCCAGAGACCGGCATTTTGGGACAGCAGGCTTTGTTCCACGAAGAGGGTCTTCAAACTCCAGCATTTAGTGCCAGTCGAAAGTCCTCTTCTTCATCCACTGTCCGAGTTCAAAAGGACGGAGTTCTGACAGAGATTGAGTATCCTCACGATATCTGTGATTTGGCAGGATGGTGCGGCACTTTGTATCCTTTTGTTTTGCCGATATCTCAGATTGCTCCGGTTTTGAGCTCGATTGCTCATTTGCCCCCAAGCATTAACGCCACATTTGTGACGAATCAGTTCATTGTGTGTACGTTTTTGCCGCGGCCTCTGGAGGAGCCAGAAGGTGCCCTCAAAGTTCCCTTTTATCATTCCAACATCGATTACGATGAAGTGATTTTTTATCACGAGGGGGATTTCTTTAGCCGCGACAATATGGGCGCTGGCTTCTTGACCCTTCATCCGCGTGGAATCAATCATGGCCCGCATCCTAAGGCTCTTGCGAATCAGGGATCCAAGAAGCGAACAGATGAAGTCGCGGTGATGGTGGATACGGTGAAGCCTCTCAAAGTGACCTCGTTTGCAAGAGGTCTTGAGTTGGGCGATTATTGGAAATCGTGGATAACGGCAGGGAAGTAATGGGAAGTCGATTTCTTAAAATCTCGGAAATGAATCCTGCGGATACGTTTAAGTTGATGCTGGGATTCATTGGTCCTCGACCCATTGGATGGATTTCAACGGTTTCAGCGTCAGGAGTTCCAAACCTCGCACCGTATTCGTTCTTCAATATGCTGGGCAATAATCCGCCGGTGCTAGGATTTTCCCCAGCGCTCGGAAGAGATGGACGAAAGAAGGATTCGCTACTCAATGCTCAGGAAACAAAATGCTTTGTTCACAATGTGGTGACCCGTCCCTTGGCGGATGTCATGAATCGCAGCAGTGAAGAGTTTCCTCATGGAGTTTCAGAGTTTGAGAAAGTAGGGCTCACAGCGATTCCATCGAGCTTTGTGAAAGCTCCCCGACTCAAAGAGGCAGTCATCAGTGTGGAGTGTGAACTTCGTCAGGTCATCAGCTTTGGGGATAAGCCTGGAAATGGTCAGTTGGTTCTTGGCAATGCGGTTGCAATTCACATCAATGATGATTCGATTCTTGATGATAAGGGGCTTATTGATTCAACCAAGCTTCCGCTCGTGTCTCGTTTGGGTAAAAACGAGTATCTTGAATTCATTCGGACCTTTGAGCTGCCGCACATTCGGTAGTGGCAGCTTTAGGGCTGAGATTTAGGCCTTCACAAGATCTTCAGTGACAGTCTCAAGGTATTCTTTGACCTTCACGAGGAATCCCACAGAAGTGGCGCCGTCGATGAGCCTGTGGTCGTAGGACAGAGCGATGTACATCATCGGTCGAACTTCCACCTCATACTTACCATTCTTCTCGATCGCCATGGGACGATTTTCAATCTTATGCATTCCCAAAATTCCGCTCTGAGGCGGATTGATGATTGGGGTTGAAAGCAAGGATCCAAAGACACCACCGTTGGTCACAGTAAAAGTGCCGCCCTGCATTTCAGGAATCTGAAGTTTTCCAGTTCGAGCCTTCTCGGCAAGCTCAGCAATCTTTTGCTCAATCTGAACATAGGAGAGGGTTTGAGCATCGCGAATCACGGGAACCACAAGTCCTCGCTCGGTACTGACTGCAATACCGAGGTTGACGAATTGGGGATACACAAGTTCATCCCCTTCAATTCGAGCGTTCACATCCGGATAGGCGTTGAGAGCATGCATCACGGCTTTGGAGAAAAATGACATGAAGCCGAGCTTAACTCCGTACTGCTTTTCAAAACTGTCTTTGAGTTTTTTTCGAATCTCCATGGAGCGGCTCATGTCGACTTCGTTGAATGTCGTGAGCGTTGCCGTTGTTTGCTGAGACTCCAAAAGTCTCTCAGCGATACGCTTTCGAAGCGTACTCATGGGTTTTCGAAGCTCACGAGCGGAGTCATCTCCAAAGAGGCCGGTGCTTGCAGGCGCTGAGGGTGCCAAAGTCCCTTCTCGAATGGCTTTGCGCTTGCTGGGGCTATAACCTTTGAGATCAACCACAGGGGCTGGTGTCGCAGCGGCAACAGGAGCTTCCTTGGTGGCTCCCACAGGAGCGGAAGCGGCAGCCGCAGTTTCGGCCTTGGGAGCAGTTTCAGCTTTGGCAGATGCTGCGCTGGCTCTGACGGAAGCGCCATTTCCAAGCTCAATCACAGCTACTTTGGCGCCAACCGATGCTGTCTTTCCGGCGGGAACGAGAATCTTTGAGAGCTTGCCCGACGCAGAAGCTGGAACTTCAAGAGTGGCTTTGTCACTATCAAGCTCAAACAAAGGCTGGTCCTTTTGAACCGAATCACCTTCTTTAAAAAACCATTTTCCGATGGTGCCCTCAGAGACTGACTCTCCAATAGTGGGAACGACAACATCAATAGACTCTGACATATCAAAACTCCTGCAACGCTCAATTCTCAGCCTATAGCTTTAACGCCGCCGCTAAGAACTCCTCAAGCTCTCGTTGGTGCTGGATCGACGATCCTGTTGCAGGACTTGCGGATTCTGGACGACCCGCATACGTCAGCGACCAGCCCTCATCGAGGAAGCTCATTTTCATATGAGTCCAAGCTCCCATATTCCTCGGTTCTTCCTGACACCAAACCCAGGGAAGCTTCTCATATGTTCTATAAAGAGAGAATAGCCGACTTTTATCGAGTGGATAAAGCTGTTCTAT
>CAZZLQ010000007.1:0-52919 GCA_964655245.1 uncultured Bacteriovoracaceae bacterium | reverse complement strand
CTTTGACCCAAAGACGCTCGACGCGGTCATTATTGATCCTGTTTGGGATTATGAGCTCGCGTCATCTATGCTTTCAAGCCAATCGATCACTCCAGTGATTGGCTTTGTGGAATCAAAAAAACTACGAGTGCACTATGTGCTTGAGACCCACGCTCATGCGGATCACATCTCGGGTGCTCAGCTTTTGCGGCAGCGTTGGCCAGGATTAAAAGTGGGAATTGGAGAAAACATTCGAGAGGTTCAGAAAGTATTTAAGGCCATCTATCATTTGCCGGAGACGTTTGCCATCAATGGAAGTCAGTTTGATCTTCTGCTCAATGAGCAAAACGTCTTGAAGGCTGGATCTCTAGAGATCAAAACGATTTTTACACCAGGCCACACTCCCGCTTGCTCGACCTATTTGATTGGCGATGCGGCGTTTGTAGGAGATGCGATTTTTATGCCTGATTACGGAACGGGACGCTGTGATTTCCCCTTCGGAAGTGCCGATGAGCTTTACACATCGATTCATGAGAAGCTTTTTAAACTGCCCGATTCGACCAGAGTATTTGTGGGGCATGATTATCTGCCAGGCGGTCGAGCATTGGCTTATGAGACAACAATGGGCGAAGAAAAAGAAAAGAATATTCAGCTTAAGCAGCAAACGACTCGCGATGAATTCATCCAGTTTCGTACCAGCCGCGACAAGATGCTTTTGGCGCCGAGGCTTTTGTTGCCCAGTATTCAAATGAATATTGATGCTGGTCGACTTCCAATAGCAGAGAAGAATGGAACTGCTTATCTTAAGATCCCCGTTTGGCTCAAAAGTTAGTGGCCTTGAGCTTCAATTTCCAAAAGGTCTTCTCGATAATGAGGAAAATCATGAAACTTAAGTTTCATCAATTGGATGATGTTTTTCATCCTTTGAGAGATCCGAGTCTCTGAAAGGCCGAGATGGTCGGCAATGGTCTTCATGGTTTGATTATAACGAAAATACATTTCGAAAATAGTTTGATCAATCGGACTGAGCTTTCGACTTAACGACTGCCAAACATCTTCACGATTCATTTTGAAGTCAGGTGGGGGGCCATCCGATTTCGCTGACACGAGATCTTCGAGCTTCGAGCTAGAATCGAATCGTCGGGTTTGAGACTCGACCGCAGTCCAGGTACGCATGACGTGAATCTCGGCACTGTCTTTCAGGAGGAGTGCCGCCTGTCGCTCATCAGGCACTTCAGATCGAACATAGTCTTCAAACGTTGGAGCATTTGGATCGGCGACTCCATATCGAGAGATATATGATTGCTTCAGCTGCTCGAGATCCCGATTGCGACTTCGAATCAATCGTGGAACCCAATCAGTTTGTCTTTGAGCATCGATCATCGCACCAAAAGAGCGTCTTGAAAAATAAGAAAGAATCTCGCCTTGATTGGGATCAAACGAATCAATCGCTTGAATCATCCCGATGGTTGCATCCTGAACAAGATCATCAGTGTTTCGTAGACCGCGGGGCCTTGCGTAACTATAGGCAAGAGAGCGAGCCAAGGGGTAGAGGAATTCAATGAGGGCATCTCGCGCCGCCTGTGCATTTGAAGTCTTTTTTGACTGAATATAAGTGTTGTAGAGTTGCAATGCCTGTTTGCTATCAACTCGTTGCTCGTGAACATTCCTAAGACCTTGCGCGCAGCCTGATGAGACGGCCCAAAGACTTGGTGAAAAGACGAGGAAGCCGAGAAAAAAAGACGCAATCAACTTCATTAAAAACCTGTGCTCAGGACTAATCAGGTGCAATCAAAATGCCAAGGGCCTGAATGCAAAATCTGAGCAAAATAGGGCTCTTATCTTTCCTTGCGGTTCATGGAGGCGGGGCAAAGACGCGCATAGTCGCAGTATTGGCAGGTGATGAGGTTGGGAGTGGGTTCAAAAGGGCCGCTCCCCATTTGTTCTGCGAGCTTGAGGACATGGCTCTTGGTTTCATCGAGCTTTTCCTGAGAACGATTGGTTTTAAGAAAGGTTCCGTCGGCCAGATAATAGAACGAAAGGTTTTCCACGGTCCAACCAAAGCATTCCTTGGCTGCCAGTGCATAAATCGAAAACTGCAGAGAGTTTTCGGCAAACTCCTGACCCTTTTCGCTTTCCGCGTCTTTGGCCTTCCCTGTTTTGTAATCGACAATCCGCGCAGATCGCTCAGAGCCATCGACACGATCAATCTTTCCCCGAATGCGATGCTGCCCGAGGGTGAAAGAAAAGGGAATTTCGATTGCCAGGGGCGGTTCAAAGTTTCCAGCCGATGTTTGGTAAAAAGTTTTGAGCTGCCGATTCCCAATCTTTCGATGCTCATCCCCGAGTGTTGGATCCTCTTTTTGAAGTGAATCAAAGATCTCGGTAAAAGATTTGAGAAGGTCTTCCTCAGTGGGTGTGGAGCCGATTTTCACTTGGCCAAAAAACTTCTCGAGGGCCGAGTGGATTGCGATTCCCAAACTCTTGGTCGGTGAGTGTCGAGGTGGGATGCCCAGTTGGTACTGAAACCAATAGGCTTGGGGGCACTTTTCAAACTTATCCAGCTCCGTGAAAGAAAGCGAGAGGGGGCCAGTCTTTGTCGGGCTTGGTAAAGTGCCGTCTGTTTGCCGGGCAAAGGGCCGCTTTGGCTTGATGCTGGTGATGGATTCATCGGCTCGTACAGGCAGAGCATTCCACGTCAGTACTTTCTCATCCGAGATTCGACTGAGCACATCGGCCTTTAAGAATGTACTGGGGTTAGTCCCCTTTTTATTAATCGTTGTAAGTGTCAGGGCCTTTCGCGCGCGAGTCATTCCCACATAGAGAAGCCGGCGCTCTTCCTGTAAATGAATCTCCTTATCAACAGGAGTTTCCTTTCGAAGGCCCTCAGGCAGAACCCATGTTGGCTTGTGGAAGTTCCCCGGAACTCGGCGTCCAACAAGCGATGGAATGAAGACATGATCAAACTCAAGACCTTTGCTCGCATGCATTGTCATCAATGAAACAGAATCGGGATCCCGCTCTAAGCCCTCGCCTCCAAGCTGGATATCGTGTCGGAAAATAGATTCAAGGAGCGGTAGAATCGTTTGAAGATCCTTTCGGGGTTGAGTCATCTCCCATTCAAAGAGCTGACTGTGAAATTGGGCAAGCTTCTTGAGCTGTGGAATGTCGGTCTTCATGAGTCGTTGAACGATCTGAGTTCGCTCGATCCATTGATACAAAACCTCAGAAGCGGGCAGCCGAGCCGAATGCGCACTTAACTCCCGAAGTGTTTCATCGAGATTTTTGACTTTTGGTTGAGCTTCTTCAGATGCCCATTCCCCACCTTTTGAGAGGGCATCAACAAAAGCCATTTTGCGACCAGAAAGCCATCGAATCATCGAGTAGATATCGGAGGCGTCGAGTCCAACAAACGGCGAATCCAAAAGGCGAAGGAGTGCAATTTGGTCTACAGGATCTCGGAGCAACTGAAACAATGCCAGCACATCTCGAATCAACTCATGATCAATGAGGGATTCCGTCTGTAGAGATTGAATGGGAATTCCGCGCTGTTGTGCTTCCTGCGTGATGAGAGCTCCGTGACTGTGACTGCGAATCAAAACACCAATCTGGCTCGGAGGCACTTTGGACTTCAGAAGAGCCTCAATACGATCGATGATTTCTTTGGCCTCTCCTTCAAAGCTTGAGCATTCGAGGATTTCGACGGGGCCGGAAGATGTCGCAGATGAGACAATTTGTTTGTCGGGTCGAAATCGATTCTGTCCGTTGGCCTGAATGAGTGCCGAGGCAACCTTTAAAACTTCGGGGCTGAGACGGTAGGTCTCTGTGAGTTCGACGACTTTGATGGGCTCAAACATCTGCTCAAAAAACTGAAAGGCAGAAAACGATGCCCCCCGAAACTTATAAATCGATTGATCATCATCGCCAACCGCACAAACATGAGTGTTTGGAGAGGACATGAGTCGAACCAATCGGATCTGAGCCCAGTTTGTATCCTGAAACTCATCCACCAAAATAGCGCTCCACTCGGCCTGGATTTCCTCGCGTACTTGTTTGTGGTCTTCGAGCAGTCGCTGAGCAAGCAAGATGGCATCGCCAAAGTCGAGATAGCCGCGCTCAAAACACTTGGATTGAAAAGCGTTGTAGAGTTCACCGAGTGCCATCCATTCTTGTTTTTTTTCCATTTCCGAGTCTGGAATTGTCTCAGCGAATTTCAAAATATCTTCCGGCCAGAGACTTTCGTTTTTGCAAGCCTCAAAAAAATCAAAGAGGGGTTTGAGGGCCGCATCCACATTTGAGGACTTGAGGAAAAAATCTGCTGGCAAATGAGGAATGAGCTGTCGAAAGAGAAGTTTAGATTGAGATTCACTCATGAGTTGGGGTTTTTGAGAAAGCCCCAGTCTAAAGCCGTGGCGCTGAACGAGGTCTAAGCAGAGAGCATGGATGGTGCTGATGCTGATTTTATCTGCCAGATCGGGTCGGCTGTGGAGGAGCCGCTCCTCCATTTCCTGAGTGGCTCGCCTTGAAAAGGTGATGGCCAAAATCTTATCCGGCTTTACTCCCTGGTCCACAAGAGCGATCATTTTTTGGATCAAAACCCGGGTTTTGCCTGTCCCAGGGCCGGCCAAAATGAGTAGAGCGCCGTCGTGGATGCCTACAGCTTGCTTTTGGGCGGCATTCAGTTCCATCACGTCAAAAACTACTGAAGCGCCTGTTTCTTGGCCATAATTTGTTGGTGGTAAGCCAATTGACAAAGCCTCGTCTCAGCCTAATTTGAGAACATGAGCGCTCAAAATTCTGATCAATCCGAACCGCTTGAATCCAATGAGGCAAATTCCGAAGTGAAGCCCCAGGAGGCTCAATCACCTTCTGAGCCCGCCGTTGATATGTTTCAGTTCAAACGTCAGCAGGACCGCATCCGTGAGCTTGAGTCCAAGGTAAATGACTATGACATCAAGTTTATTGAGGCCCGAGGGTTTATCAAGAAGATGGAATCCGAAGTTGAGCTTATTCGATCTCGAGCGGAGCGAGATTCTCAAAAGGTCGTTGCCCAAAAAGTTTCGAAGGTTTTTCTCGAGCTCATTCCTATCGCTGACAATTTTGAGTTGAGTTTGAAGAATGCTGAGGCCAACGCCTCACTTGATCCTTCATTTGTTCAAGGTATTCGAATGATGCACCAGTTGTTTTCAGATGCGCTCAAGAAGGCGGGACTTGAACGAATCAAAACAGAAGGCGAATTTTTTGATCCGAACTTTCATGAGGCCCTAATGTCTGTACCTGTGGAATCCTCTGAGCAGGATGGTCGAGTCATGCAGGAACTGAAAGCCGGTTATTCCTATGCTGGACAGACGCTTCGCCCTGCTCAGGTCGCGGTCGGTCGATCAGGAAGCTAGTCTTTCATGTCCGCGGAATCGGCCAAACTTCTTTCCGTTTTGATTAAGGAAATCATCACTGATCGCTTCAAAAAAATGGCTCGAGATGAAAAGCTCACGAAGTTTTTGGCTTCCAAGATAGAGCCAGCAAAACTCGTGGATTTTCATGTCTCTGCGGAGCGGGAGGCTCTGCAACTTTCCGTTGAGCGAGTGGAAGAGAGTCTTGCGGGCGGTGAGTTGGATCGAGCAATACAAGAAGCTGCTTTGCGAGTTCAGACGAACTTTCAACAGATTTATGGCAGCGATGTGCTTCCCATTAATCAAGCGCCAGAACTTTTAGTCGCCCGATCTCAGTGGTTGCGGTCACGTGTCGATTTTTACACCCGGTGGATCAATGTGAAAGCTTCTGAGGGATCGGCTAAGGATCTAGCCCTTGCGGCATTTCGCTCTGAGAAGGCTTTTCGAAAGTATCTTGAGCAGATTTTTTCGGCGGATGAGACTCTTTGCCAAGAGGTCGTTCGCTCGACCAATCCTACTTTTCGTTTGTTGATGAAGAAGCAGTTTGAATTGGAGTCTGAGCAGGCTCGGCTGCTTTGGGATGCGTGCTCCAAGACCTGGTTTAAGGCTAAAAAAGAACTTTCAGACGCCTAATCTCACGCAGTTGGTTGGCGGTGATTTTGAGGCCCTTCGTGTTGTGATCCTGAGGGCCTTTCGCTAAGCTCCTCAGGCATGGAGACCCCTCTTCGTTTTCTGACAGCAGCTTCTTTGTTCGACGGCCACGACGCGGCCATCAATGTGATTCGCCGAGTGGTCCAGGACCTAGGCGCGGAAGTGATTCACCTTGGGCACAATCGTGGGGTTCAAGAGATTGTTCGAGCGGCCATTCAGGAAGATGTGGACGCCATTTGCTTAAGCTCCTACCAGGGCGGTCACAATGAGTATTTTCGCTATCTCATCGACTTGTTGAAGCAAAACAATGCTGCCCACATTCAAGTGTTTGGTGGCGGCGGAGGGGTGATCTTGCCCGAGGAGAAGGCAGCTCTGGAGAAATACGGCGTTGCTGGAATTTTTCTCCCTGAAGATGGGATGCGACTAGGCCTTGAAGGCATGGGTCGCTTGATGCTGGAAAAAGCCGCAGGGGCGCGGAGCAAGCGAAAGCCCGCAACTTTTGAGGCTGATATCCAAAAATGGGGTCGCTCTGTAACAGCTCTTGAGTTGGGCGCGGATTACTCGGTGCCAAAGGGTGCTTCAAAGAAAGCGGTGGTCGTCGGCATGACGGGAACGGGGGGTGCTGGAAAGAGCTCTCTGACCGACGAGCTCGTTTTGCGATTTTTGTACGAGTTTCCTCAACTGCGATTGGCAATTTATTCGATTGATCCTACGAAGCGAAAAACAGGTGGCGGTTTGTTGGGTGATCGTATTCGAATGAACTCGATCGATACTGATCGAGTGTTCATGCGGTCCATGGCCACGCGGAGCCAGCAATCAGAACTGACTCCTCAAATCAGCAAGATTGTGGAAGCTTCATCTCATTTTGATTTTGATCTGGTGATTGTGGAGACGCCCGGGATCGGTCAGGCCGGCAGTGGTATCACAAAAATCTCTGACTTTTCGTTGTATGTGATGACGTCCGAATACGGGGCGGCCAGTCAGCTTGAGAAAATCGATATGATTGATTTTGCTGACTTTATCTCCATCAACAAGTTTGATCGTCGGGGTTCCGAAGACGCCATTCGTGATGTGCGAAAACAGTACAAGCGCTCACGCAAGTTATTTGATGCCAAGGATGAGGAGCTTCCGATTTTTGGCACCCGATGTAATATCGTGAGTGATCAGGGAGTAAACAAACTCTATAGAGCCCTTAAGGCGGCCCTGGCATCCAAGAGTAAAACGTTTGGTAAGCCGGAGAAGGATTTCACCTTTGAGTTCAAAGACGAAGCTCACATTGTTCCGCCATCTCGCGTGCTCTACCTCTCCGAGATTGCTGAGACAGTGCGCTCGTACAAAAAGCAAGTGCAGTCGGACTCCTCTTTGGCGCGCGAAGCATTCAGTCTCGAGGAAGCGGGCCGAATCACAGGAGATGAGAAGCTCAAGAAGCTGAGTCAGGAACGATTTGCCAAGCTTTCTCCGCAGGCCGCTCAAAGCTTGAATGCGTGGGAGAAGCTTGCATCTGACTACAAAAAAGAGAAGGTCACCTATGAAGTGCGGGGTAAGGAAATCGAAGTACCCCAAACTTTTGAGAGTTTATGTGGTCTGTCGCTTAAGCGCGTGGCTGTCCCAAGCCTTGTTAGTTGGGATCAAATTGTTAAGTTTTGTGGTCTGGAGAATCTGCCTGGCTATTTTCCATTCACCGCGGGAATTTATCCTTTCAAGCGACTTGAGGAAGATCCTCGACGGCAGTTTGCCGGAGAGGGTCCACCGATTCGCACCAATAAGCGCTTTCACTATCTTTGTCGCAACGACAAAGCAAAGCGCCTCTCAACCGCATTTGATTCGGTGACTTTGTATGGTGAGGATCCAGATATTCGCCCAGACATCTACGGTAAAGTGGGTGAGTCTGGTGTGAGTATTGCTTCGCTTGAAGATATGGAAATTTTGTATGATGGCTTTGATCTGTGCCATCCGATGACGTCTGTTTCCATGACGATCAATGGTCCTGCTCCCTCGATTCTGGCGATGTTCTTTAATACAGCGATCAATCAGCAGGTTAGAGCGTTTGCAAAGGCGAATGGTCGCGAGCCCTCGGTCAAGGAACGAGAGGAGATCGAAAGCCAGACTCTTCAGAATGTGCGAGGAACCGTTCAGGCGGATATTTTGAAAGAAGATCAGGCGCAGAATACTTGTATTTTCTCAACAGAGTTTGCTTTGAGGATGATGGGCGATATTCAGGATTATTTTATTCGAAAGAAGATTCGCAATTATTATTCAGTCAGCATCTCAGGTTATCACATTGCAGAGGCTGGAGCGAATCCGATCACTCAACTGGCGTTTACTTTGGCCAATGGATTTACGCTGGTGGAGTACTATCTCGCTCGAGGAATGAAGATTGATGATTTTGCAGCGAACCTTTCCTTCTTTTTCAGCAATGGATTAGATCCCGAGTATTCAGTGATTGGTCGTGTGGCGCGCCGAGTTTGGGCAGTGGCCATGCGTGATCTCTATAAGGCCAACGAGCGATCTCAGAAGCTCAAGTATCATATTCAAACATCGGGCCGCAGCCTTCATGCGTCAGAGATTGAGTTCAATGATATTCGGACAACTCTTCAGGCGCTCACAGCGATCTACGACAACTGCAATTCCTTGCACACCAACGCGTATGATGAGGCTATTACAACTCCGACTGAGGAGAGTGTTCGTCGGGCAGTTGCCATTCAGATGATTATCCAAAAAGAGTTTGGAACATCGCGAACAGAGAACTTTACTCAAGGCTCCTATGTCGTTGAGGAGTTAACAGATCTTGTAGAAGAGGCGGTTCTTTCTGAGTTTGAGCGAATCTCTCGCCGCGGAGGTGTTTTGGCTGCGATGGAACTTCAGTATCAGCGGTCCAAGATTCAAGAAGAAAGTCTGCATTACGAAAAACTCAAACACAGTGGCGAGCTCCCAGTGATTGGCGTGAATACTTTCTTGCCCGAGGGCGGCGCTGCAGTGGGTAAGATCCCATTAGCGCGATCCAATGAGGCTGAAAAGAATTCCCGCCTTTCTGACATTCAGAAGTTTTGGAAGAAAAATGAAGCTCAGGCCCAGGAAGCGCTCAGCCGCCTCAAGCAAGTCGCTCTTTCGCGAGACAATATTTTTGAGGAACTGATGGTGACAACTCGATACTGTTCACTCGGTCAAATCACCAAAGCCCTCTATGAGGTGGGTGGTAAGTACCGACGAAATATGTAAAGAGCCACTACCCCAATTGTCAGAACCCAGCGGGTTTGGGAGGGGAGAAATAAAACGCGTGATGGTGGCAAACGCAGGAGCATCAAGAGTCGACTGATTAGAAAGGGAGCTGCTGCTGAAACTGCCATCAAAAAGACGTTCGGCTCAGCATGGAGAAAGCCGCCTAGAATTCCTGTCAAAAGATAAGCGATCGCCCATCTTTCCTTCGTGAAATCTCGAAGATCAAAAGCTGATTTTTGATGGGGCGAAAGCCACGAAACAACACAGAAATAGGACAAGAGTGCGGCTGAGGTGATCTCAAGGGCCCCATGGATAAACAAGACTGGTAGAATCCAAAGAGCGGTTCGAAGTACCCCCCAGACAGCCAAAGAGGACAAAACTCCCAGAATAATGGCGAATGAGTCAGGTTCAGGAGTCCAGGGCATGCCATCGTTTTAGCATGGCTTTGAGACAATCCCAAAGTTGATGTCAAAATTTCTAGCCTGGGATAGGAAGATTTCATCATGGCGCAAATGTTTGACGACAGAGACGTTGAGTTAAAGGGCCAACATTTATCGGGCAAGACCTTTGATTTCATTATCACGGGAGGTGTTGCAGCTATTGAAAGCCCTCGCTTCATCCGTGAGTTGCGACGCTACGGTGCCGATGTTCGAGTGTGGATGACCCCGTCGGCGGAAAACTTTGTCTCGGCACTTGTGTTTGAGTGGGCCTCCAAGAAGCCCGTGACCACTGAGCTGTCTGGGATTGCTGAACACATCTCTCACTCAGACGCGGTGATTGTAGCACCTTGCACTCTGAATTTTCTCTCAAAGATGGCGTTGGGGATTGCGGATACAGCTGCCGCGACTTTGGTACAAAGTGCGATGGGACGAATGCCGGTTTTCATTGCACCATCGATGCACTCATCTCTCGCAGAGTCTGCTTCTTATCACAGGCATCGAAAAACCCTCGCTACCATGGAGAACGTTTTCTTCCTTGAGCCTCAAACCAAAGAATCAAAGATGAAAATGATTTCGATTGAGTCAGCAGTCGCTGAGATTTGTCATCAGATGTCAGCCTTAAAGCTTCAGCGCAAGCCCAAAGTGGTGATTTCAATGGGCCCCACACGATCCGCCATTGATGATGTTCGATATGTTTCGAACCATTCAACGGGTGCTCTTGGAGTACAGATGGCCGAGGAGTTTTTCCGTAGAGGCTTTGATGTGACAGCGGTGGCGGGTCCCATTCAGGTCGCTGTTCCTGCTCATTTGAAAACTGTTTCTGTGAAGACGAATCAGGATATGAAACGAGCGATGAAGTCTGAAGTGGATCGTGGTGCCGAGATTGCGATTTTTGCGGCTGCCGTTTTGGATTTTGATGTTTCAAAGGCTTCGCAGGGAAAATTGAGCTCTAAGGCCTCGTTGAATTTGAGTTTAAAGCCATCTGCTAAGCTGATTGATTCAATTAAATCTAAGGGGCTTAAGCGTGTCGGTTTTAAGCTGGAGTCGGGAGTGACTGAAAAGGAACTGCTTCGAAGAGCACAAGAAGCTCTTAAAGCTCAGGATGTTGAGCTGCTTGTTGCCAATCGCCTTGAAGATGTTTCACCAGAGGCTCATCGCGCGTATCTTTTGACCAAAGGAAGCTCGGCGGTTTTGAAACTCAATAGCCGAGAGCAGATCGCCCAGGCGGTTGCGGTTTTCTTTGAATCAAAATTTAAGGGTGACTTCGCTCGTAAATCCTCGCGTCGAGCTTGAGTTGACGTGTTGCTGGTAGGTGGCGCCAATATCAATTCGGGGCGCTCGTAAGAAAACTCCCGTCGTCCAAAAAGACTCCTCATCGGAGTGGTTGAAATGATAGCCGGCTGTTAAGCCGATCCATTCTTCCCAAAAAGCCTCAAGACCTGTTGAGTAATTCCAACTTTGATCAGCCATTTTGAAGCGTCTGATGGCATCAAAGGCCACGCGAAAGGTGCCAGGATAGAGAAAGCTCCCACCCAGTCTGAGAATCGGTGGATAGAGGGAATCCGATTCCTTATCTACCAAACTCTGAACGGAAGCTCCGAGCGAGAGGCTATCACCTGCATTAACAATCACTCCCAAGCTGCTGGTAAGGTGCCAGCCATTTCCTGAGCCCGTCAGGCCGGTGAACTTCTCCGAGTGAAGGCCCATACCAAAGGTTCCGTAGCTGGTGGGGTAGGCCACTGCTAGCTGATATTGCTGACGTCTGCTTTCCTGAAAATCCGTCCATTTCATCTGTACGCCGGCGTTGATGGGTGAAACGCCATCGACAGCGGCCAAAGACCATGAGCTGAGATCCCCTGGAAGTTGGCTATAATGGCCTCCTGTAGCACTTTTGCCCTTGAAATAAACGATTCCAGCTGGATTAAGGCTAAAGAAGTCCATGCCTGAAAAGGTGGCCGCAGCCGCTCCCCCGAGAGCATAACTTGAGCTTCCCCAAAGGGTTCTTTGCGGGAATGGCAAGGTCTGCGAAGTAGCCGAAGTTGAAAAACAGAAGGCCAAAACGAGTGCCAAAAAAACCGTCCGAACCCAGAAAAATCCAAAGATTCTAGGGAAGTGGGAGGAGGTCTTTACACTCATAGTGGTGCTCATTAGACTACTAGATCACAACGGGAGGTGGGGGGCGATCAAAACCAACGAAATCTCGGAAGTTGAAGATTTAATTTCTTCAGGACCACCTAAAGATTTTGTTGATTCGGCCTACCAAGCTCATTAAGAAGGGGCGCGTTAGTAGCCTAACGGCGTGTGTAAAAGGATGGTGCATGATGCTGAATAAAAAGAAGCTGCAAGATTATAAGAAGATGCTTCAGACAAGACTTGGTGAGTTGCTGAATGAGGCCGACAAGACCGTCAAAGACATTTCTGAAGTCGAAGCGGACACCTCATCCGACCCTACGGATCAGGCCGTCCAGGAGTTGGATCGAAACCGACTTTTGAGATTTAAGGATCGCGAACGCAAGTTGATTCGCAAGATCGAAAAGGCCCTCAATCGAATTGAAGAGGGATCCTATGGTGCTTGTGAGGCCTGTACAGCTCCTATTAGTGAAGCCCGTTTGAAGGCTCGGCCCATGACGACTCTGTGCATTGATTGTGCAACAGAGATGGAGAGTGAGAAGGCTCGAAACAAGCTGTTCGGTGATGCCGGCGGTATTGAGGTCGAAGTTGGCGAGTCCGACGACGAAGAAGCAGCGGGCAGCTAAGAACTGCTCTCTGATGAGATACAAAAAAGCCCAAACCATCATGGTTTGGGCTTTTTTTTTGAACTTTCAATCTGGGTTCTTAGGCTTGAGTCTCGAGGCTTCGGATTCTGGTCTCAAGCGTTTGAATATCGCCTGATCCTCCAGATGTTTGAAGCTGAGTCAAACGCTCAGTAACGCACTCTTCAATTCTACGATCGATGAGGTCCTGATTGTTTTGAGAGACCTGTCGAATCTGATCAAACAGTGTCTGAGACTCTTCAGCAGTTAGCTCGCCCTTTCGACTGAGTCTTTCAACATGCAGCTTCAGTTCACTTTGAGCTTTTGATTGGGCATCCAAAGCTCCCAAAACGTATTTCTGCATGAACTCAAAAAGGTTATTGCTTCCAGCCTTAATGATATTTTTTAGAATGGAAACGGGAAGCACGCTCTGGTTAGTCTTCTCTTGCTCATAGAGCACTTGAGTGAGAATCAGCGCCGTGACGTCTTCTTTGGTATTGTTGTCGATGACTACAATCTCTTGGCCTTCGCGAATCATTTTCGCAATGCCATCCAATGTCACGTAGCAGCTATCCTGTGTGTCGTAGAGCTTCCTGTTTTGGTACTTTTTTACAATTCGAATCGTTTCTGACATTTTCCCCCCCTGGTTCAACACTCACGCTTAATCGTCGTTGACCCGCCCTACTGTTGAGTTTTCAAGATAAAACTTGCACTCGATCTTTTCAAAAATCCCCCGATATTGAAAAGACAATAGGTATCTCAATCCTTCCCTACATTACAGAGTTTATGAAACAGTGGGTCAAGTTTTTTTGAGCTTTGCGTCGAGATTTTGCCTGTGATTTGCGGCTTGTTCATTGACGGGTTTGTTCGGCTTCTTTTAGACTGCGCGCGTGTTAACCTCTGATTATCTCGGCGTATTTGTTTTACTGGCATTGGGAGTCGTTACGGGGGTGGGTGCTTTAGGGGCATCCTATTTTCTTGGCGCAAGGCGTCAAAGTCCGCGTAAGACCAGCCCTTACGAATGTGGAATCCCTAGCGAGGGAGCAGAGAACCAGCGCTTTTCGGTGAAGTTCTACCTGGTCGCCGTCTCTTTTATTCTCTTCGATATTGAAGCCGTGTTTTTGATTCCGTGGGCTCTTTCTTACCAAGACTTTGTTCATTCCTCCCACGGGGTTTATGCGTTTGTTATGGGGATGATCTTCTTGGGGGTTTTGACTCTGGGGTTGATCTATGAATGGCGGAAAGGGCTCTTGGATTGGAACAAATAGTAGATTTGATGTTGTCGGCATCTGTCCTGCCGTGGGTGTTTTTCTTCGCGAAGATCTTGTTCATTTTCACCTTGGGTTTCGGAGTCATCGCTCCCGTCATGATTTGGGTGGAGCGACGAGTTGCTGCTTTCGTTCAGGATAGAGTGGGCCCCAATCGAGTTGGCCCTTTGGGTTTGCTTCAGTCCTTGGCAGACGGCATTAAGCTGTTGCTCAAAGAGGATCTCCGTCCGGATGAGGTGCGGCCCTTTTTCTTTATTCTAGCTCCGGCTTTGGCTGCGATTCCCGCGGCTATGGCTTTCGCAGTTGTTCCGTTTGGTCCTGAGACAACACTGGGTGGCTTGTTGCCAGAGCCAGCTCGTATGCAGATTGCGCCGCTCAATGTGGGCTTGCTGTATGTCTTAGCGATTGGCTCGCTCTCTGTTTATTCGATCGCTTTGGCTGGCTGGGCGAGCAATAACAAGTTTTCCGTCATGGGCTCTCTTCGAGCGAGTGCGCAGATGATCTCTTATGAGTTGGCGATGGGGATGGCTGTCGTTGCGGTGATTTTGATGAGTGGTTCCGTCGATCTTTACGACATTGTCAAATCTCAAGCGAGTCATTGGCACATTCTGACGATTCCGGGATTCATTGCGTTTATGATTTTTGTGCCGGCGATGTTTGCTGAGACCAACAGAACGCCCTTTGATCTTCCAGAAGCTGAAGCGGAACTCGTTGTGGGGTTTCATACGGAGTATTCAGGGATGAAGTTCGGCCTCTTTTTCTTGGCTGAGTATGTCAACATGACCACGCTGTCAGCGATGTGCGTTTTGTTTTTCTTTGGTGGCTGGGAGCTTTTACCCTTTGGATTGACGTGGGAGAGTGTCGGGTATCAGGTTGATCAACACTGGTATTCATGGGTCGTTCCATTTGCTTGGTTTGCTGCCAAAGTGGCATTTTTTCTCTTTGTCTTTGTCTGGGTGCGCTGGACGTTGCCGCGATTTCGTTACGACCAACTCATGGGCCTGGGATGGAAAACGCTCGTTCCCATTGGAATCGCAAACATCGCACTAGCCGCAGGACTCATCGCCTTTGGCGGAGGTTTTTAATGCCTGACCTTCATCACATTTTATTTTTTAGTTTCGCAGCAATCATCTTGTTCACGGCAGGCATGGTCGCCTTTCGGCCACGCCCTGTTGAGAGCGCCATGTGGTTGATTTTGAATTTCTTTGTCACCGCAGGTCTCTATGTTCTTCTTGGATCTCACTTCACAGCTGTGATTCAGGTTTTGGTTTATGCCGGAGCTATCATGGTTCTGTTTGTGTTTGTGATTCTGCTTCTGAATCTTGATCCCCGTGAGCTTGGTACAGAGGGCGGAGCTTCATGGTCATCGTTAGTTCTCTTTATGGGCTTCTTGAGTTTTGTCTTGGTTGCCCTTCAGCTTGCGACCCCAGAGCTCCTCAAGGCACCCGTCGCTCTTCCCGAGGGCTCGACTTTTGGAAGCGTTGAGGCTGCTTCGCGTGAACTTTTGACGAAATACATTTGGGGATTTCAACTCTCAGGAATCATCCTCTTGATGGCGTTGATTGGAGTCGGATTGATTGCCTATCGCAAGGCGAAAGCTCCTCAAGTGAAAGGAGCGCAAGCATGACAACAACTGTTCCCTTTGCCTACTGGTTGATTCTCAGCTTTGGAGTTTTTTGTTTTGGCGCGTGCGGATTTCTCATCCGCAAGAATGCATTATCGATGCTGATTTGCTTGGAGCTTATGTTGAGCGCCGTGAATATGGCCTTCATTACTTTTGCTCGAATGCATATGAGTGAGGGTGGAAATATTTTGTATTTCTTAGTGATCACAGTCGCTGCTTGCGAAAGCGCTGTCGGGCTCGCTCTGATGATTAACTATTTTAGATTGAAACAAAATATTCGTCTCGATGACGCTCGGGCGTTGGCCGGGTAGTTGGAGGTTTTCGAAATGGATCATTTTCAGGCCCTTGCGGCATTGATGATCCTTCCCCCTCTGGTGGGAAGTGGTTTGTGGTTTTGGGTTGGTCGAAAGTTTGGAGAGCGGGCCGTTGGAATTGGAGCTTCATTCGCGCTGGGACTGAGTTTCCTGGCCACACTCTTGCTCTTCAAAGACGTTGAAGGCGCCGCTCGAATCATTTTCTTTGATTGGATTCGGTTCTCAGCCGATTCGGTTGTTCATTTCGGATTCTTGGTTGATCCGCTTTCTCTGGCCCTTGGCCTTGTTGTGACGGGCGTTGGAACGCTGATTCATGTTTATGCCTCGGGATACATGCATGGCGATGAGGGCTTTGGTCGGTTCTTTTCTTATTTGAACTTGTTCGTCTTCTCCATGCTGATGCTGGTGTTTAGTGACTCGTTACTGGGATTGTTTCTGGGTTGGGAGGGTGTCGGACTTTGCTCTTACTTGCTGATTAGCTTCTGGTTCTCCGAAGAATCAAACGCTCAAGCAGGCAAAAAAGCATTTATCGTGAATCGAGTGGGGGACCTGGGCTTTTTGATTGCTATGTTTGCACTCTTTAAGGCTTTTGGAAGTTTGTCTGTGCCAGAGCTGCTCCAGGCAATTCAGGCCGGCGGTTTAGACTCAGCTCAAATGTTCTGGTCTCAGGTAGCATGCTGGGGGCTGGTTTTGGGTGCCGCTGGAAAGAGTGCTCAGATTCCCCTGTATGTTTGGCTTCCCGATGCGATGGCTGGTCCCACACCAGTTTCTGCGTTGATTCATGCAGCCACAATGGTGACAGCAGGAGTCTATTTGACCTGTCGATTGCAGCCTTTGTTTTTGATGCACGTCTCGGTTCTTGAAGTGCTTGCTTATGTGGGTGCGCTGACGGCCTTTTTTGCGGCTACCATTGCGGTGTTTCAGAACGACATCAAAAAAGTTTTGGCTTACTCAACGATCTCGCAGCTTGGTTATATGTTTCTCGCCGTTGGTCTTCAGGCGCCTGTTGCTGCGTATTTTCATTTAATCACGCACGCGTTTTTTAAAGCGCTGCTCTTCTTGGGGGCGGGCTCTGTGATTCACGGCATGCATCATGAGCAAGATATGCGGCATATGGGCGGACTGCGTAAGCAAATGCCTGTGACTTTTTGGACAATGACGATTGGAGTTCTTGCGATTGCGGGTGTTCCGCCGCTTTCAGGATTCGTCAGTAAAGATGAAATCCTGCATGTGGTTTCTGGTTCGCATCGAAACTGGCTCATTGGTCTTGCCTTTGTGACTGCGTTTTTGACGGCATTTTATATGGGTCGTCTTTGGATCATGACATTCTTTGGCAAGTTTCGAGGCCATCATGAAGCTCACGAATCTCCCAAATCAATGACGGTGGTTCTTATGGTGCTGGCGGCTCTGTCTGTTCTTGGCGGCTTTTTGAACTGGCCGCATCTTTGGGGTGGACATGCCTATCTTGAGGAGTTTTTGAAATCAACCGTGGCAGTGTTGCCGCACTCAGAGGCTGCCGATGCTTTTAGTTCTTCAGTGAAGCTCGCAGTTGGCTCAAGTTTGATCGGACTTCTGGGACTGGGCCTTGCATTTTGGCGATACCGAAGCTTCCAGGGGGAAGAGTTTCAGGCGAAGTTTTTTCGAATCTTCCAAAACAAATATTATATTGATGAGATTTACGATGTCGTGATCGTTCAGAACTTGAAGCGCTTAGGCTCCTTTCTTTGGAAGTGGGTTGATGGCTTCGTTCTCGATGGCCTTCTTAATGGAAGTGCAGCACTGGCTCAGCGAGTCGGTGGACAGCTCAGGCAGCTTCAAACGGGATTGACTCAGCAGTACACCTTTTGGGTTTGGCTGGGGGTTTTGATTTTGATCGTAAGCGTCTACACGGTGGGATCTTAATTTATGATGAACTCGAATTATCTTTTGGTTTTGTTGCTCACCCCCTTCATTTGCTCTTTGGTGATTGGTTTGACCCGAGGCCGAGCGGCTGGATGGTTGTCTGTGGCTTTGGCTGCAGCTTATTTTCTCATTTGTCTTGTGGGCTTTCCCTCGGAGGCCATTCGATTCAAAGCGACTTGGTTTGAGCCGTTGGGGTTGAGCTACTCGCTGTTATTGGATCCTTACGCGTACTGGCTGATTCTGCTGTCAGCATTTCTCACTCTCTTGTCGGTTGCTTATTCAAAATCAGTGGTGACTGAGAAAGTGCCTGCTTATCACTCGCTGTTTCATGCTCTTCAAGGAACGGTTGTCGCATGCTTGCTCTGCGATGATTTGATTTTCTTTTATGTTTTTTGGGAGGCGATGCTGATCCCCATGTACTTCATCATTGGAATCTGGGGCGGTCAGCGCCGGATTTATTCGGCGATGAAGTTCTTTTTGTACACGTTTGCCGGGTCGCTCTTCATGCTTGTGGGGTTGATTTCCCTCTATGTTCTCTATTTTCAAAAGACAGGAACATGGACTGCATCCTTTGAAGTCCTCAAGGAGTTTTTCCATACCAATCCCATTGAGAGAGAGATTCAGATTTGGATTTTCCTCAGCATGTTGGTTTCGTTTGCAATCAAGGTTCCGCTCTTCCCATTCCATACTTGGTTGCCTGATGCTCACGTCGAGGCTCCCACTGCAGGCTCGGTCATTCTTGCCGGAGTCCTTTTGAAAATGGGTACATACGGGTTAATGCGCTTTGCGGTCCCGCTTTTTCCTGAAGCAGCCGTCTTCTTCTCGCCATGGGTTTGTTTCCTCTCCGTCACTGGGATCATTCTGGGAGCTCTGATTGCGTGGCGCCAAACTGATATCAAAAAGCTTGTGGCCTACAGCTCTGTGAGTCATTTGGGCTTTGTCACGCTAGGTATTTTTATGCTGACCGAGACAGGTTGGAATGGAGCCTATCTTCAAATGATCAACCACGGGATTTCTACGGGGGCCTTGTTCCTTCTGATCGGATTTCTCTACGATCAGCGGCACACGCGAGACATCAACGCTTATGGTGGTCTTGCAAAGATTCTCCCTGCCTTCAGCGTTGTGTTTTTAATCTTTACGCTGAGCTCGGTAGCTCTGCCGGGAACCAACGGGTTTGTGGGTGAGTTTTTGATTTTGCTCGGAAGCTTCCAATCCAAAGTCGGTGGCGTGCTTTGGGTCGTCGCTGCGGGAACGGGAGTTGTTTTGGGTGCTGTCTATATGCTGCATCTTGCTCAGAAGTTGCTTTACGGAAAGCCCAACTCGCACGAAACCGAATCAATGACAGACCTCACCATCAAGGAGTGGCTCATCTATTCACCCCTGATCATTTTGGTGTTTGTGATCGGAGTTTATCCCGAGTGGATTTTGAGTTCGATTCGAGAGACAACTGCAACTATTTTTACAACGATTCCAACCCAGTTTAGGTGATGCATGAACGATAGTATTCTTGAGACCATTGTTAACGACTCCCAGATCGCAATGCCGCTTTTGTTGTGGCCTGTTCTAGCCCTCATTCTCTTGGTGGTTCAGATCATCAATCCTCGTCCCAAGTTAGCTCTGGGAATCAGCCTCGCGGGCTTGCTCGGAATGATAGGATTCTCCATGGCGAGTTTCGATGCGGCTTCATCGATCTCGCTTTTTGTGGGAACTGTTGCTTGGGATTCAATCTCTCAATCATTCAATATCCTCACGCAGTTGATTGTGTTGGCCGTTGTGCTGATGATGATTCCGGGTCTTTCCTCTGCAAATTCAGTTTTTAGGGACGGCTATGAGCAGCTGCCAGAGTTTTTGATTTGTCTGATTTTCTCGGGATTTGGTGCGGGCGTTTTGGTGTCGGCAAAAGATCTGACAAGCTTGTTCTTGGGATTAGAGATTCTTTCCATTGGTATTTACTGCCTCTGTGGATTTTTTCGAAAAGAAGTTCAGTCTACTGAGAGCGCGATTAAGTATCTTCTGATTGGTGCTTTTGCGACGGTGATCTTTCTTTACGGAGTAGCATTTGTTTACGGGGCCACCGGAGCGACTCAGTATGATCAGATTTTTGCTGCTTTATCGGCGGGAGGATCGAGTGTCCTGGCTCGTTTTGGTATTGTTTTCATGATGGCAGGGTTTGCATTTAAGCTGGCCTTCGTTCCATTTCATTTGTACACGGCCGATGTCTACGAGGGCGCACCGACCCCTGTGACAGCTTACATGGCGACTATTTTGAAGGTTGCGATGGCGGGAGCGTCTTTGCGAGTTTTCTGGGGCTTGTTCGCAGAGTCGACAAGCTGGTCGCCGCTTTGGTTGGGCCTATGTTTGTTAAGCATTCTGGTGGGAAACATCGGAGCCCTTCAACAGCAGACTCTCAAGAGACTGCTCGCTTTCTCAAGTATTTCTCATGCGGGATTCATTGGTCTTGCGCTGTTGATCGCCAAGCCAGGAGTTGGATCTATTTTTCCGTTAATGGCTTATCTTGTGGTTTACACCTTGATGAGCTTGGGAAGTTTCGGATTGGTAGCTCTTCTCGAAGATCGGGAAAAACCCTTCCGACTCGAGGACCTCAAGGGTCTTGGAAGACGTCGTGTGGTGGTTGGCTTGGCCTTCGCCGTTTGTTTGCTAGGTTTGGCAGGCATTCCGCCTTTTGCTGGTTTCATGGTGAAGTTTTGGGTTTTCCAAGGACTGCTAGAGCAGGGATTTTTGGGAGCTGCTCTGATTGCGGTGCTGGGCTCGATCATTGGGGCAGCCTATTACCTGCGTCTTTTGATCTATATTTTTGTTTCCCAGGAAGAGGGAGCAGCACTTCGATGGGGGGCTCTGAGTGACAAATTTTTGACACTTAGACTTGTTGTTGCCGTCTGTGTTCTCTTGACCCTGATTGGAGGCATCTGGCCTGGGTTTTACGCGGATTGGATTTTGGGCGCTCTCGCGCTAAAATAAGAGGGCTTGGGGAATTCTAACGGCAATTCGGGGGATGGAGGGGATGACCTCCTCGCAAAGCTTTTTGATCAGCTCGACGAAGCTTCGTCATTGCCATCAAAAGAGTCCGTAACATCTTTGCCTGAGTCTAAGCCACGAGTGCAGAAAGGCGCGCCGGATCTCTTTGGTGGTGCAACTCAAGTCGAAGGAGACGTGAGTGCTGCTCGTCGGATTTCTCAAAGACAGAATTTGAGTAAAGAGGAAGAGCCCGCGTTGGATCGCACTCAAGTGCTTGCTCGCTCAGGCAACCCAGATCTCTTTTCTGAGGTTTTGAAAGAGGAGACACAAGCTGAGTCTTCCATGTCTCTCTTCGATCGAGTAGATGCTGTTGAAACGGCCACTGAGATTCCTGATGTTCAGTCGAAATCCTCCTTGGAGCAGCCAGAGGGTCACGAGACGGTAGTGCTGGAGGAGGTTGAGTCAGTCTCTGACGTCGTACCGCAGAAGGCTGAGGATCCAATTGATGCCGCTCTCCAAGAGTTTCGCCTTTCATCGGACGTTCGGCGTGAAAACAAAAAAGTCGAAAGTTCTCTAGGAAACTCGAAAGTCAAGAAGCCTCCCAGTGTCTCAGCTGCTGATTTTCAGGACGTCTTTTCGGCAAAGAGTATCAAGTTAAGTCAGTCACAATTGCCTAAGCACTCAGCTTTGAATCTCAGTGCAGGGGTCAAGCGGGCGGCGATTATTCTTTTCGCTGCTGTTCCCCTAATTTCGGTTTCGGCGTGGGCTTTCTTTGCGCTTGATTCGGAAAGCGGACTTGCTGGCTATCGTCTCGAGCGCTGGTCCTTGGTCAAAGCCTATACTGCGCCAAGTGAGACTCAGCTGGCGCAATTTGAACTGAGCTTTCAGAACAGTGATGAAGCGATGCTCTCTGACGACCCTGATCAGTTGATCAAAGGTGTCGCCGATCTCGAATTTGTACTTGCACAGGACGTACGAAATACTGAGGCGGCCGCGCGTATCCTTGACCACGCAGCACGCTTGAGTTGGTGGTACGGAGTGGGATCTGTCTGGTCGAAGAAGTTTGATGACACAATGACCAGGCTTTCTGCCATCAATCAGCTGTCAGAGAACCCTTCAGTAAATTTTATTGTTGAGCGATCACGTGCTCAAAGACTCATTGCTATCGGAGACTTTCAATCAGCTCGGGAGATATTGGAGAAGGCACTTCAAAAGTCCAATTCTGCGGATGCGCTCGCCGTCGGCATGCTGGCAGAGATTGATCTGGAAGTGGGAAATCTCAAGTCAGCAACCCAGTGGCTTGGAAAGCTAGAAGCCGCTGAATCCCCGCGGGTGAAGTTGATTTCGGCACTTGTCCGGGATTCGGCTGAAGAAATGAATGCTCTTGCGCAAGCGGGGTATCTCCCGGCGAAGGTGTATTCGGTGATCCGCTCGCAGTCCGAGACCGATCTCGCCGTTGGGCTTAAGTCCGTTGAAAGTCTCGCGAAGGATGTGGAGGTATTTCCAGCACTCACTCAAAAGCTCTCCGTTTTCCGGGGGGATATGTATGCAGCTCTTGGTCAGCGAGAGAAGGCGCTTCAGCAGTGGCAAACAGTGGTTGAGGTTCAACCGCGAGCGGTTCCAGTACTGGCTAAGATCGGAAAGCTTAATGTTGAACTTCAGAATTGGGATGAAGCCCTGGCTGCTTACGGCGCCATTGCAAAGACGGGAGCTTGGACGGAAGCCTTTGTTATCGATTATGCTGAGTTGATGATGAGGAGAGGCCTCATTTCGGAAGCCTCTCAGTTTCTCACAAAAGCCGTTGAGCGTTATCCCGCGGTTCCAATGGTTTGGACTTTGTTGGCTCGAGTACAGATGGAACTGAAGCAGCTTGAACCAGCCAAGGTGGCTTTTGGTAAAGCGCTTGCGATTGATTCAAAGTACGAGCCGGCGATTTTGGGTCTCGTGGATATACACATTGAGAGAAAGGAGTGGGCTGAGGCTTCGTTGCTTCTTAAAAACATTTCACCCAAGAGTCCCGCGTATTCATCCGCTCTGGCTTCTCTTGCAAAACTTGCCATGATGAACGGCGATCGGGAGTTAGCTGAGGATCAGTTCATGGAGGCTCTTCGCCGAAATGAAAAGATCGAGGGTCTCTATGAGCCCCTTGTGCAGTTGCTCTTAGATAAGGGAGACTTCGATCAGGCCCGGCAGATTTATGAAATGGGTGAGAGGGCCGCTCCGCAATCGCCACAGGTTCAACTGGCAAAAGTGAAATTCCTGATTGCTGATCGACGCTACGGGGATGCCATGCAGATCATTGAGGGTCTGAAGAAGGCTCATCCGCATCTCAATAGTGGCATGGAGTATGAAGCTTTGATTCTCATCAACCAAGGTCGTGGTTCGGAGGCACTGAGTGTCTTGAATCAGCTTGCTCGCAGAGAAAGCGGATCGCCCGAAGTCATCTTCTTGCGTCTCTCTCTTTTCACCTCTGAGGCGGGAAAGAAGGTTGCCGATATTTCAGGAACCGATCAGGCGATGAAAGAGGCTTCACTCCTTCTGCGCCAGCGACCTGAAGACGAAAGATATCGAATCTTGGCGGCCCAGATCGCTCTGACCGCTCAAGACCGTGTCGCTGCACAGGAACATATTGACTACGCATTGAAGCGAAATGCCCGAAGTGCAGCGGCTTGGCAGATTCAGGGTGAGATCTTTATGGAGCAAGCCCGCTTCGATCAGGCTTCAAAAGCCTTTCAAAAGGCTCTTGATTTAGCTCGATTTCGATCTGCACTTTATAATCGTTTGGCGGAAAGTTTCAAACAGCAGGGGAATGCTTCAGCTGCGATTCAGTATTATCAAAAAGTAATTCGCGAAAGGCCTCGGGATGCTGAAGCGTATTTGGAGTTGGGAAAACTGTTCAACTCCGACGGAAGGTACCAGGCCGCAATTGAATCTCTGAGCCGCGCCATTCAGTTGGATCCCCGATTAGCTGAGGCCTATTATTTCTTGGGGTTTGTTCAGAAGGAAACTGGAAATCAGGCTGCGGCGCTTCAGAGCTTTGAGAAGTTTTTGAGCTTGAAGCCCTCCTCTGTTGAGGCTGCGACGATTCAAGACGAGGTCTTTTTCCTGCGGAAATCGACGAACTCCCCCAATTAATAGATAAATTCTTGAACCCGTTTCATAAGCGGTTAATCTGAAACTATGTTTGATTTAAAAGACCTGACAGAGAATCTATCGACTTATTGTGCGGGTTGGATTCGCCGAAATCGTACAACATTTGCGAACATCGAAACCTCGTTGGAGGGTGATCTCAAGCGGCGAAAGGAGCTCATTCGAGCACACGAAGACCTTTTGGCCGCCAGGAACAAGGCTTCTCAAGATATTGCCCAAAAGAAGAAGGCTGGCATGGATACCACTTCAGATATCTCTCTTCAAAAAGAGGTCGGAGAAAAGATTAAAGCGAGTGATGCCGCCCTTTCATCATTTCAGCAGGAATTTGAAGCAAAAATTTTACACCTTCCCAATATTCCGGATGCCAGTGTTCCCGATGGTGCTTCCGCTGAGCAAAACCAAAAAGTTTCTGAGTGGGGTCAGCCAAGAGCGTTTGATTTTGAACCTCTTTCTCATGAGGTTCTCGGTGAGAAGGCCGGTTGGTTTGATTTTGAAAAGGCTGCTGAGATCACAGGATCTCGGTTTTCAATTTCGAAGGGCTTCACCGCCAAGATGGAGCGTGTGCTTATTCAGTTTATGTTAGATGTACAGTCGTCTAAGCACGGCTACAAAGAGGTGATACCTCCCTTCATTGTGAATTCAGGTTCTTTGACTGGGACTGGAAATTTGCCGAAGTTTAAAGAGGATTTGTTTAAACTTGAGGGTGCGGATTATTTTCTGATCCCCACAGCCGAGGTGCCAGTTACAAACTTTCACCGCGGTGAGATTCTGAAATTGGATCAGCTTCCTCTCTGCTATACGGCATATACACCTTGCTTTCGCTCGGAGGCGGGAAGTTATGGAAAAGATCTCAAGGGATTGATTCGTCAGCATCAATTCAACAAGGTGGAGTTAGTAAAGATTGTTCATCCTGAGCACTCAGAGCAAGAACATCAGAAGATGCGCCGGGACGCTGAGACGATTTTGGAAATGCTGAAATTACCCTACCGCACGATGCTCCTTTGTACTGGAGATATGGGGTTTGCTTCTCGCAAGACTTTTGATCTTGAGGTCTGGCTGCCCTCGCAGAAGTCCTATCGAGAGATATCTTCTGTAAGTAACTGTGGGGACTTTCAGGCTCGTCGGATGAATACCCGATTCAAAGATGCGGATGGCAAGACTCGATTTGTGCACACGTTGAATGGTAGTGGACTCGCCGTTGGGCGCACTTTGATCGCTATCTTGGAGAATTATCAAAATCGGGATGGGTCAGTGAGTATCCCGGATGTGCTGAAACCATACTTCGCAGGCCAGGAGAAAAGTCATTGAGGGAGCGGGCGCAAGAGTCATCCAACGAGCAGTCGCTTATAGTGGACGGGCCGCGGGGGTGGAAGATTCATGGGCGGCAATGGCTGGTCTCGAATCCTCGAGGTACTTTGATCGGAGTTCATGGCTACTCGGAGCATAGCGGTCGGTACGCTCACTTTGCTCGCTATTTGAATTCCCAGAATTGGGATGTGTACTGGATTGATTTGCCAGGCCATGGAATGAGTGAGGGAGCGCGTAACAATATCGACGACTTTTCGGATTACGTGGTTTCGGTGGAGCACTTTTTGCGGGAGGTTGAAAGGCGGTCTGCAAAGCGTCCCTTTCACCTCTTTGGGCATAGTCTGGGTGGTTTAGTTTCTATTCGATTCATCGAGACCTATGGCGCGGCTCACTCGATCGCAAGCTTGATCTTGTCTGGACCCTTACTTGGGCTGGATCGTTTTGATCCCGTGAAGCTCTATTTCCTACGTGTCGTCGCTTCTCTTCTGCCAAACATTCGCTTGAAGAATAAGCGTGAGCTGACCGGTCCCTATCTCACGAGAGATCAAGAAATTCTATCTGATCGAGCCTTAGATCCTCTGATCAACACACATGTGACATTTCATTGGTTTCGAGAGTTTTGTCGGGGACAGGAACTTGCATTTTCTGATGTCGAGAAGATTCATCTTCCGGTTCTCATGCTTCTTGCATCCGAAGAGCGAGTGGTCAGTGGAAGTGCTATTCGTGAGTTCTTCAACCGATTGCTTAGCTCGAAGAAAGAGCTGATTGAGTATTCAGGAATGCGACATGAGGTTCTTAATGAGATTGGGCGAGAACGTGTCTTTAATGACATCCATCAATGGATGTCTCTAGAATCGGTTTCATCAGATTAGAAAATCTGCACCAATGGCGAGATGATCGGAGAGGTTCGACCAGGGCTTGCCGGAAAATCTCACTGCTTTTGTGAGTTCGAGATTTCTGAAATAGATTCGATCGAGTCTAAGCAGGGGACAGAAGCTCGGAAAAGTTTTTGCACATCGACCCTCCTCCTGCAGAAACACTTCCTTGAGGCCGAGAGAGTCCTGGAATGGTTGAGATAGTTTGTTAGGCCAATCATTGAGATCACCGGCGACCACAAGAGGCGCTTGAGATGAAACGGTTTGATTCACTCGATCGATGACGCGTTGAACTTGGCTGCGGCGACCAGAATGGAGGAGATTGAGGTGAAGATTGATAAGGTCGAGTGTTTTGTTAATTTCGGGGATGTAGATTTTGACGTGGAGTAGTCCCCTGCGCTCTCGTTGATTGGTGGAGATGTCGATATTTTCAAAGAATTGAATGGGGTACTTGCTCAGAATGGCGTTGCCATGATGGCTCAGAGAGCTGACTGCATTCTTACCATACGCATGATGGGGCCAGACCTCATCAGCGAGGTATTCAAACTGTGGCATGATCGGCCATCCATCAATCTTTTGTTGATGGCCTCGATGTTCACCGACCACCTCTTGAAGAAACAGAATATCCGCATGGCTTTCACGCAGAGTCTGTCTCATGGTTTCAATGATGAGAGAGGGCCTAAGATGATGAAATCCCTTATGAATATTGTAGGTCAAAATCCGCAGCTTCGTCATAGATAGTACCTAAACCAAAAAATGACCTTCGCGAGCCAGTGTTTGAGAAGGCTCGAGGGCGCACGAATGGCATCCGTCACCTCCGAGCAATGATGGAAGTCTTCCCGCCACTGAGATTCAATTTGTTCGAGGCCATTGCCCGCAGAGAATGTGGCTTCTACTTCTAAATCGTGCAGAAGGCTTCGATGGTTGAGATTGCCAGATCCCATGGAGCCCAGGTCGTCAACGATGGCATACTTTGCATGCAAGGTCGTTTTTCTATACTCAAAAACTCGAACGCCTCGCGCTCTCAGAAACTCGATGTAGGGATCCTTGAGAAAATCCAAAAAGCGCACATCACTGCGTTTCGGAAGAATGACGTGGACACTTACTCCGCGTGCCGCCGCGCGAGTCATTTCCTTCAAGAGTCTGCGGGTCGGAACGAAATAGGGTGTAATAAAGTTGATTCGGTTTTTTGCATTTCGGATTCGATGGAAAAACTCCCTTTGATAGATCTTTCTCAGCGCTGGTGTGTCATTGGTAAAAATTTGACCATCGTGGTGATTAGGATGGGGCAGGCGCATCTTTCGAGCAGACTTCAAGCGCTGATTTTGTTGCATGAGGAAGGGCGATTGGGTCCAGGCGTGCCGGAAGGACTCAGCGATCTCAGCGACTTCAGGAGATTCAATGAAGACGGAGCTGTCTCGCCAGGCCTTAGCTCCCCAGACGCTTTCGCAAGTAACATCTGTCACATTGATCCCTCCGATGATTGCCTGAGTTCCGTCGATGATCGTGGCCTTGCGATGATTTCTTCGATTGAGCTTAGCAAAGGTTTTGATGAATCCAGATTTCAGCATGAGGCCCATATCGGTGCGGTTGCTGAGATCTGTTTCCACCAGTCCAAAAACGGAGACTGCGGGTAGGGGATTAAAGACTTTCACATTGAGGCCAAAGGTTTGGGCCAGGCTCCGCAGTTCCTTCAGATAGGAAAAACTGCCAACTCCATCTACCAAAATTTGAACGCGGATATCCCGATGACGAGCTTCACTCAATGCTTTGAGGATGGGAGTTCCCATCTTGTCAGGGATAAAAATATAAGACTCGAGATCAATCGATTTTTTGGCTGAATGAATGAGCTCCAAAGTCTTCTTAAGAAAATCATCGCCGCTGTGGAGAAACTCAAATGATTGCCAGGGCGAGCTCATCTTACAACCTTCCCACGAATTGAACTTCAAGCTAAAGTAGGAAAATGATCAAAACCATTCTTCTGTTGTGCATCTCCAATGTCTTTATGACATACGCATGGTACGGACATCTCAAAGACCTTCGGTCTAAGCCTCTGTGGATTGCGATTCTAATCAGTTGGTCCGTGGCATTTCTGGAGTATTGCTTTCAGGTCCCAGCGAATCGATTGGGATCTCAGGTGATGACTTTAGGACAACTCAAAGTCACCCAGGAGGTCATCACGATGGTGATTTTTGCCCTGTTTGCCATCTTCTATATGGGTGCGCCCCTCAGCAAAAACTATATCTGGGCGACTCTTTGCTTGATTGGTGCTGCCTATTTTATCTTTAAAGATGGAATCGGATCGGTCTGATTAGAGTTTTGATTCCTTGGGCTTTGGTCAACGACCTGAGCTTGGGATGGAGTAAATCGCTTTTTCGCCGCAATAAGCTCTAGTTGGGTTGAGTAGAGCTTCAAGTAGAATGCGTTTTTCGTCCTCGCTCTTAACCACTCAATGGGCTCTGGGAGACTTCCGTCCAGTTCAGAGGCTGCAAGCCAGTATCGCTCTTTTTGATTCAGTTTTGCCAGCTGGAGATAGACCCGCGCTTGAAGGAGCTTTGAGTCCCGCGCCAGACCTAGTGCTTGGAAGAGGAAGTACTTTCGCTTGAGAGCAGGGTGCTTTGGCTCCACTCCGGCGTTAAAAAGTCGATTGAAGGCTCTCGATGCGTCAGTCTGATTTTCATTGCTCCAAGGACTTTCATTTTGCTCAAGCTGGCGATGACCCTCCCAAGTCGCCATCATTTGATTGAATGTGGGCGTATGAATGACTCCTGAGCAAAATGGCGAAAACTCAAGATCTTCGATTAACGGCAATGCTTTTTCTCCACAATCGAGAGCGTTTCGCTCGGCGGCTTCCTTCCAGGGCTTCATCATCTCTTCCTTCTGAGCGAGATAGACAGTCATCTCCTCGGCGTTGAGATCCGGAGGATTTGGCAGACTAGAAAACCATTTGTAGAAGGAGCCCGAAAGCTGAGCGCGCATATTGAGGAGCATCGCTGAAGCAACAGCAGAGTTCTCCGACTTCGAAAGCTTCACAATGAGTGTGTCAAGGTACTGCGTTGATTTGACTCGCTCGGGGACATAGAGGCTGAGCCGTTCGAATCGAACGGATCTAAATGTCTTGATGACTTCATCAACTCTACTCTGCATTTCAAGAACAGAAGCTGGAGGTTTTGGTTTAGGGGCGACCTCACCCTCCCAGACAGATAAGAGCTGCTTGGCTTCGGGGGACTTGAGCTTGATGAGGCCCTGCAAACCTTCTGGCCTCTCTAGAGCGGATTGGAGCAGATAAAAATTGATGAGGTCATGCTCCTTCAAATTGGTTTTGTTGAGACTGAGAATAGATTCCTCAGCTTCAAGGTTGAGAAACTCTTGCGCGAGCTTGATGCAGCGATTGAATACCTCAGAGTATGCACTCATCTCCTCCGGATAAACCGCTTGGATTTGTTTGCATCGCTCAATTCCCAATTCCGTGTCGGTAAGAAGCACAGCACTTCGCAGCGCCTTTCTGGCGAGTGCAATAGAGGGATGAAGTGACTGAAAGATGCGCACGAGTTCCGCGGCCTTTTGATCTGGTTTGGTGTCAGAGGCTACAAGATCATCAAATCGAAGCTCCGCTGAAACTAATTGGAGGCTTCGATATGTCTTATCGTCCTTGGAGTAAGGGTACTGGGTGAGAATCGAATCAAGGCTGTGGCGCAAGGGCTTTGACTGTAGATTTTTTTGGAGTGCGCCGATCAGCATGGCGATCATTCCTTCAAACGCGATCTGGGCATCAATTCCAATTTCGGGCCGAAGATACAGCTTCGAAACAAGAAGCGCGCGGTCGAGTCGATTGTAAAAATAGTCTGTATGCTCTTTCGCATAGAGCTGATCTAGCTCTTTAAGCTCGCACTTGGACTCAAGACTGATAGCCGCAGCCTCTATCTCAGGAACCTTCTTCGATCGCTTCTGAAGGATATTGAGACAGAGCCCTGCATCACCTCCCTCAAGCAGGAGCCGCGAGTAGTTAACCCGCAGACCGTCGACATCCTGATCATCGGGAAACATGACGAAGTACTTCTTATAAGTAAGAATCAAGTTCGATTTTGCGAGTGGATCGGGAGTTTCCTTGAGATCCCCTACTACCGTTTCATAGAAACCCGCCGAGTTATTCAGCTCAGCCTGCAGATTTGATGCCTTTGCTGGATCAATCGGCCGATCGGGAAGTGAGTTGAGGAGTCGTTCAACCTCGAGGTGATTCAAGCGTCCTCGGTAGGCCTTTAGCCAAAGGGGGCTTACACGAAGGAGCATGTCTGTAGGATCATCAGTTTCACGTTTGAAAAAATCAAAAACCTGTTGGGATATCTCGATTCGATCCTTGTTGTTGAAGCCGTCCATGAGACGAGTCAGCGCCTCCTGGAGCAGTCGTTTCTGCTCAGCCGGTTCTTCCTTGAGTTGTACTGCGAGAGATTTGAAGCTGAGAGAGTCCTCTTCTTCGAAAGCCTCTTTCTTAAAAACCTCAAGATAGGGAATGATTCGATCCTTGAAAGCCTCTTCCTTCATCTGATTGCTTAAAGCCCCGGCCATCTTGAGAGCGATATCAAAAGATGCGAGCGAGTTTTCAAAATCACTAAGTTGAAGAAAAACCCAGGCCATTTTGTAGGTTGCCACTGGGAGTTGCTTATCATCGGTGCTTGCTGCACGGTATGCGGCAAGAGCTTGATCGTGAGATTTCAGATTGAGAAGGACATCGCCATAAGCAAGATCGTCCGTTGGAAGTCTCGGTGCTATTTTTTCAAAGAACATTTGGGCCTTCGTGTAGTTTTTCTGCTCGAGGAGCCGAAAAGCAATCTCACGAATCAGAGGGGTAAGGTTGAGACCTTTTTCGTCAGCAAGTCGCTGAAACTCATCCTCAAGACGAATCAGAGTCTCGATTTTGTATTCCTTATACTTTTGATTAGCTGCCTCGGAGGCTTCCGCAGCGGCGATTTGACTTTGCTCATATTCCTCTCGAATGCTCAGCCATCGATAAAGAATCTCAAGCCTTCTTTTCGGATCCTTTTCAGCTCGCAGGAGTCGCTCAGCAGCATCCACCATCCCCCGTGATGTGATCAGCCTCTTTTCTTGGGCAAAAGCCGAAAGGCTTGAGAGGGTAAGAAGTAGCGTCCAGAAAACTCTTAGCATTGTGATTCTAGCTTAACACGATAGAAGCCAATTTCATCTTGCCAAGCTTCTCCAAGAAAGGGCCAGATGACTTTTGAACGGGATAAACTCTTTTGCTTTGTGACGCCTCGATCCTGCATTTCCATCTCAAGAACATCGAGATCAAGTAAGGCGGCCTTGATCTGCTCTGCACCATAGGACTCAAAGTAGCTTCGAAGTAGATCGCATTGTTCGCTGAGCTGATCTTTGGTGCATAGCTTTACGAAGGGCTGATTGGCCGCGTCATAAAAGCTCGACTGCAGATCAACTCGACCGGCGGTGATGGTTGCAAATGCCTTATCCCACTGACAGGTTTCGCGTTCAATGAGTGCGCGAAGAAAGTATTTTTCAAAGTAGGGCGTTGGATGCAAAAGGGGGCTCAGCGCACTAAACAAGCTTCCGAGCGATCGATCAATTTCCCCCGCAAAGAATTGTGCCCATGCTCGCTCTTGATGAAAGAGGGCTTTGCCTTTGAGTTGGTCCACGGCAAGGTCAAATACGATATTGCTCTCCTTAAATTTTTTCTGATCAAAGAGTATTTGCCCGTAGAGATACTGGGCCTCGGCCCAAAGCCTTGGATCCATCTTGGGATCCTTTTTGCCTGTGAGATTCAAGCTCGCGAGCCACATGGTTTGCGGCTGACCCCGAACATAAAGACCAGAAGCGGCGAGCAACGATTGGGGTGTCAATGCTCCGGAGGGCGGAGTGATTTTGAACTCGGCCTGCTTTGCAGGGTAAATGGCGGGGCAAATGGGATGAGCGAAGTCTAGAACTTTGCAGAGTTTGTACTGTGCGGTCACTGACTGGTACCAATCGTCGAAACCCTTTGTTGACTGTGTGATGGATTGGTCAGCCGAAGCCTGAGGCAGTTGCTTGTGGTTAAACTCAAACTGATTTGTCTGAATGATTGCCATCGCAATCAACATGCTAAAATGCATAACCAACTCCTAACCCGATAAAGGAAATGTTTCTGGGAGCATTTGGATTCAGTCCGATGGTGTGTCCAGCTCGGATATTGAAGGTGGTTCGTTCATTGATAAAAAATCGAACTCGCATAATGAGGTCTAATCCGATTTGATCCACCTTCTTCATGTCGTAGTAGCTAAAGCCACCACCCACCTGCCAGTAGTGATAAGCTACGGCTGAGTTGAAGAAGTTGCTTTTGCTGTAGAGAATGTTGAAAAATCCCGCGGAGCTTACGCGATACTTTAATGTCTTGAGGGCTTGTTCCTCGATTTCCTGTCCCGGTGCAATGATGCTTTCAATGCTGGTTTCAAAGCCTGTATCAACATTTGCTAATGAGAGGCCGACTCTCAGGGCTTCGAGCTGGAAGAAATCATTGAATTGATAGTTGGCTGCAACCTCTAGGAGTATAGGTTTGTAATAGGCGTCGAGTGGAAGAAAGCTAATGTCCAGATCGAGAGTAAGTTTGTCCTTGAGCGTGAATCGAGGTTTATCAAGTACCTCGATGTTCTCAAACTCGTCAGCTTGAGTTCTCAAACTTTGGATGATTAGTGCTGCTATGAGACACAAGAGATACTTCGTCACTTTCATTACCGCTCTCCCAAGGGATTAAAGACAAAAGGATACTTCACATGCACCACGCCACCGCCCTTAGGGCTTGGGAATTTCCACCGACTTATCTGCTGGCGTATGCAGGGATGAAGGACATCTTGTCTAATTTGATCTGAGTCCGATGCTAACTGACCAACACTTCCATCACTTTGAATAGTCCAGGAGGCGGCGATTTTTCCTTCAAGGCCATTGTGCTTCAGTAGCGCAGTTTCATAGCAGTAGCGAATCTCGCTTAGGCGCTCCTCGATGATTTGCCGAATCACAGCAGGGTCTAGAGCCCCACGCACTTCGACTTCCTTTCGGGCAAGCTGGATGGCCGAAGAGGTTTGACCTGCGAGCTTAACACCTAGGTCCCCTGAGTAGCCGTCACCAGAGATTTGTCCAAGTCGGGCGATTTGAACTGACTCGGCATCATCTGAACTGCCAAGCCCGAAAGCAGCGCGGCCGGTGCCCAATGCTACAGCGTTGTTCAGTGATTTACTTGTCTTGGTCGGCTCTGCAACCTGAAGAGAGGTGGATGAGGGGCCGTTCTTAACCGTTTGAAGTGCCAGGATGCCCATTGATTTGACATTGCGAAGCTTCTGTTCGCCTGAAGCGCCAGGAGATTTGGCCGCAATCTGATCCTTCACATCGGACTTTTTCGATGATTGCTCTGAAGGCTCTGGTGCTGTAGCTGCCTGGGTAACCTTGGCTTGCTCAAATTGCTTATCCGGAGTGATCGGTGTTTTCTCGAGCATTTTCTTGGCTTCAACAATCGTGATTTTTTGGATTTCCTTTTCGGCAAACTCTTCGCCTTCATCAGGAATGATCCAGTCAATCAGCGCTGTAAAGAGAACAAAAAAGAGTAGCCCGGCGAGCGAATAGAGAGCGGCTTTTTGCGAATGACGCCGGGCTACTATGTCGGTGTAGTTAGGAAGCTTTTCAAAAATCTCAGGCAGGACAGGTTGGATGAGAAATTCGGTATCATCAATTTTGAATCGACAATTGCCTTCAACGATCAGATCAGCACCTCGATAGAGTTTGGTGCTCCACTTTTTGCTCTCGCGAACAGATCCCTCAAGGGTGTCCAGAGCTTCCTCCGTGAGTCGGATGATCGGATTCTTCAAATTCCGACGAACCAGGCGATGCTTGAAGGGGATTTTGATCGTATCTATACAGATATCAACTTCGGGAGAGTAGCCTGCAGTGAAAGATTGGAGACGAGCAATGGCTTGCGCTTCAGGCGCCTGACCAACTCGTTTGACAATGAGTCTCCAATTCTTCAATTCGATCTCCTAGAATCCAAATCTGTTAAAGCGCTCTAGTTTAAAGTTGAGACGCTCCTCAAGTAATCTTCGTGCTTCCGGTCCATCCGTCTTGGTCACAAAGAAGGCTGGTGGAGCCACTTTCTCCCCATCGACGCTTGATCCGCTCAAGTCGACAAAAGTTTCTTTTTTATAAACAATCTCTTTGTCCACGGGGGCAGGTGATGCATCACTGCCGGTCAAAATGAAGGCAACAGCGAAATAGTAAATCATTGTTTACCCTCCTCTGGTTTCATATCTGACAGAAAGTATACCTCTGAGAATCCAGCTCGAGCGATTTGTGACGCCGCTCGATCAATCAGTTGATAGGGCATCTTTTGGTCTGAGATCACAACGATGCCTCGAGGCTTTCCGGCTGCTGGCGCTGGCAGGCTGATGAGCTTGTCCCCGAGAGCCTTCCACGACTGCGCAGAGTTAATGTCAAGCCCAGCAATAGTCTCGCCGTTTAGAAGAACCTGACTTTTATCAATTTCGATTCGGTTCGGAGGGAGCTTGGCCATGTGCGTTTTGGCTTCAGGCAGCTTGATGCCTTTGCTTGTGATTTTAACGTCAGCTTCGTCGGGCGATTGAACGACAATCAAGAAGATGAGGATGTTCGTCATGATATCAAGCAGGGAAGTAAGATTTAACTTCTGAGCTGACTCGATTTTTCGAAGTTTCATTCCACCACCCCCGCAGCAAGAATGATCTCACTGTCCTTCATGGAGGTTTTGATTAAGTCTAAAACTGTGATCGCTGTTTGATAAGGAGTGGATGCGGTAGCAAAAAACAAACTCGGTCCGAATTTGGGATATCTTGCCTTTAGCGCCTCAATCTGAGTTTTGAGGCGAGCCAAATCATTCGTCGGAAACTTCTCCAAGAGGCCTGGCACAGGTTTGTCAAATCCGCTATCGAAGCCTGAGACCACGACATATTGATCTTGGACTTCAAATGTCAGGCGAACTTCCGCGGGGGGTTTCTCGCGAGATTGTGAAACCTCTTTTCCAGGCAGAGAGGTCTGGACTGCTGCGTAGTGCGAAAACGAGGCTGTGACGAGCAAAATGGGAACGAGACCCACGAAGATATCCATCATTGGATTTAGATTCAGTTCGGTCTCAGTGTTTTGTGTCTTGTGCCGCGCAAGCTTGTTCATAAAAGTCCCCGTGGTGTTCGATCATTTTCTGATCGGTTTAGGAGGCCTTGCGCTCTTGATGGATCGGTTCCATTTGATTTCGGAAATCATTCACTTGGACGCCATCAGAACGCATACGTTGAATCAGTTTTTTGAGTTCAGTTGCATAATGCTGAATCTCATCAATGAGTTGATTCGCTTGGTTGGACAAAATTTGGTAAATCACCATTGCTGGAATGGCAACGATCAGACCAAAGGCTGTGGTGTACATCGCAACAGCAATACCGCTACCAAGAACCTCTCCTCGTTCGGCACCAGATAGGCCCGATTGGCCGACGGAGGAAAATGAGATGATCAATCCTGCCACCGTTCCGAGAAGTCCCAAGAGCGTCGCAACGTTGGCGAGAAGTGAAAGGTAGACCGTTCGAGCAGAAATCTGAGGCACCCAGAGAAGCGCTTCTGACTCCATAGCTGTTTCGACATCTTCAATGGGTTGATGGATATGATTGAGCCCTGCTGCGAGAACCTTGCCAAGCGGAGTATTGCTTTGCTGGCAGATTTCGAGAGCGCGCTTGCCATCGCGAGCGCTGAGATATTTCTTCACTTGATTAAAAAGTGATCTGGCATCTCCCCCAAATCGAGATCGATAGGCCATAAACCTTTCAATCGCCACAAATGCGGCCATCAGCCCGACGATTAATATCGGCCACATAAAAAAGCCGCCCTGGAGAAATAAGTCCAAGATGCCGTAGCTTTTAGTTGCTTCTACTGTTGCGGTTTCAACGACTTGTTCAGCTGCTTGTTGAGCTGCTTGTTCCATAATCTCGCCATCCTCTCTCAAGAATTCAATTCGCTATCCAACGTATTTCAAGTATCGAGCCACATTCGTTTCGGGGCGGGTGGATACAAAGAATGCGTGTAATTTCATATCGCTGCATCGATCTTGTTTCATTCTGTCCCGCGCATGTTTGCAAAATGTCGGGCAGAAATGCCCGAGGTAACAGCTGGATAGCCGCAAAAATGCCAGACTTTGATTGGTGAAGCCCCGCTTAGGGGCATTCAGCGCCTTGGCATCTTGGTTGCAGAGACAATGAGTTGGCGTGAGATGTGACGGAGGATCGAGTGCGATTTGATGCCTTTTCCCAGTCCAGTTTCAAACTGATAGGGGTGATTGGTTTCATTGCCGTTACCGCTTGCGCGGGAGTTCCCAATGTGGTGCCGATCTCAACCAACGAAGCCCAAAGCCCTTTCGGTGGAGAGAGTCCCATTGACGGAGACAACAAGGATCCAATTGATGGAACTGATCCCAATGGTGGAGGGGGACCGGATCCCATAGACGGAGGCGGTAGCGATTCCCCTAACTGTTCTCTACCTCAAACTCTTACGGCATCCCTGCAGCCCAACTCTGCTCAGAAGCTCAACGTTCTCCTGTTGATTGACGATTCGGGATCGATGTCGGCTCAATACGATGGACAACCGAGCACCATCAGTCGAGTGGTGACGAATCTTCAAGCTTTCATTCAGGATTTGACAGCCTCTGTTTCGGATCCCGCCAATCTTCGTTTGGGATTCATGTTCGATCAGGCAGCTAGTGCCTTTGGAGGGCTGAACCCCTTCAGTCAGTACCTGAGTGGCTCCAGTGTCTTTCATATTAACGAGCGAACGAATTCCCAAGCATCCGATATTGGGATGTTCAAGCGTTTTGGAAGAATTGATTTTTCTCAAATCTTTCCCTCACCCTTCTGGGGTGATGACAGAGGGCCCCTTTACACTCCATCATCATGCGTGCCAAACGCCTATGCTCGGCCTACTCGGCACAATCTTGCCGCATCAGGAGGTTCGACACCTTACTGCGTCAATCAGCAGACGGATGCCACTCGGCGACTTTCGATCGAATCAGTGTTTCATCCGGGTGCGGCACTCAACATTGTGCAGTTCACTGATGATGATCTCAACGTAGCTCTAGGTCCGGATCTCAATAACGCTGAAGGTGCGCGGTTTGTGGCGAATGTTTACGAATCGCTCGTTGCCCCCCTTCAAGCCCGCTACGTTTATCACTCGGTTGTGGGAACAACTTCAGCTGATTTGTTTCAGACAGGAGATTCTGTTGCAATTGTTCGTCCCGGAACGGCTCACATGATGCTCTCACAGCTAACAGGTGGGAGTACTTTCGATGTGAGATCGCCTGATTATGGACAGGTTTTGAACAGCCTCGCGCGACAAGCTGTGTTTTCGAGTCAGCGAGTGAATCTCGCGTGTTCGATTGTGTCGAATCGGCCAGTCAGAGTCTTCTTTGATGGCCAAGAGATTTCAGCTTCTTTGTATCAAGCTCAAACTGGGGAGAGATCGATTCTCTTTGACTCGTCAGCTTTTCAGCCGGGGGATGAGATGAGAACGATTCAGGTTGAGGTTCGATACTAGAAGAGTGTGTTTGTGTTGATTGAGTTCAGCGATTCCTGGTTGCAAGTTCAACCTGGTGGAAGGGAGATGGGGTCGCATGAAAACATTGATTGGGGTTTTTCAACGGGGAGTTATCATTGCTAGTCTGGGAGGGCTTGCTGCATGTGCAGGCGTTCCGGAACTTGTTCCCGTACAAACTGCGAATCCATCATCTTCTTCTGGTGAGTTTGAAGATCCAGATTTGGGGGATGGCTCGGGAGTTGATGCGAACAATCCCGATGACAGCAGCGGAGGTCCCACAGACGGGGGAGGTGTCTCAAATCCGGAGCCTTGCGATTTGGCTCAGACTCTCAATACATCCCTTCAGCCAAGTTCGGCTGAGAAGTTGAATGTCATGCTACTCATAGATGATTCGGGATCCATGGGTGCACAGTATAATGGTCAACCAAGTACCATCAGTCGAGTCGTCACGAATCTTCAGTCCTTTATTCAGAATCTGACCGCTGCTGTTGCTAATCCCAATGATCTACGCCTGGGACTGATGTTTAGCACAAACTCCAACTCGGTCTTCATGAGCAATAACCCATTTTCTACTTATCTGAGTGGGTCGACGGTGTTTCACATTAACGAGCAGACTAACTCCCAGGCTTCTGATCTCGCGATGTTTCGAAGATTTGCGCAGGGAGATTTCTCTCACATTCTTCCGAATCCTTTCCCAGCGGATGTTCGGTATTTCCCGAGCACGTCTGCGAGTTTGCCGGTATGTAACTCAAATGCTTACAACCGACCGACTCGGCACAATCTTAGTATCTCAGGTGGATCAACTTCTTACTGTAACAATCCATCGGCTCAGCCTTCTCAAATCGAGAACTACTTTCACGAGGGGGCACTCAATCTTGTGATGATTACAGACGATGATCTCAACACCTCGTATGGTCCGAATGCTAATGATCCTGAAGGCGCACGCCTCGTCTATAATATGTATGAGCGTCTGACAGCTCCGCTTGGATCTAATTTTGTTTACCACTCAATCGTCGGAACGACGGCTTCGGATTTTTCCCAGGCAGGTGATGCGGCAACCATTGTTCGGCCGGGCACGGTGCATATGATGCTTTCTCAATTGACGGGAGGAAGTGTCTTTGATGTGCGGACAACGAACTACGCGCCCGTACTTCAGAGCCTTGCGCGAGAGGCCATTTTTTCCAGCCAGACCTTAAATCTGGCTTGTCCGGTCGTCGCAAGTAGAACCCCTCGAGTTTATTTTGATGGCCAGGAGATTTCTTCATCGAACTTTCAAGCGGCCCAGGGGAGCACCTCTATTTTGTTCTTGCCGGGCGCCTTTGGTCCTGGGGATGAGAGTCGTATGATTTCGGTGACTGTGCAGTATTAAAAAATAGGCCCACAATTTCGGGGGGTTCGGAGGCCATCTTTACAGATTTTTAAACTGTAGTAGTTCTGGCGGCATGCTGGCGGTTAATCAGACGGAATCACTCTTTTTCGACAAGGCCCAAACTCACACTCTCTCCGATTGGCTCATTCCTGCGGTGTTCGAGCGGGAGCAGAAGACGAATGAGGAATATGTTTTGGGACTGCCTGATCTTGCAGATCTCATTGATCGTGACTCGGGGAGTGTTCAGGTGAATTGGCCTCTTTGGAGAGAGCTGGTCTCAATTCGACTGACACCCATAGGACAGCGCCTGAAAGCGCTGGTTCAGGGAAAAGACTTCTACGACTTAGCCTGCGGGGATCTTGCGCTGTCGATTGCTCCTCGCTTGATGGCTCAGAGTTTTGGCGCTCAGTCTTATATTGGAGTGGATCTAAAGAATGTGGACAATCGAATTGTTCAGGAAGAGTTTCCAGCGCTCGGGAGTTTCATTCAGAGAAGGGTGCGCATGGATGCACTTTCATTTTTGAAGGATCAGATTTTACTTTCACCAGGGTGTATTTTGATTTCAGGGCTTGAAGCTGTGCGTGAAGAAGACGCACTGACGAAGCAGTATCTCGCAAGTTTGGGCGCTGAGATTGAGCATAAGACTAAGCGCGGTGATGTTTTGATTTTGGGAGCCGGAACGTCAGAGGTGAGATTTTCTCCTCGAGCCTTTCGTTCGATCTACTCAGATCACTACCACGAAGTCTTTGAGAGACGTGGTCGCCGATTCTTCTTTCAGTAAATCAAATTTTGTTTAGTCCAAAAACAGACGAGTATGTGTTGTTCTGTCCTCTTGAACCTCAAGGCTTTTAGCCTTGAGGGCTTCAAGATCCAGTCGGTCGTGGCTGACAAGGATGCATGGAATCTGAAGATCTTGAATATGCTTCGAGATTTCATTGCAAATCAGATTCTTAGCTTCTGGGTCTAGCCCCGTGAGCGGCTCATCCAAAAGAAGTGCTCGAGGTTTCCAGCAAACGGCGCGAAGGAGGGCAATCCGTCGCTGCTCTCCACCAGAGAGATTTTGAACATCAGCCATTAAGAGGTGACTCAGATTGATTTGGCTTAAAAGCTTTTGAGCCATCAATTCTCTATTGACCCGACTGGCCCCCCGAACTTTCAAGCCAAAAGTCACATTATCAACAAGATCCAGGTGATAGAACAGCGATGGATTTTGGAGCACGAGCCCAATGCCTCGAGACTCTGGGGGCAAATGAGTGAGGTTATCGCCATTGAGTTCGATTTGTCCCGAATCCGCCTCTTCAAGGCCAGCAAGCATTCGCAGAACTGTCGTCTTGCCGCAGCCGCTTGGGCCTGTGAGTGCGAGGATTTGTCCAGGTGCAGCTTCAAAGGTAGCTTGCAAAGAAAAGCTCGGCCTATGCTTGATCAACTGATTAACGCGAAGACTCATATTTTCTTCCAATCATGAATTGTACAGAAGTCAGCGCAATGGCAACCACGAGAAGTGTTAGGCTAATCAGTTCAGCTTCGGCAAATCGATATTGGCCCATATATCTGGACATCAAGAGTGGAAGGGGGGTGAAGCTTTCCGAGGAAAAGAAGCTCACCGCAGCGATTTCTGAGAAGCTGATTCCGGCGCTCACAGTCATGACGAGCAAAATGCATCGGCGAAACTGAGGCCAAACAATGAGCCAAAGAGTCTGCAAAAACGAGGCTCCGAGAGATCTTGCCTCTTCGAGTGCTTGTAGCTTTGCTCCTTGCACACTGGATGACAGTCCTCGAATCATGAATGGCATCATCAAAACACTTTGGATGAAGGCGATGATCACTACTCGGCCCTCGAAGGGATCGATCCAGGAACCAAAGGAAAACCAAACTCCAAGGCACAAGATCAGCGTTGAAACACCTGCGGGAATCTGTGCCAGAAGCAGCAGCAAGTTGTGAGCGCGAAGGTATCTTAGCGAGATCGCATAAATCAGAAGGGATTGAAGACAGGCCAGACCACAAGATATCAGTGTGAGGGCTAATGAGTCAGTGATTGCAAACAGATACGAACGCAGGAAGTCCGTGCCTAGAATGCCACTCTGAAAAAATGGCGAAGACAAATACGGGATGAAGTAGATGAACAATAAGGGGCTGATGAGAACAGATGAGCTGATCAGCTTGGAGCGAGAGATCATGGATTGAGAACGGATCGTCTCGAGTCGATGAAGGCGAGTTTTTCTTAAGATCAAGAGCGCTGGAAGAGAGCACAGAATCAGCTGCCATAGAGCGAGAGCAGCAGCGCCAGACCAGTCGGGATTTCCAAATCGAATGCGCGAGAAAATTCCTGTTTCGAGCGTTTCAATGGGGGGGCCGCCCCCCAGCACCATCACAAGAATAAAGCTTGTCGCACAGATTGAAAAAACTTGGGAGGAAACATGAACAAGAGCTGATTGGAGTCTTGGTCTCCAATATTGAAGGACTAGAGAAACCGGACTCGTACAGAGACTTCGAGCAGAGTCGATCTCATCTCGAGGGGTTGCGATCATGGCTTGATGGAGGCTGAGACCTACAAAGGGGGCGTTGAGAAAGATATGTGCCACAATAACAGCTGTCAGGCTGTAGTTGATGTTGAGAAATCCTAGAGGCCCTGTTTTGCTCAGAATCAAAATCCAAGTGAATGAGGCTACAATTGTTGGAACGGTGTAGGGAATGCTGAGCATCCATTCAACGAGAGCCGATCTGATTTTGAATCGATAAAGAATAGATGTGATGAGCGTTCCAAGAAGGAGGCTTCCTAATGTTGAAAGTGCGCTTTGAATGAGGCTGATCCGTAAAGCCGAAAGCGTAGACTTCGAGAAAAGTGCCTCGACAAACTGAGCGGTGCTATCAAATTGAAACCCAATGCTTAGAACAGGCACAATGAGTCCCACGGTAAAATAGGCAGTCACCGCAACGAGAGCCACCCTTGCGAGTGTTATTTCAAAACTGCTTCGGACCATTGCTTGAGTGCTGACTCACTTTCAAAATGAAGTGTTGGCAAGATTTTAGACGGCCTAGGAAGGTTTTTAAACTCCTCGGGGAGTACGACATCAGTGCGTGCCGGATACATCCACTGCTTTTGGGGTATCTGCTGTTGAATCTCAGCACTCAAGAGGAGATCAAAAAAAGTTTCAATAAGCTTCTGCTCCTGAGCGGTAGAGATAGCTGCAGCGACAGCTATTGCTCCCTCGATTTGAGTGGCATGGCCTTCAGTAAACATAACGGCTTTATATGTGCCTTTAGAGCTTGCGCTAGAGTCATGATAAGCCTGAGAGGTGGTGTAGCTCCAAACCAGGGGGGCTTCCTTCTTAAGAAAGAGGCCATAGGCCTCATCCCAGCCGCTTGGCATGGCAAGCCACTGCTCACTAAGTCTCTGAAGAAATGAGAAAGCTTCCTTTCCAAGGGCGCCTTCAACGGTCTGAAGAAAGCCAAGCCCGGGCGATGATGTGCGGGGATCCTGAAGAATGAATTGAGACTTCCACTCGGGACGAAGAAGCTCTGAATACCGCTGAGGAATGGGAAGTTTCCGCACTTTGAGCGCATCAAGATCCGCGATGAAGGAGAAGTAGCCGTAGTCAAAGGGGACGAACCGGGGGTCAATCTTCGCTTCAGGCGCAATCGCCTCCGATCTGTCGGGCATGACTAAGGCGTCAGCTTTCACGGCTGGAAACAAGTTTTGATCGAGACCAATAATAATATGGGGAAGCTTTGAGTTTCGACTTTTATCCAAAGCAAACCGTGTAAGAATCTGGCCAGCATCTCCAGCCGACTGCACGTCCAGCTTGCAGTGACAGCGGCGTTCAAACTCAGCAAATAGAATGGGCCCAATAGCTCCCTCGGCTCGCAGTGAATCATAAGTAAGAATGCGCAAATCGGCTTGGGGCTTCGAACGGCAGCCGCTCAGGCTAAGGCTCCAGATGGATAAACAAAGAATGATGAGGCGCTTTGCCATGCCCTCCTCCTTACCGAGAAAGATTCACAGTCTCAACCCCTCAGGACTGACTAAAGTAGATCCATGTCGCTATTTTATTGAGTTTCCCGAGTGGGAGGAGTAGTTCTTTGGGTCCCCCTCATTGTCAGTTGAGGTGGGTTGGTCCAGTTTTTTGGGGAGGTTTTTGTGTCGGGGTTCTGCGGTTTGGGAAGGCAATTTTTATCAGTTTTGATGATGTCGCTGGTTGTGTTTCAGCCGGCTTTTTATCCCGTCTTTGCTGAGGATCATCCTCGACCTTCGCTGACCTCCACTTCGGTTGATTACAACGACCCCATTTGGAATGAGCTTTCACTTCAGGCGATTGAACTAGGGGCGGCCCCTGGCAGCGCGCATTCGCTGGATATGTTTCGGTTGTTGAATCAGAAGACAATCGTTCAGGAGCTGAGAGAAAAGTTAGCGGTTGCGACTGAAAAAGCGGGTGAGGCTTCGCAAGAGGTTAAAGATATCAATGCGGCCATCAAGTTCGCCAAGAAATCGGCCGATCGAGTTGATTTGAGAAAGCTCAGCGTTGTCGTTCGCGATAAGGATGGCGGCGAGATTGCTCGGGTCTATGCGAATGATTTTCAATCGGCGCGATTTACTCAAGGTCAGGATCTCAGTCGGTCAGAAACGTTTGAGCTGGTCCTACAGGATGTTCCGCTACATCGCTTCAATATTAAGGTGGACTCGATTCGATTTTCTAACGGCAAACTTTTGTTTGTCGAGCGGGGATCATTCAATCCTGCTGCTCGTTTATCAAACATCGGATTTATAGATCTTGATTACTTTGCCTCAGCGGTGGGGCGAGTGGATTTGCCTGTGTTCCGGTTGCCGATCAAGAGTGGATCGGCTGTGACTGAGCTGCAGATCGAAGATGGTACTCTCTATGCCAATGACATCCCAGTGCCGACAACTGTGGTTGAGTATGTTTCGACTTTTCAGCAGACCGCGTGGAATGTGAGCGTCTCTCTGGCTGACCCATCAACAGCGGCTTCTGCGGCAGAGGTTGTGAATGAATTTTCATTCTACTTTGAAAAGGCCTATGAGCTTGCCGGTAATGATGTTGCTGATCAGGTCGCTCAAGTCACAGGAGAAGCAGAGTTCACTCGAGGTCTTAAATCATACTTCGAACAGCAGTTGAAGGCGCGAGTTCGCATGCAGGAAGCTCAAGCGGGATTTCAGAGCCAGAAGAATGCGTTTGAGTCGCAGAAACGAGAGTGGGAGAAGGCTGTTCGAGAAGGAAATACAAGCCTACCTCCTCCGCAGGTGAATGTTGCAGAGCCAAAGTTTCCTGATCAGGTCTCTCAGCTGGACTCGAGCCTTCGTCAGATGGGAAAAAATCTGATTGCTCAGCGCAAGCTGATGGCTCGATTGCGAATATTGTGGGCCAGCTTGACTCTTCCGCAGCCGACAGGTGCTCCTAAAGTTGAGACTGCTCTTGAGTTGATCAAGTCGGGTCTTGGCATTGGCGCTCCCTCCTTTGGCGGTGAGCTCAATGAGGGGTTGCGGCAGCTGATGAATGTGCGCTCAGTGAAGATGGCGGGCACAGCTTTTGCGGTCGGCCTTTTCTTGTTCATGGGTCAGGATACGGTGCGAACCGTTTTATCTCATTTCCTCGAGTCGAGCTCGGATATGCTGTCTCTGGCATGGCAATCATTCAGCCAAACTGTTTCAGGTTTCAGCGCGGATGCCATTTATCAGCAGTATGTTGCCAACGGACGTCTTGCGAAGCTGGGGGTTGGTGCAACGGCCGCCTTCTCCGTGCTCTTTATGGTTTTGGGTATTCCTCACTTCATGGTGAATGGTTACAAGCTCTACAAGGATTTGAAGTCGAGATCGGCGGAGGAATTGGGTGATCAAGGGGGAGCAGTTGAAAAACCTTCGCTTTGGACGCGCCTCAAGAATTTAAAGTCGGCTTTCATCGGTCGGCAAAAGAAAGAAGAATCCGATTATCTCCGCGCGCTCTCCGCTTCCTCCTATATCAAGCAAGAGGGCGATGGGTCTGGATTTACCGCTCAAGATGATGCGGAGGTTGAGAGTCTACTGGGGGATTTGAAGAAGAAGAATTCGACGTGGATCGGAAGATTCATGGGTGGCATGAAGAGCTGGAAGGTTTCCAAGGCTTTACAATCCTCACCCGATACATTCCTGGGTGCTCTCAGGCATTTCATTTTTAGTTCGGCATCTTTGACTCATTCGGGAACGGCTTATGCCAAAATGTGGAATGCTTGGTTTGGATTTCGATCCTTTGTATTTAGTCCACGGCTCTGGCTGACCTTTTTGTATTATCCAAACTACTGGTCCCGAATATTTCAAAAGGGCCAGGACGGCTTTTCCATTCCCTCTGAGGCCAATGGAGGTCTGCGGCCTTTTTGGCAAGAGCATGTGCTGAGACTCAAGAGTCTGTTTGGAAGTTCAGCCCTTCAGAGTCTTCGAGAGGCAGAGGCCAAGTTGTTGCCGGTGGAGGCTGAGATTCAAAAGGTTGTTCTTCAGCGGGCGTTTGGTGCGCTTCTTCGACATATTGATACGCCCGACGATTTGAAGAAGTTTTTTGAAACCAATGGTGTCGATTCGATCACCGATGAGACTATTTATCAGCTCTCAGCGAAGCATCGCTCGTTCTTCCAGCTCTACTTTTGGAGACTTCAGGAAGAAGTGACGGCAAACTTTTTGCGCGGCACGCTTGGAACTGAGGCGGAACTCAAAAACCTCTCATCGGAGAGCCTTGAAAAGATTAAGTGTTCACCCCTTGAGGCTGAAGCCTATGTTGAGGCCTTCCTGGCGAATCATCCGGATTTCGAAGCAGAGATTTCAACTCAAGTGGATAATAATGAGAAGAGGGTGGAGCGGGCTCTCATCAACTTCAATCTGAAGACTGTCAGAAAGCTCGACTCGAAAGAGAATCGACAGGTTGCTCGGATGAAGCTCGCTGAGAGACAAATGGCAAATCCTCAGGCCATGGCGCGCGCGGTTCGTGCTACTAAGGCCGCCATCATGGTGGATAAGCCTTTGGAGCTCGTGATGCGCTTTGTTCTGCTGGCGGCAATCGATACGGGGATTATGGTGCCGATGCATGATGAAATGTTCTCGGAGAATGCATGGTTCTATTTGGGAAGATATCCCTTTCTGACAGGCTACGTGGTGGCTTTGATTCAGGGCGTTTTGGCGGATATCTGGATGAAGATTCAAACAGATGCCAAAAACGAGGGGACATTTGGCGAGGTCCCCGAGGGTGAGGACGCCAAGATGTCTTTTCTTCAGTGGTACAAAAGGCAAACGTTTCACAACCCTCAGAATCGCTGGTGGGAAAATCAAAAATACAATACTGCAATCGTCTTTGCGAATATGAAGGCTGCTTTGGTGACTTACTTGGTGACCAATCTTCTGACGTTGGGACGATTTGATCTCGATACTTATTTCACCGGATATCTCTTGTATTATCTGACCCCGTTGATGGGATTCTCCATGATGATCGAGCAGGGTTTTGAGTTCGCTTCATTCTATTATGCAAAAGATATTCCTAAGAAGTATCGGAATCATCCTGAAGTAGAGAAATATCTAAACTCCAGAATTGGATATGCACGGATTTGGTTCAATCTTTATTACAAGATCTACGAGAATTTTTCAGGGTTGTTGTTGGACGCTCTCCAAACGATTCAGACCACGGCCAATGGGACTCGAGCTTTCGCAAGGATTTTGCTGTTTGGATACACTCCAACTGAGTTGGTGGGGAATTCTTTGGACGCCGTAGGAGACACTCTCAAAAATGTTCCGGGCGCCCGCTTCTGTGCCAAGGCTCTGAGAAAGCTTGTGACAAACAAGTATACCGATGGAACCAACCTCAATTCTGATCCCTAAGAACGTTTTGACTTTGCCTCACTAGGCCGGTTGTCTAGGAAAGGTGAAGTCGCTTAAGGGAAAAACTCTCTTTATCACCGGAGCAAGTCGAGGGATTGGCCGCTCCATTGCCTTAAGAGCCGCGCGTGATGGGGCTCGCATTGCTATTGTTGCGAAGACCATCGAGGAGAATCCCAAGTTGCCGGGAACTATTTTCAGTGTGGCCAAGGAGATCGAAGCTGTCGGGGGAGAAGCTCTGCCGATTTCCACAGATGTGCGCTTTGAGGATCAAGTGCAGGATGCTGTTCGTCAAACGCTTGAGCGTTTCGGCGGCATCGACGTGCTCATCAACAATGCGAGTGCCATTCATCTAGCGGGAACAGAAGCAACTGAGATGAAAAAGTTTGATCTTATGTTTGCGGTCAACGTTCGCGCTACGTTCATGTGCTCTAAGCTCTGTTTGCCTTCACTGAGGAAATCAACAAATCCTCATATTCTGATGATTTCCCCGCCACCTTCGCTGAAGCCCCAGTGGTATGGTTCTCATCTGGCTTATACGATGAGTAAGATGGGCATGAGTCTTTGTGTTTTGGGAATGGCCGAAGAGTTGAAGGGGAGTGGTGTTGCCGTGAACGCGCTTTGGCCAAAGACTGCCATAGCGACTGCTGCTGTGAAGAATCTTCTCGGTGGTGAGGAGGCCATGAGGCGTTGTCGGAAGCCTGAGATTATGGGCGATGCCGCTTATGAGGTGATTTCGTCGGATTGCCGGAAGATGACGGGCCAGTTTCTTGTCGATGAAGATGTCTTAAGGTCGGCAGGTATCACTGATTTTGGGCCTTATTCACTTGGATCATCCCCCGCCGACCTCATTCCCGATTTTTTCTTAGATTGAAGATCGAGCCGTTCGCGAGTAGTTTTTTCAAAGGAGCCGATCATGAGTGATGCAAAGTTACAACCCATCCATATTCAAAACACACAAGATCTTCGCCAGTTTATGTTGCAGCTCAAGGCTTGGGCAGAGGCCGAAAAAGAAATGGCCGTCTACCAGCGTGTTTCAGGAGCCGAGAGTCGCGGAGTGAGCGCTTCTGAGCTGATTTCAGAGTATGGGCTTGCCCTCAAGGATATTCGTCAGTCTCATCGAGCTCGGTTGCCTTTGGTTTTTCAATCGCAGCTGGAAAACGGGATTGCTGTCGCTGAGGAGGGGGTTACTTTGGGCTCCCCCTTTTTGGCCATGAAGCGACCTAAGTAGTTGGATTGATTGATTTTCTGGCTTAGCTGAGTCTTTACATTTTTTCGTTTGAGCGATTCCCCATTTCGTCTCATGGTGTTGGGGTTCATGCGGTTCATTGGGCGTTGGCAGTTGCTGTTCGTATTGTGGGCTTTTGTAGTCTCACCTTCTTTTCTTTTTGCCTCCGATGTTGATCGTGTCGAATCCATTCGTCGGTGGATCGATGAAGGCGTTGAGCGGTTTTTATCAACAGGTGAGATTCCTCAGGCGACTCCTCCGGATGTTTTGCTTGAAGAGTTGTTAGATTTTGCCGAGGACAAATCCGAAGAGTTTCAGAATCAGTTGGAGGAGACCTTCGTCGCAAGTCTTAAGGAATGGTATCCAAGATTTTATCATACTCCCCTTGGCTCCGAGTCAAAGTCCGCAATCACGATCGATGAGTACCTCGAGGAATTCCGCTGGGTTTCAGAGGTGGTCGAAAAAAAGGAGCAAAGATTTTTCGGTCGGAATGACTCAACGGCCATTTATCGAATTGGTCTCAAGGTCGCTTTTATCAGTCGATACGGACTCAAGGCATGGGATGATTTCAAAGTTAAATTTCGATCTGTGTGGCATCCCGCGCGAGATCAGGCAGGGACGGATACCGCCGCAATGGAGGCCGCTCTTTTTGGCTCTCTTGGTGTAGCCTACAAAGAGTTTTTGAAGGATGCGCATCAATCTGAGCCTGGTGCTGAGGATGTTAGTCAGGAAATCCAAGCTCAGGAATTCATCGATGAGGTAAAGGTCTTTGGCGAGGTTTTGCTCAAGCATGATGTGAACAGCACTCTTTTTTCGAGTGCTCTGCAGCTCAGTCATCTTTTGATTCATTCACGATTGAAAAAGGTCTCGATGAGAGCTCTTCTGCAAGATGAGACCTTTTCCCATATGCTGAACGAGGTAAAGCTCGACTACAATACTCGATCGGCCCTGGCCGTGAAAAAGTTTTTGGAAACGGCAGAGCTTGGAAAGTTTCGAGAGCGAAAGGGTGCATTTTCTCGAATTCGTTTGGCTGCCGTGAAGTCAAATGGCCAGTATCATCTACTCTTTCGTGCGGATGTGAAGGGCGCCAAAGCGAGCTTGGTTGTTATCAATCCTCCTCATCGCTTGCAGAAATCTGCTCTGACGTACGATGATCCGAAGCTTGTTCGTTATGTTCGAAAGTCCAAGACGAACGCGATTCTGATTGATCTTTCAAAAAGCGGGATCAAGCCTAAGGAAAAGTTTTCCATTCAGGCGCGAGCCGTCATGATTCGACCAGGTCTCCTTGATCCCAAACGAATTGCTGGCGAGTATTTTTTGTGGGCGTATGAGCATCCCACATGGGGTCAGGCATTTTTGGCGTCTGGAAGTTTGCTGATTAATGGTGGACTGCGAGTCTTGGCTCTGCGTGAAGCTGCTCACCTCCACCCTGAGTCTGTTCAATGGAATAATTGGGCCGTCAGTTTGGCGCTTGGCTACTACTTCGGCTGTGCACTCTTTAAGCGTTGGTACGACAATGCTTTGGGTTCCGACAATCTTGTTTATGAAACGGCAAAGAAAGCGATCTTTTCGATGTTCTTTACGACGGCAGCCTTTGTTTGGCTCACTCAGGATGTATCACTCGTAACGGCGGTGATTTTGACCTTGCCCCTGAACGTTGTTGATAAACTGTTGAGTTCACTGTCTCAAAGACTGATTCGAACAGCTGAGCGTGAAGGAATTGTGCGAGGAGATCTCGTTGTTTATGTGAATGACTTTAATCCCAAGCAGTGGAGCCGTATGGATCACTCTCTCTCCGAAAACCTGCTTCGGAGCCATCGCAACGCCCTGAGATCTCAAGTGGCTGCTTTAAGTGCTCAAGGTTTTTCTGCCGAGAGAATGAATGAGATCTTGGTGGGTTTAGGTGTTGATTTGCCCTCTCGCTTGAATCTTTTGCATTATGCTTCCGGTCCTCGCGAGAATGTTTCAGCTCAAAAAGTGAAGTCCGAGGAGGATTTGGTTCCGGGCGAGTTTGGGATTTTGGAGGAAGACCTCAAAGAGCTCGAGGCCAATATTGCTCAGTCCTATAATCAAGAGCTCGAGCAGTTTAAGGAAGACGGTCATCTCGTTCCTCCGCCTATGCGTTCGGGCCCTCAGCTGACCCCGCGGCTTGAGAACGGGTTGTTTGTCCGAGAGATTGATGGAGGGGGTAGAAATTTAGCACTTTCTGTTGCGACAACAGTCAGCCATTCCCTGGGAACGGCCATTCAGGTCGCTTATGGGCTTACTTCATTGATCACGGAGGTAGCGCTGCTTTCGCACAATATTCGAAAGTACAAGAAAGAGGGGAATGACGAGCAGGTGCGCTACTATCAGCGAAAGCTCGAGAATGTGGTTCCCGTGGTGCCCTCAGTTTATCTAAAGGCCAAGAACAGTTGCAGGTCCGTATTGACGTGGTTCGCTCGTAAATAATCGAGCGAAGACTTTTCTAGTCAAATTCACGGCCTTGGGTCTACGTTAGACCTCTAATTGGACCAACAAAGGAGAGTAAAACATGGAATCAGCATCAATCTTTAATCAGGATTTTGTTTTTCATATTTTCCGCTGGATACATTTCATGGCGGGAATTGTTTGGATTGGAATGTTGTATTACTTCAACTTTGTTCAGGGTGCTTTTTTCAACGAGGCTGATGGTCAGACTAAATCCGCTTGTATCCGAGGACTTGTGCCTCGAGCCCTGTGGTGGTTTCGATGGGGAGCGATGTTCACCTTCTTGAGCGGCATTGTGATGTTGGGCCTCGTCAGCCATGGCAACGCCGCCATCTTTACAACGTCTTATGGAGTTTGGATTTTGATTGGCTCGGCTTTGGGAACGATTATGTTCTTGAACGTCTGGCTGGTCATTTGGCCCAATCAGAAGATTGTGATCGCTTCAGCTCAAGCTGTTGCAAGCGGTGGCCAGGCTGACCCCAACGCTGCGGGAGCTGCGTCGCGGGCTGGGATTACGTCTCGCACTAACGTTTTGTTCTCGATCCCGATGCTGTTTATGATGGGAGCCTCTCGGCATTTGCCCTTGGCCATTTCGGCAGAAACGAACTGGATGAATCTGATTCTCGCTTTGGCGGTGATTATTGGTTTGCTCGAAGCGAATGCGCTTTTTGGAAAAATGGGGCCCTTAGCAAAAGTGGCCGGCGTCATTCATTTGGGCTTAGTTCTGACTGCAGTCATTTTTGGAGTTACAGTTTTCCTGGTCTAATTTTTATGAGGCGTGAGATTTTTTTGACGCTTTTGATTTCAGCAGGGGTGGTGAGCTCCTGCAAGGGGGGGATTCAACCAGACCCCCTTTTGGTTGGAAAGTCTGCTGAGGAGTCCCAGCTGATTTCTCGCGGGCGTGCAGTTTATTTGTCTAATTGCTCCGCTTGTCATAACGCGGATCCTCGGAAAGTTGGTGTCCTCGCTCCGGAGATTCATGATGCTTCGATGGAGCTTTTGGTGGCTCGAGTCGTTCGAGCAGAGTATCCAAAGGGATATCAATCCAAAATGGTTCAGCGAGGGCAAAGTCCGGGTGTAATGCCGGCGATGCCTTTTTTGGAAAACGACCTGCCGGCTATCTTTGCTTTTTTGCAGGCGACGGGGAAGTTGGCTCCTGCCGCACCATGATTTTGATCTGTTCAATGAAGCGATCGTAGGAGTCGCTTGTCGATACGGGTGAGGCAAACAAAACCTCTCCCGAAACATTAATGAGTTTCTGGGTCAGATTGATGCGCACTTTAGCAGCTGATTTGAGCTCTACGACATGTACATTCGCTTCGATTAGCACGCGATCTGAGCTACTTGCTTTGGTGGGAACTGGCCCAAATGGTTCCTCTACACTGTAGGAATCCATATCGAAAATCCTGATTCCGGACAGATATCCTAACGACGGGTTCACATCCTTTAGCTCATAGCCGTTATCTTTCAGGTACTTCTGGATTGCCTCAAAGAGACGGCTTGCGCGGGTCCTTTCAAAGACTTCGCTTCGAAAGCTCGGGGTCCCGTCAGCCTTGAAAGCGGGTGGTTCTTTCGAGGAGCAAGAAGTGGTTATGAGTAGGGCAAAAAAAAGAGTGGCCTTTTGAATCATCCTGCTAAAAGGCTAATGGCGAATGGATCTGAGTCTCAAGAGCATTTTGAAGCAGCACAAAGGAAACATCGTGAAAGGCTCCCTTTGGCTTTTTTCAATCGATGTCGTGGGACTGCTTATGCCGCTTTTGATTAAGTTCTCGATTGATCGTTTGAGCGGGACTGCCTTGCCCAAATGGTTTCCTGAGTTTTTGATCAATCAAGAGGTCGGCCCCTTTTTGGTGAGCATGTGCCTCATTTATATTCTCTTCGCGGCAGTCGTTGCTTATGGGCGTTATTGGTGGAGAGTGTATTTTATTTGGGGAACCTTTCCCATTTTTGATCGTGTTCGCCGCGGCCTTTTCTCTCATTTGAGCAATCTCAATCTTGAGTTTTTCAAGCGCACCAAGGTGGGCGATATGATTTCATCCCTCTCCAATGACACGGAGAATATGCGAAACGTGATGGCATTTGGGGCACTCATGTTTGTGGATTCGATCTTTAGTTTCGTTTTGTTTCCAGCTCTCTTGTTTTATCTGGATCCGGTCTTGGCGGCCGTGCTCGTTCCGCCTCTCGTTCTGATTGCTCTGCTGGCGATTCCATGGAGTGATCGTTTTTCTCATTTCTATGATGATGTTCAGGACCTGCTCGGTCACTTGAGCTCTCGCGCTTTTGAGATTTCTTCTGGGATTCGAGTGATCAAATCGTTTGGTCAGGAAGCGCCGGTTCACTCAGACTTTGTGGCAAAGTCTGCTCAGCTGCGAGATGCATCAATTAAAGTAGCGCGATACGAGAGTCTCTATGTTCCCGGACTTAATTTTGTTTTGGGCCTGTCCGTGTTTGTTCTTGTGGCCTTTGGTGGCTATCGCGTGATCCAGGGAGATCTTAGTCTTTCAAGCTTTATCGCGTTTAGTTTGTACTTGGACAAGATGGATTGGCCGATGATGGCCATGGGATG
>CAZZLQ010000006.1:20446-53131 GCA_964655245.1 uncultured Bacteriovoracaceae bacterium | reverse complement strand
AGACATCGTCGATCATCTGAAATCCAAAAATGAGTACTCAAACCGCGCCTTCGCAGATGCTGCGGGTCTCAAAAGTCATGTTCATCTCCACCTCATCATCACTGGTAAAAAAAACGCAAGTCGAGACACACTCAAAAAAATCGCGCAAGCCCTGAAGATGGGTACTCGAGAAACGGATTTCCTCCAAATTCTTGCTGAATTTGCTCACGCACCGAGTTCACTTCAAGCTGATGAAATTTATCAAAGAATCCTGTCTGCTCAGGGCTTTCTGAAAGAGCATCGAGCGGAAGCTCTCGAATATCGCTACTACTCAAACTGGCGATTGATCGCCACCCTCGAAGCCCTCTCCACACCCTGGGCCGAATGGCCACTGACGAAACAAGCCGAGAGCCTTCAAACTTCGGAGGCTCAGCTTCAAAATGATTTTCAGGTTCTGTCTCAAATCGGGCTCATTGAAAAAAAAGGATCTCGATGGATTCGAAAAGAAGCACTCCTCAAAACCGACTCCCAAGCACAGAGCATCCTAGTCAAAAATTTCCATCGACAGATGATCAACAAGGCTTTGACCTCACTCGATGCCAACACCTCATCCGAGCGAAACATTGTGAGCATCACGATGCCCCTGTCCGAGAAGACCTTCGCCGATCTTAATCAGAGAATTTTTGAGATTCTTCATGAGTTTGCAAGCCGATACGCAGACTCCAAAAATCCTCAGGCCGTTTATCAGCTTAACTTTCAAGTGTTCCCGCTGGTGAAGACCTCACGCGAAGAGAGATAAGCAAAATCCCGAGCGAAACTACGCAAAGAAAGAACCACACACCAGAGGGAGCAGCCGTTGACGCCTTAGCTTGGAGAGCGCAACCCAGTCTAGCCCCACCATCAGCCGCTGAGCTTCTGCCACTTCGCACATAACCCCCAGCACTCAGATCCTCTGTTATCTTGATCGTCGCAATATCCGCAGGATTACCCGTAATCGTTGCCAGTCGAAACGTTACCTCGGATTTTCGACAAGCTGCACCCTTTCCCCAATCGACCTGCAAAAGAGCATTAAACTCCCCTGAGGGAGTGAAAGCTTCAGCAACAAGAAGGACTCGGCCCAAATGAGGAAAGCGAGAATTCATCAGGTCCCATGTGGCGAGCGCGATGGGAATAGAAAGGGGCTCGCTCGAGTGAAGACCCCAAATCGTGAGAGTCACGATCGGAACAAAACCTTGCAGCAGATACTCTTCGGGAAACGAAAAGGCCAAAAGAGTGGCCGAGGGAAGAACGACGTCATGAAGCGCCTGCGAACACGGGCCATCGATCGGAACAACATGAATGTCATGTCCCTGCTGGACTAAATCAATCGGCAGCGGCATCTCCAGCTTCGCGGCACCGCTTAGCATGAACAATAGTAAAGCAAATCCCCCCACGACTCTTCTATTGTATCAGTGTCTTGAGCAGCTCACCAAGGGGGCCCCTCAATTCTTGGGTGCGGACTGAATGAAGAAAACTCCCAATAAAATCACCGAAGTACCCACAAGCTCAAAGCCTCCCGGAACCGTGCCAAGCATTGCGTAGTCGAGCGCTAAGCTTGCAATGGGTATCAAGTAGGTGACCGCCGCTGTTCGAATGGAGCCCAGCTCTCGAATGAGCCAGTAATAAATGATCAAAGCTGTCGCGCCAGAGATGATGGCCAAAAACACAACAGCCACCCATCCTTGCCACTGCGTCTGCGCCCACCATTCAACGGGTGAGGGTTCCATTGCAGCGGCAAGGCCAATCAAAAACAACATGCTGATGAAATGCTGATGAACGATATTCGCCGGGATCGAGATCGCACCTTTCTTACGGTCAGGCTTCATGATGAAGCCATTCATCACATTGCTAATGGCATAGCAAAGCGCCATTAGCACCACTGCCAGAGTCCCCCACAACTCGGTCTGCGATCCTGCCGTTTCAAGCTGGGGATAAAAAATCACGAGCATTCCCACAAAGCCCAACAATACTCCGGCCCAAACTTGAGGACGATACTGCTTCGCTCGACCGTCCAAAGCATGCATCACAAACAAAGTGCATGTGGTCCAAATCGGCACGGTCCCGTTGATGACTCCGGCAAGTCCCGCTGGAATCGACTGCTCTCCCCAAAACACCAAAGCAAATGGAAATCCAATCGTGAACAGTCCGGCAAGCCACACGCGCCAAAGCGCGCCTTTTGGCAATCGAATCGAATGCCCCATTCCCCGGTAGAGCAAAAACACAAACAAAGTGGCAATCACCAATCGAACAGCAGCCGCAGAGATCGGCGGGAAGGAATGAACAGAAATCTTAATGGCAACAAAGGCTCCGCCCCAAATCGTTGCCAAAATCACAAACGCTATCGCCAAAACAATCGAACGCACCCTGAAGATTTAACTTCTTAAAACTCAAAACGTAAGTGAAAACACAAACAATTTAGCCTAAACTCTAGCTCATCATGATTCTTCAGGCCTTTGATCTCTTTCTTGCTGTTTTCATCCCACTCTTTGTTGCAATTGATGTGTTTGGCATTCTGCCTATCTTCATTTCTTGGTCAGATAACGTCTCTGTTTCCGCTCGGAAAAAAATCATCACCGATGCAACCCTCACCGCGCTCGGCATCTCCGTGATTTTCTTGTTCGCCGGAACCATGATCTTTAATTTTTTGGGAATCACTGAGAGCGATTTTCGAATTGCAGGAGGACTACTTCTCCTCGTCCTCGCCATCAAAGATCTTGCGCTTCCTCAACCCGAGGCCAGTCGCGCCATCGAAAGTGGCGAATCCACCATTGGGATCGTACCCCTCGGCATTCCCCTTATTATGGGACCTGCCGCGCTGACCACTGTCCTCATTTCAAGCAAGAGTCATGGCAATCTCTACACGCTGATTGCTCTCTTAGTGAACCTCGCGATTGTGTGGTGGGTGTTTCAAAAATCGGATTGGTTTTTGAAGTTTCTCAGCAAGTCCGGATCCAAAGCTGTTGCCAAAGTGATGGCTCTATTTCTTGCAGCGATTGCGATCATGATGATTCGAGTGGGTGTTCAACAGATTCTCAGCCAAATGTAATCTCTCGACTCTTAAGCGGTCTGACCCCAAAGCCTAAGACCCACAACCCCAATCACAATCAATCCAATACACAGAGTTTTCTGCCACGTAAAAATTTCCTGGAAAATTCCATAGCCGATCAAAGCGGTAAGCGCCGTTCCCACCCCTGCCCAAACAGCATAGGCGATGGAGAGATCCATTCGCTTAAGTGCCAAAGTCAGTGCGGTAAAGGCCACTCCATAAAACAGAAAAATCAAAACACTCGGCACAAGGCGCGTAAATCCCTCAGAAAACTTCATCGATGTGGTCCCAGCCACTTCAAACAAGATTGCGATGCTCAAGAAAATCCATGACATTTGACAAACTCCTCAGGGCCCGTGAACCTCTTCATAAACCATGCGTTTTGATCACCCAGCCGCTCAGCACTTTCAGCTGCTTAAGAAGCCTAGCTACTCCTTCTACTTTTTTGGACAGCTGATTTCAATGACTGGAACGTTTATGCAAGCCGTTGTTCAAGGCTGGCTTGTCTATCGCATCTCAGGATCCAGCGAATGGCTCGGGCTCATTGCTTTTTTGACTCAGTTTCCAGCCTTTCTTCTGAGTCCGATTGCCGGCGTTGTGGCCGATCAAGTGAACAAACGCAAGCTCCTCATTCTTATGATGGCATTATCCGCGATCCAAGCCCTTGCGCTGGGGTTACTGACCTTGGGGGGCCAGGTGACTCTTTGGCAAATCGGAGCTCTCTCTGTGGTGCTTGGAGTTTTGAATGCGTTTGAGATGACGGCGCGTCACAGTTTATCGCTCGACTTTGTTGGCCGGGAATTTCTTCCTTCAGCCATCGCTCTTAACTCCCTGCTCATCAATGGCTCTCGAATCATTGGCCCGCTGCTGGCCGCATCCCTCATTGATCTTGTCGGTGAAGGCTGGTGTTTTATGATTAACTCGGCCTCCTATGGTTTTGTGATTTTCAGCCTGCTCTCCTCTCAAATCAAAAGCCACACTCGCCACGAGAGCTTTCAGATCTGGGAACCTCTGCGCGCAGGACTTCAATACGTCAAAAGCGTGAAGGCCTTTCACTTCCCTCTCGCCTTCTCCGCACTTCTGGGATTCATCGGATCTCCCTATGTTGTTTTGCTGCCACTGATTGCCAAAGATATGCTCTCAGGCACCGCTCAGACCCTAGGCTATCTGACCGCCGCTCACTCAGTAGGTGCCTTGATAGGAGCGTTTTTCTCGGTCGACCTCAAGCCAAGAACAGAGATCAAAGCATTCTTGATTCAACGTCTTTTGGGGATTGGCCTGTGTCATTTTCTTTTGGGCGTCTCAACAAACCCCTGGCTCTCATCTGCAGCTTTGGCAGGTTGCGGATTCTATGTGATTGGCTCTTATCCCATGATTAACAATTTTCTTCAGTTTAAATCAGATGAACGAATGCGCGGCCGAGTGTTAAGTCTCTACACCATGACATTTCTTGCAACGCTGCCACTCGGTGGAATCTGCGGTGGATTCTTTGCTCAAAAGCTCAGCGGACCCACCACGCTTTATGGGGTAGGGATTTTTTCAATCACGATTGGAGTCTGGCTGATCTTGCGCTACCGAAAGTCGACGAACTTCTGAGGATCATATCCCTGATCTAGCAGAACTCGATCAATCGATTCACGCTCATCCTCTGAAATCTCAGGAGTCCGCGCGAGAATCCATCCGAATCGCCGGCGAGGCTCCCCCACCACGGCAGTCGAATAGAGCCCTTCGTCATTCAGAGGGCCCAAATGCAAAACCCAATAGTCTCCTGAGAAAATTCTCCACCAAAACAAAAAGTGAACAAAGCTTACTTCGAGTTTGGCATTGGAAGCTTCGTCAGTGATCCAAGCACGACCCTTGGCAGCGACTTTCTTCTTAGAAACGCCATCTCGAGTACATTCATTGAGGACGTCCACAGTTCCATCGTCGCGCAATGAATAGGTGGCTGAAGTCGAAACACACCCTCGCTGAAAATTGTTCGGAATCCGGGCAATCTCAAACCACTTGCCCTGATACTTATCCAACTCAAGATGTTGCACCGTTTTTGGTTGATCTAGCATCGACGAAGCCCCAAGACTGCAGCCCGACAAAAGAGAAAAGAATATCCAGTAAAAAAAACGCCCCTTCATGTCCCCCCCCAAAAGATAAAAGTAACTGAAATAGAACCAAAAGAAAAACGAAGAATTATCGAGGGGGCATCAGGTTCCATCGCACCTCTAGACAGAGGGGCGTTATTATCTTTACTGAGAAGAAGCAGCTCCGTTACCCTAAAGATATGGAAACACCAGCAGCGCAAACAGGTCAAAAATGGAATCCACTCGATCAAAGCCTCTTTGAAAACCGCATCATTCAGATCAGCGGTGGCGTTGATTCCGATATGGCGGATCGAGTCGTTAAACAACTTTTGGCGATGGATGCAGCAGATCCCAATCGCCCCATTTACTTGTTTATCAACTCTCCAGGCGGAGAAGTGACCTCGGGCTTTGCGATCTACGATACAGCTCAGTTCATTCGTCCTGACATCTATACCGTCGTCAATGGACTAGCCGCGAGCATGGGCTCCTTGATTGCTCTTTGTGCCAAGAAAGAGCGACGTTTTGCTCTTCCGAATTCAAAGTTTTTGATTCATCAACCTTTGATCTCGGGCGTTTTACGCGGCGCAGCATCAGATCTTGAGATTCATGCGAAAGATATCATCGCTCTCAAAGAGAAGATTAATCGTCTGTACGCTCAAGAGACGGGTCGGCCCTACGAGGAGATTCAACGAGCCACTGATCGAGACAAGTGGCTTGAAGCCGATGAAGCTCAGAAGTTTGGGCTGATCTCAAAGATCGTCACCAAATTCTCTGATGTTTTTAAGAAGTAAGCTGAAGGCATAAGGTCCCTTACCGTGGACACAGAAGCCTTCAATCTCTTACGATCCTTTGCGATTTCTCTGACCATTGGCCTCGTGATTGGTGTTGAACGCGAGCGCGCTCATCGACCTCACAGTCAAAGTCTTGGAATGCGAACCTTTGCCCTCTTGGGCCTCCTCGGAACATTGACTTCCGTCCTGGAGCCTGTGGCTCTTCAAGTCGCAGTGGCCGTTTTTGCTTTGATGGCGATTCTCTTGGGGTACTGGAAGTCTTCTCAACCCAAAAAACGAGATCCTCAACTTGGACTCACGACGGAAATCGCAGGAGCCATTGTGTACGGACTTGGCGCTCTCACCACTCGAGAGCCTCTGCTATCTGGAGTCCTGGGTCTCGTCGTTCTTCTGTTACTCATCAGCAAACAATCCTTGCATCACTTTGCTCGAAAGTCTTTGGGAGCTCATGAGCTTCGAGCTTTCATCACTCTGCTCATTATTGCGCTCGGAGTTTTGCCCATGCTTCCCAATCATCCGATTGATCCATGGGGGCTTATCAATCCTCAGCGGCTCGGAATCATTCTTGTTGTGTTAGCCTCGATGCAGTTTGCAGGTTATGTACTCGCTCGCCTTTTGGGCCATCGTGTGGGAACGGCGATCACAGGCTTTCTGGGTGGGCTGATCTCAAGCACCATCGTATTCATGCATGCTGCAAAAAGCTCACAGCATCACTCCAAATCCACGAGCATTGCCATCTCCGCCATTCTCTCCGCGGTGAGTTCCTACATGATGCTCTGGATTGTGATCGCGATCACCTCCACCCCGCTAGCCCTAGCTCTTATGCCCTGCCTTGTGGGACTCCTGGGAAGTGGGGCTGTCTTGTCGTTGGTGGCGCTGATCACCAAAAAATCTGATGACACTTTATCCGCTGATTACTCAAACCCTCTCGACCTCAAGTCTGTGACCAAGCTCACTCTGTTCTTTGCAGGAATGCTGGCGGTAGTGGGACTGACCCAACAACAACTGGGCTCGTCCGCCGTGCATTTAATCTCTATGGTCGGCGGATTATTTGAACTTCACAGCACGTCAGTCGCCTCAGCTAATTTAATGCGAGAAAATCTCATCGACGTTTCTGCTGCCAAAGAAAATATCGCTCTGGCACTTCTAGGAAGTTTTGTTTCAAAGTACTTCATCACGTTCTCTCTCATGAAAGGACCGGCTCGACGCCAGATTAACGGGATCCTTGCCATCATGCTTTTGAGTGCCACAACGGGCTATCTCCTCTTCTAAAGGCCTATAAGCCCAATAAAAACAAGCCTTTAGGCTTTGGCATCTCCTCCATTTGAGCCTACAAAGTGGAGCATGAGCAGACAATCGCTCACAAACCCTGTGAAGAATGCCTTCTTCAGCCTACTCGTCTTGGCATCGCTTGTTGTTCAAAACGAAGTGTCAGCAGCTTCTAACGAAGTAGGCTCACTCAGCTTTCACTGTCGCAACCGTATTTTAGAGTTACTGAGTCTTCCCGCTGAGGGGCGCTTTGACACGGGACAGTTGGTTTCATTTGATCGAAGCCTTCGTGGAGAGCTGAAAGACATTGTCGCCAAAAAGACCTTCACTCTTGAAATGATGTCAGCCGAATTGGATATTCATCTCTTTCCTTCCCGCCTTCGTCGCATGAAAGAGCGCGAATCCCCCGAAGATCTGATTGGATTTGATGCCAAAGGAATCTACGTCCAACTCGTCAGCTCCCCAGATTCGGTCCCACAATCAAGCTTTGCACGTCGATATCTTCAAGGACCCAATTACAACGCGGATCATCAGGTTCAACTGATCAGCCTACCTAATCTCTTTAAGATTGATCAGGAGAGTAGCAATCATTTGAAGGACTACATTGCCCGATTTGGATCCAATCGGTCTGGTGAGGAAGTCATGGGCTATTTGCTTCTCCACGAATGGATTCATGCTCAGCAGGCACGACGCACCTCGTGGGGATTTTATCTCGATCAGTACAGCCACATTCAATCCATGCGCCCGGACAAAAGCGCTCCTATTCGGTCCCGCATCCATAAGTTTGGACGTCTAGCAGCGATCAACTTATCGGGACACAAGCGTCTTGCTGCGGGAGCTCATTTGCTCAACGAGTTTCAGGCTCAATCCATTATTCCACTTCCTGGATTTTCACCAAAGGAGTCTCGAGACCTATGGATGAAGATTCTGAAACAGCTCACTTCTGGGCGACCTGACTGGAAGCTCATTCGAGATAGCCTTGAGCGATTTCAGTATCTACTCAAGATGAATCGAACCTACTCTGAGGAAAGTCGTCAGGAACTCTTGTCCCCCGTGGCCTTGGAATCAGCAATCGAATGGCTTTGGAAAACGAAACACTTTTATGGCTCTAAACGCTTCAAGAAGGTAGCGAAGCTAAGTGCCTTACGCGGCACCCCGTCTAATCAAGGTTCAGCGCCTTCTGAATGAGGCCTTCAAGTTTGGCTTTCGCAAGAAAGCCAGGTCGAGCATGAATGATGTTCCGATTTGAATCATAGACCATGGTGAATGGAATAACACCCGTCCAGTTTCGATCGACTCCTCGCAAGAACGAATCAACTTTTTCAGCTCGATAATACGAAGTGAAATCAACTTTGTTTTGAGCAAGAAACGTCGCCATGGCTTCTTTGTCTGACTCTCCATCCACGCCGACAAAAATCATTTCGAGTCCCTGATCCTGATAGGCTTTTTTGAGTTTGAGAAAGTGAGGAAACTCCTGACGACAAGGCCCACAGTTGGGCCCCCAAAAGTTAACCACGATCCCCTTGGCAGAAGATCCCCCAATCATGACCCCCAGATCCGCTGAGGATAGAGGCTGCAAATCAATACTCGCAACCGCTTGAGCATCAACTTTTGCAAAACGTGTCGAATCTGGCTGATCATTCATCCAGTCGTAGATCTGAATCGCAAGAAGGCAGCCAATTCCAATGACCCATCTCGTTGGGCTCAACTCAGGAATGGTAGCTCGCACTTGAGTTCCTGCAATCAAATCATGCAGCGCTCTCTTATCATCACGGAATGCCGCCATGATGTATCCAATACCAAGTGTGAGAGCCGAGATCCCCTTGCCGAGTGTCTCTCGCCAAAACCACTGCCAAAATGTGAGGGGCGATAGATAATCCGAGTGCAAAGGACGAACTCCCATCAGCAATCGGCCAGGAGTTCCACCAAAGAACTGATCACACGCAAAAATATAGAGAACGTAAGCTAAGATTGCACCCACGACGATAGCCACCAGAAACAGAGGACTTTGAAGTGCCGTAAAGGGAACAATGGCCGATAGCCAAAGGAGCTGACCCACCACAATCAGGATAACCAGGGCCACAATCAAATGAGTGATTGAGAGGTCAATTCCAAACGCAATCGCTCGTCTCCAAAATCCCCCGGGCAAATCATAGACGCCAAAGTCTTGCCTTGGTCTGCGCACATTTGATGAACGAGAAAACGCTGGTCGAGAGCTTTCAAACGAAGTGCTGCTCGATTGAGTCGCGGAATCCGATTCAGAGTGAGAATTTCGACGCCGATTGGAAAGCTCCTTAAAACGCTCCAGGTCCGCCAGGATTTCCTCACGACTTCTTCTTTCATCAGACATCAAACTCTCCTCAAGCCAGCTCCCAACAACCGAGCTTTGGATATTGTACCAAACTAAGGTCGACTTGAGCACCGCAAGAAGGATGGCAACGATGTTGGAGGGAAAAAGATCGAGAAAAAGTGGCGTCCCCTGGGGGATCTGGAACCCGCGTCTCTAGTTTAATGGCTCAGGCTCTCGCCCTCGCTGAGGTAACGGGGGTTTGAATCCCGGCTACCCACCGCTTTTTCGACGCAGATTTTTTCCTCCAACGAGGCGCCGACGAACTGAGGAGCGGAATGTAGTTCAATACTACTTGAGCACCGCAAGAAGGATGGCAACGATGTTGGAGGGAAAAAGATCGAGAAAAAGTGGCGTCCCCTGGGGGATTCGAACCCCCGTTACCTCCGTGAAAGGGAGGTGTCCTGGACCGGGCTAGACGAAGGGGACAGCCTAGAAAACCGCCTATTCGGCGGCTCACCAAAAAAAGGTGCTCTGACTTTCATAAAGGCAGAGCACCTGATTGGCTACTAAAAATTAGTAAAATCTACGAACCCGAGATCTTACTTCTTCGACAAATATTCGAAGTAATAATGCCCAAACATATTGGGCTTAAAGCCTTCAACTCGGGGGCTCATGAGGCTGAAGTAAACATAATGATAGATGGGAGCTATGGGGGTCTCCTGAATCAGGATCGCCTCAGCGTCAGCCATCATCTTCATACGCTTCTGAGCGTCCTTCTCGGAGATAGAGGCCTTCACCAGCTCATCAAACCGAGCATTCGAGAACTTACCCTGATTGTTCTCATTACCAGTCACAAAAGTCTCAAGGAAGGTATTCGGATCAGGATAATCACCAATCCAACCCCAGCGAGAAATGTCAAAATTTCCAGCCTGTTGCTCTTTCAAGAAGACTTTCCACTCTTGATTTTGAAGCTGAATATCAAGACCCAAGTTCTGCTTCCACATTTGTTGAACAGCTTGAGCAATCTTATGATGACCCTCAGTGGTATTGTAGAGGATCGTCAACTTTGGAAAGCCCTTGCCTTCAGGAAACCCAGCCTCAGCCAAGAGTTTCTTGGCTTCAGCCATTCGCGCGTCCATTTCTTTTGGTAACGCGGCCGTTGACTGATAAGTGGGAATGCCCTTGGGAACCAAGCTGTAAGCAGGAGTAACCCCCGATCGAACCACTTTGTCAGTGATTTCGGGAGTGTTCAAAGCCAATGCCAAAGCTCGACGAACTTTGGGATTATCGAGCGGAGGACGCTTGGTATTGAAAACGTACATATAAGTTCCAAAGGTTTCGGTGAATTTGAAATCCTCTCGAGCCTTCAAGCTAGGAACCAAAGTGGAGGAGATATGATTCTCACCGGTCCAGTCCAACTGACCGGATCGATACATATTCAAAGTCGTGTTCTCCTCACTAATGGGATACGAAACAACTTTTTCGATCTTCACATTCGCTGCGTTTCGGTAGTTGGGGTTCTTCACCAACACAACTCGCTCATTCACTTTCCATTCACCCAATTTGTAAGCACCACTCGTGATGAACTCAGCAGGATTTCTCCACGCGGATGAGTTGGCGTCGAACATTGAGGGATGAACAGGAACAAACACAGGCTGAGTCAGCAAGCTGATAAAGTAAGGCACAGGCTTCTTGAGCTTGATGACGACAGTTGAAGCATCGGGAGCTGTCACACCGTAGGTCTTCTCAGCTGCTGCACGAGCGTCAGCCTTGTCAAAGACCTTGGCCACATCAGCAGCACCAGCAATGAAATCCGTATGCCAGTTCACATAAGGTGAAGCCACTTTAGGATCCAAGGCTCGGATAAATGATTGTCGAAACTGCTCAGAAGTAATCGCATCGCCATTTGACCACTTGATTCCAGGTCGAAGCTTAAACGTATAAGTCAGACCATCTTTTGAAACAGTCCATGACTCAGCAAGCCCTGGACGAATGGTGAAGAAATCAGCCTCTCGACCTACGAGCCCTTCGAACATATTAATGTTGAGCTGAGCTGCGTCGTGAGACGAGGTTTTGTGAGGATCCAAACCTTCGGGTTCGGCACCGTTATTGAAGTGAAATTCATTGGCCGGAGAACCTGAGCCCGCCTCTCGGGACTGGCAGCCTGCAACGACCAAAACTGAGGTTAAAATGGCTAAAAGTTTCATAAGGACAAAGGTTTAGATGACTTAAAACCTACGTCAAGGCCGTAAAATGCCCCTAGACCATAGTCTAGACAGGGGACTTGTGAGGGGCCAAAGCCCCTGCTAAAAGGGTCGCTCATGGTGGATTTACCGGTTACAAAGGCGGCTTTCGAGATTCGGGACCCCATTCACGGCCCCATTGGCGTTTCAGCTGAAGAAATCCAAGTTGTCGATAACCCTTATATCCAGCGACTCCGAGGCATCAAACAAACGGGCTTCGCTGAACTTGCATTTCCCGGTGCCACTCAGACTCGATATTCTCACTCCCTCGGCGCGTTTCACCTTGCAGGTCGCGCCTTTGATCATGTGTTTCATGATTTTCCGTTTGAGGACACAGCCGAGCGACAAAAGTTTAGAAATTTACTGAGAATGGCTGCCCTTCTTCACGACAGCGGCCACGGCCCTCTCTCTCATGCCATTGAGCAAGCCATGCCTCCCAAAGCGGAAGTCATCGGCGGCGAAGGCCAAGCTTCTCACGAAGATTATACAGAGTTGATCGTTTTGCATTCGAGCCTTACCGAGACTCTAAAAAAACTATACGGCGAGGAAGCCCCTCTCGCGATTGCTTCGCTGATTCGAAACGAAAATCGAAAGCCCGAGATCTTCAAAGCTCGTCGAGGTGCCTACAACATCTTCCCGATTCTCTCAGCTCTGATTTCTGGGGAGCTCGATGTCGATCGAATGGACTACCTGGTTCGCGACTCGCTCTACTGTGGAATTCCGTATGGAAATTTTGATCGCGATTGGATTCTTTCCAATCTCACCTACTATGAGAAAGACTCAGATGTCTTTTTGGCTCTTGATTCACGAGCCACATACGCGTTTGAAGATTTTCTACTCTCTCGCTATCACATGTTTGTTCAGGTTTATCTGCATCACAAATCAGTCATTTATGATGAGATGCTGTATCAGTTTCTGTTGACCGATGATTCCCAAACGCGACTGCCCTCAAAGATCGAGGAATATTTGGAAGTCGATGATCATTGGCTTGGCGTTCGACTGCGACAGTCTAAAAATCCTTGGGCTCAACGAATTGTTCAGCAAAAACCCTACAAGCTTATGCTTGAGGTCCGAGCCGACATGACTCAGCAGGCAAAAGTTTATGCTGATGAATTGGAATCCAAACTCAAGGCAGCTCGCATTCCTTATTTTAGATCTTCCTCAACGGGGCTTTTGAGTAAGTATGCTCATCAGGAAGACGCCGCCAAGAATCCCTTGTTCATCAAGTATCGAGATCCTCGATTCACGTCGAGCTTGCGTCCCGGCAACAATGTCGAGCCAGCGTCAGAGGCTGTTGAGCTTTTCAGTCGATACAAGAAGAAGCGAATTATTGACCGAATCTACGCCGAGAGAAGTCTCGTCTAGGTAGCATTCATGCTCAGCGTTTTTTTGGGACTCAGCCTTCTCGTTCAAAGCATTCCCCATGATTCTCTCCAATGTTTGAAATCCATTGTGGAGATCAATTCAGGATCACAAAATCACAGAGGCCTTGCGACTTCTGCTCATTGGCTCAGGGAATACTTTTCATCCTTAGGCATCGATCTCCTGTGGAATCCGTCTCAGAGATTTTTGGCGGGAACACATAGACCAACACAAGCTCGAGGCACCCTCTTACTCGTTGGGCACCTCGATACTGTTTTTGAAAGTGACCACCCTTTTCAAAAAATGGAGGTTCTCTCTCAAGAGCATCCATGGGGGCCGATTGTGCGAGGACCTGGCGTGGGAGATGCCAAGGGTGGGCTCATCTTGATGAATGAACTGCTCAGGAATACAAACCTCAGAGATTTGTATGAGATTCGAATTTTCATTGCAGCCGATGAGGAGATTGGATCGCGATTTTCCCGTGCAGCGCTTTTACAGTTTGCCCGAGGGACGGATCTTGCTCTGGTGTTTGAACCAGGATGGATAGAGGGCGATCGCATTCTCATTCCACACACGGTGGGCGGCAGCCTTCTTCTCAAACTTGAAGTGAGGGGCCCTCAAGGACATATCGCAACAAGTGCGAATGCGGGCTCAGGGGCTGCCGACCATCTCATGAGCATGGTGCAGGGTCTTGGGCAGTTTCGATCCTCAGAGACATCGATCAGCATTTTTGATCTGCGCTCTGAATCCAAATCCAATCTCATCTCGGGATACGCCATGGCTCAAGTGGCCATTCGATATCACCACGCGAAGATTCAATATGATATTCAGGAGTATCTCGAAAATTCATTGGCAGCCTTGCCGACGAGGGTTTCTGCATCGTTTGAGCTGAAAAATGGCTGGCATCCTGTGCAGCTTCTTTCGGATCGACAGATGGCGATTGCTCAGCATGCTGCTCGCCGCTTAAGCCAACCCGTCCCCGAAGCCGCTCGAGCAATGGCTCGAGGGGCGAGTGCTTTTTTGGCGCTCGAGAGCATTCCTGTTTTTGAGTCAATGGGTCCGTTCGGCGAGCACTTTCATTCACACGACGAACAGATTTATTGGGGATCCATTCCGCTCAGAGTTCAATTCATTGAAGAGATGATTCGACTAAACTTTATTTCAAGCCAAACTGAGAACGAATCGAAAGATCCTCAGGGACCGCATCCAAAGCCTTGAGAACCTGGTCTCTGGCTTCTGCTGGCAGCTTCGGCACCATGACTTGAACGGTCACAATCTGATCGCCCCGGTCCTTGGTTTTGGGGTTTTCAAAACCCTTGCCTCGAAGTTTAAGCTTTGCTCCCGAAGCGGTGCCCTCAGGAATTCGCAAATCAACACTTCCTGCGATCGTTGGAACAGCAATCGTTGCGCCCTTCAAAGACTCTCTCAGGGTGATGGGTAGAGTGAGCTCAACATTGTCCCCCACTCGTTTGAAGTAGGAGTGTGTAGTGATTTTGCAAACAAGATAGAGATCTCCGCCACTTTGACCCTTACCCGCCACGCGGATTTTGGATCCCGTCTCAACACCTTTGGGAACTTTGACATCGATCAAGCTATTCGCAAGCTGAATGGTCTTTTGAGTTCCCTCAGCAGCCTCCAAAAAGGTCAACGGTAACTCGAGCTCCATATTTTGTGGCTCGGGTTGCTTTCGAAACGAGGAACGCTTGCCAGATCCAAAAGCTCCACCCATGAGGATATCACCAAGAATATCTCCAAGATCGAAGCCAAAATCATTCATGCGGCTGTAGTCAAAACCACCTTGTCCCCGCGACTGCCCCCACGCACGTTCAAAGTCTTCACCAAAAGTCCCATTTCCAAAGCGATCGTATTGAGCGCGCTTGTCTGTATCGCTCAAAACTGCATAGGCTTCTGAGATTTCCTTGAACTTGGTTTCAGCTTCTTTTTTGTTGGGATTGAGATCCGGGTGATACTCGCGCGCGAGCTTCTTGTAGGCCTTCTTGATCTCTTGCAGGTCGGCAGACTGCTCGACCCCTAGAATCTTATAATAATCTTTGCGAGCAGCCATGTTTCCTCAAAGTAATGCATTTCGGACTCATGTAAAGAGTCCATGCCACCAAGCCTTTACTTTTTGCCTCCAATGCTGGGCATCGCAAACTCAGCGACCTCACCATCACTAAACTTAAGCCTCATTGAGGCCGGCTTATCTTTGGGCTGAAGAACAAGATCATAGGTAACCTTTCCTTTGATCTCATCCTTTACTGGCCTGTCGCCTGCCATTCTGCGCTCCAGGATCTTCTTTGAGAGCAAGACTTTGAGCTCCTTGGATCCCTCAGTTCTCTCCACAATCATCAGATTGGTCATGGATCGAAGGCTCGACGTTCCGGTCTCTCCTCGATCAATCTCCACTAACCATAACAGCGGGTTCAGGTTGATGGACTGACACTTAATCAACTTCGCTCCGAGGGAATCAACGGGTGCTGGGACCTCTGCACCATTGATTGTCAATGTCGCCGCTGAGGCGTCTAACTTGCACGAGTCTGAAACCATGATTCGACCCGAGATTGACGACAGAACAAAAAATAAAAGATTCAAGGTCACCATTGTTCCTTACCTCCTTCAAACCACTGAGGCTCAATTCGACTTTCATCTGTATTTGGCTTTGCACTCTTGACACTTTTTGACTGCGTCTTTTCCAAGTCCTCTCGAGACACGGCAGGAAGCGACGACTTTCCTTTGAAAATAGTCATCTTATCACTCGACCAAAAACCTGGATACTTGGCACCGAACAAGCCTTGCGGCAGAGACTTAGGAGAAACGTAATGAGTAATCACCGGCCGAGGCTCCTTGGCGACCTTTACATAACCGCTTCGATAGGCGGCGATGAAGTCAGAGATGTCGGCTTCAATCTGAGGATCAATCTGAGCACTGTGCCGCAGGAGAATATCGGACAAGGTTGCTTCTCCGGTGTTAAACGCTGAGTACTGAAGCGATGACAAAACAACGCCTGTCAGACGTCCATTCATCATCGCATAGCGGTCTTTCGGAACCAGTTTCAGATAGTCATCTTGCACGGCTTGCAAGCGGGCGCGCCTATTGGAATTCTTCGGCGGATACTTGAGACGATTCACAACACTCTCTGAGGCCCAAAACAAGTGAGCCAAACTTCGATGATTACCCTTGGCATCCTTGCGCCGAAACTCACCATAAAGCGTATTGTAGAGCATCAGCTGATCAAGCCGACTGGGATCTGACTGAAAGTCAGGATTCAATGCGGCAGCTTTGAGAAGCTCTTGCATAACAACCTCCTGAGCATCCTCAACAGCAGATGATCCACCCCCGTTTAGGCCTTGCTCTAGAAGAGCTCTCACACCTCGACGATCAATAATATCGTCCAAAATCTCTGCCTGCCAGGAAAGATCAACTTTCAACTGCTCGGAGACTAAGGACTTCGCTGCAGCTCGCGGATCTTTGTCGGTCTCTGCTTTCTCATCCTCATCCTTCTTAGTTTCTAGCTGCTGGGATTTCTCAGCCGCCTTCACTAAATTTTCTATCTCACGAACCTGAGAAGGCTCAGGATCACAGATAATGGTGGATGCTGTTGGCGGAACGGAAAATCGAATCGGCGTTAGATCGGAGTTGGCAATCCGATCAAACCGATCATGTACCCGGTGCTTCACTCGCACATTCCACTGCCCATTTGCCACAGCTTCAAGTCGAATGTCCTCATTGGGAACCGTCACGAAATCAGAGCTACCCTCCCAATCATCTTTTGAAACAACAATCCTACGCGAGGTTTTGGTGCGATAATTGTCCGATCCAGACGATGTCCATTTCAAAACGACTGCTTCAACCTCATTGCCATCATCGCCGACCTTCATGACGAGAGTGTTCCCGCGGAGCCCCTTCACACCATCCTGAGAAATGTATCTGAATGACTGGGCAATGACGCTCGTTTCACGATCCGAGGCCGTTTGTGCAGGTAAAGCCAGCAATAACAAAGAAGTGAATGCCGAAACCAAGAACTCCCCTATCACAAGCAGTTTACAGGGAGAGCTCGGAAGCAGCAACGAGGCGGAAAACCCCCTTAGCCAATGATTCGGAGGGTGTTTTCTTGGGTGTCTTCCAAGCTCTTAATGAAAGGCGTTAGACGCTCTGCGACTTTCAAGATGGACTGACCTGCAGGTGAATCCTCATGCTCAGAGAAAAATGGTTTTCCTGAGTCACTCAATTCCCGCAGTCGCGGATCCAAAGGAACATCTCCAAGATAGGCAACGCCCACTTCGGCACAAAATTTCTTCACGCTACCACGATCGAAGATCGCATCCTCATGATGACAATGAGAGCAAACATAGTGGCTCATATTCTCAATCACACCGAGGATCGGCACTTTCACTTGATTGAACATTGAGATTCCCTTGTGGACATCAATGATCGAAAGCTTCGGTGGGATACTCACCATCACTGCACCTGTCAGCGGCATGGTCTGACTCAACGAAAGCGGAGCATCTCCAGTGCCTGGAGGAAGATCAACAAGCAAGATGTCGAGACCTGACCAATTCACATCATGAACAAACTGCTGAATCAGCTTGTGAATCATGGGACCTCGCCAAATTAAACTCTGTCCCTCTTCAACAAAAAACCCCGTCGACATCACTTTGAAGCCATGAGCTTCAAGCGGCTGAATTTTTCCATCAAGCATCATGGGCTTTTGACCTTCCAGACCCAGTAGCGTTGGAATACTTGGACCGTAGATATCGCAATCTAAAATTCCCACTTTGTAGCCAAGACGCTGAAATGCTGATGCCAAATTCACGGTCATCGAAGATTTTCCAACGCCACCCTTACCAGAAGCGATCGCGATCATCGTACCCACTTGAGGCTTGTTTGATGCCACCGAAGAGGTGCTCGTAAACTCAACCGCAATCTGGGCACCGGCATCCGCCTTTTGAATCGCGGACTCAATCTGAAAACGCAGAGATTTCTCAACAACGGGGGTCACTTCCGACAAACTGAGTTGAAAGAAATAAGATTTCTCTTTGGCTTCCCACTTTTTGATTTGCTGAGAGTCCCAGACATTCAATCGACTGCCGGGGGCCTTAACGGACGCAAGACAAGACTTTAGTTCAACTTCAGAGAGAGCCATGAATCACTCCTTCACGGTTTTCAAAATATTAGCAAGCATCTGAGGAGTCGCTTCACCGTTGTGACTTGGGCACGGAGCACAATTTTCTTCACTGGGCTTCTTCTCGCATGACTTACAAGAGAGCAAAAACGAAATCATGGCTCGCAGTTCATCGTTCAATCGAGAAAGCTTTTTTTGAAGCTGAGCAATTTCAGCCAGCTTGGCTTGAATGATCTCCATGGTTGCCTCTGAAGCTTCGGCACCAGTGCCCTTGCCTTTCCAAGATTCAAAAAAGCTTTTGATCTCAATCAAAGAAAATCCACCCGATTTAAGCTCACTGATGAACTCCAATCGAGTGAGAGCAACATCACTGTAAAGACGCTGACCCGATGTATTTCGAACGGGTTCAAGAAGTCCCAGCTCTTCATAGTAGCGAAGAGTTCGAGTGGTATTGTTCGTCATCTGAGCCAACTCCCCAATCTTGTAGGTCTTCATTCGATTGGCTGAAGTCTCAGTAGAAACAGACGGTATCGACACACTTTGAGCCATAGCGCTTGAATTCATGAGGGTGACGTTAACGTTATGACGTTAACGAGTCAATGAGATTGCCCCAAACTAAGCTTCTGAATTTACTATGCTTTTTAGTTATCTGACGGCCAGACTTTAACGCGCTGACCATTCCTCAACTGATTAAAAACAAAGCGATCAACGATCCGAGCTCCACCCGAAACATCGTACTGGGAACGCGAAACCTTACTCCCGTAGGTTCCCGTTTTTGCGACAACCTCCATACTTACATCTCGCTCATCACAGAGGAATCTCAACAAGCCCCACAAAGCATCGTTAGCCCATGCTCCAAACATCTGAAGTCTTAAGGCATGCTCATGTCCCTGAGTCAAAATCGATGCCACCGCTATGGTGCGCTGATCAAAGGTCCATGCATCTTGTTTAGAGGCCATTAAAATCATTCGATCGCGAAGAGTATTCGACAAGCCTTGATCTTTGAGAATCACGGCCAAAATCTCAAGAGCCTCATCACGTTCACCACGCTCACAGCAATCATCCAATCGTAAGATCAGCCGATCCTTTGAAATGTTTTTGGATGTTCCATCCAAAACTTTATCTCCGGTAGGGCGTGAAGCCTCTCCAGGACCAGTCAGCTGCGCCACTTTGGCGAGCTCACAGACTGAAGTTGCTAGCAACATCAACCGATCTTCAGGCAACCAACGAGCAGCAGCCTGCAAGCAGTCACCGAAGACAATGCTGGATGTCACTCGGGCCCATTGATCGCTACCCATCGCCAGCAAGCAGCGGCCACGCAAGACAGACAGAGCTGCAAAAACTTGGTCAAAGCTCGCGCCCTTTTGGCAAATCCTTGAAATGAGCTCCAAAGCACTTTCAACAGACTGTTCGGAAACACGTTTCCACAAATCCTGAGCCCATGACTCTTCCCATGCACCTGTTCCAGATTCAGCAGAAACAGCTCGGCTCATTCTCCAACCCTGCGCAACGACTTCAGACGGCTTCGGGTGAGCCCAGAAACGATCAAAGGGCCGTCGCAAAATTGAAGCATTGGCTCTCCAACCACTGGCGAGTGCCACCTCAATCCCCTTCATGACCAACGCAAAAGTCAAAGGATCAGAGTACAGAGTCGCCGTTCTCAACCATGCAGTGAGCGCGCCTGATCGAGTGGTGCGATTTTCAAGCAAGAACAACAGAGAGCTCCAGGCTTTTTCTTTAGACTCAACAGCACGTACTTCGGAGCGAATCAAATCCGTGAACTCTGCCAAAGTCGTCGCACGAGCCTCTGCAGCAGGCGCCTCCTTCCAACCGAAAGGCTTTCGACCGTCACCCCGGAAAAGAGCAGCTGTATAGAGGGACTGACTTAGCGGCAACCACTGATAGCCTTCTCGAACAGAACTTGAAGCTTGGTAGGCATAAAAAATCTGGAGCAGGCTTCGGTCCATCTCGTCAGTGAACCCCCCTGAGAGAGAATACTGGTCGACATAAGCCTCAAATACATCACGAGGAAGCTTTCCGCGATCTGCCAGATAAATCAGATTCGTAAAGAACTCTCGATCGTAATAAGGATCTGCAATCAGACTGATCTTTTCTTGAAACATTTCCGTATTCATCAGACACCTCACGATTTCGAAATAAAACCCGGCTCCGTTAAATTTTTGCCAAAGTACTTCTTCGTTTCATCCTTTGTTAAGTAACCCAAATCAACGACAACTTGAGCAACACTCTTCTTCTCTGCCAAAGCTTGCTTCACAACCTTCGCAGCCTTTTCATATCCTATGATGGTATTCAAGGCCGTGGCCAGTCCCATTGAATCATTGAAATACTGAGCACACTTTTCTTCATTGGCCTTAATGCCCGAAAAGCAACGATCCGTGCAGATCTGAAGCCCCTGAGAGAGAATCTTCATGCTCATCAGCATATTAAAAATAATTCCCGGCATCATGACATTAAGCTGAAGCTGGCCAGCCTGAGTCGAATAACTGACCGTCGTATCGTTTCCGATCACTTGAAAACAAACCATATTGAGCATCTCAAGCATCGAAGGATTCACCTTGCCCGGCATGATGCTTGATCCCGGCTGAACTGCCGGCAAAAAGATTTCATTGAGACCAGACGTAGGTCCACTGCTCAAAAGTCGCAGATCATTAACGATCTTGGTCAAACTCAGAGCAATGTTTCGAAGGGCTGCCGAATAAAATGCAATGTCCGACATATTTTGTGACATCTCCACAAGGTTCTTTCCTCGCTTCAATGAGAGACCACTTAATGTCGACAACTCCTCAGCCATCTTCTTGGCGTACTCAGGATGCGAATTCATCCCAGTTCCCGCGGCCGTGCCGCCGATATTCAGAAACTCAATCTCTTTGCGAGCAAACTCCAATCGATCCCAATCCTTCTGAAGAGTGTCGGCAAAAGCTTCAAACTCCTGGCCCAATCGAATAGGCACGGCGTCTTGCAAATGAGTTCGCGCAGTCGTGATGACATTGTCGAGCTCCTGAGCCTTTTTACGAAACACACTAATCGCATGGCCTACAGCGCCACTGACCTTTGAATGCTCAAACAAAATACTCATGCGCATGGCCGTCGGAAAAGAGTCGTTGGTCGATTGCGCCATATTCACATGATCGTTGGGATGCACGAAATCGTATTTCCCAAGAGGCTTGCCCAACACTTCCGCCGCCAGATTGGAAAGCACTTCATTGACGTTCATATTGAATGATGTGCCCGCTCCCGCTTGAAAAACATCAATCACAAACGAATCAATGTGCTTCCCCTCTTTCAAAACCTGATCGCACGCAGAGATGATGGCCTGAGCTTTGTCCTTGGCAAGCATCCCCAGGGCGGAGTTCACCTGCGCCGCAGCACGCTTGATCATGACATAAGACCGGATGAAAACTTCCGGCTCTCGCATTCCAGAGATCTTCCAATTTTCGACACCCCGCTGAGTTTGAACCCCGTAGTAAACGTTCGAGGGGACCTGCACTTCACCTAAAGAATCATGTTCGGTTCGAAATCCTTGAGACATGGCCCTAAGATAAGGAAAAACGGGATCTTAGGACAATTCATTTCCCCTGTTCTTTTTATCTAGTGAAGGTACCATAGAGAGGTATCTAGAGGAGATTAAGGCATGAATATCGAGATTCACTTCCATCAAATGGACTCCAGCGATGCGATTAAAAGCCACATTGATAAGGCAGCCTCTCGGCTTGAGAGATTCCTCAATAATAACGATGTATTAAAGGTGGTCGTGGGGTCGAATGGACACCATCAAGTTTACGCTGAAGCCTTTATTCATGAGCACAATCAGAAAAAGGACTTCTTTTCACGAGAAGAGTGCAATCAGGGCAAGGAACTTTATCTGCTCCTCGATAAGGTTTTTGACAAACTCTATGCTCAGATTCAAAAGGCCCGCGCTAAGCAGATGGATCAACATCAAAAACGAGACCCTCTGAAAAAGGCCACCTCCGAAGCTTAAGAGCTTCTTTGATTCCCTTACAAAACGTTTGAAGCGAGATCAGCCAATGGCGATCTCTCACCCTTCATGAGATAAACGTGCGCCCCGAGAGCCTCATCCTTGAACTTCTCAGCCACATAGGAAATCCCGTTGTTGGTGGAATCGATGTAAGGATTATCGATTTGGTATGGATCCCCTGTCAGCACCATCTTCGTACCCTCACCCGCTCGAGTAATGATGGTTTTAATTTCATGAGGTGTCAGGTTTTGAGCCTCATCGACAACCATGAACTGCTTAGGAATCGATCGACCCCGAATATAGGTCAAAGCCTCAATCTCAACTTCACCAAACTCCATAATGGTCTTGTATGAAATTCGTCGCTCACGTCCTGACTGCTTGGAGGACAGCAAAAATTCGAAGTTGTCATAAATCGGCTGCATCCACGGACGAAGCTTCTCTTCAAGCTCTCCTGGCAAAGCGCCCAGATCCCGACCCAAAGGAAAAATCGATCGAGAGACCAGCAGTTTATTGTAGGCATTCTCATCCAGCACCTTGGTAAGACCCGCCGCCAATGCCAACATCGTCTTTCCCGTACCGGCCTTTCCGACCAACGTAACCAACGGAATCTCATCATTCATCAGAGCATCCACGGCAAAGCGCTGCTCCTTGTTACGAGGCTGGACACCCCAAAGTCCTTTAGGGAGTTCCAAAATGGGAACGATTTTCTCCTGACGAGCATCCCACTTTCCTAATCCAGTATTTTTCTCATTATCTTTATCTTTGAGGAAAAAATACTCATGAGGATGAGGCTTGAAATCCATTTGAGTCAGTTGAAGTTCGCGCCGCTTGTAAAAGCTCATCAGATCATCTGATGAAATCTTCAACTCTCGCTCACCCGTGTAGAGCTCAGAAACATCGACTTTGATTTCAGCTTGATAGTCTACCGAATGAATCCCGTAAACATCAGCGCGAACTCGAAAGTTAACGTCCTTAGTAACCAGGACCACTTTTTTGTGCGCCTTTTTGAGATCAATCGCACACATCAGAATCTGAACATCAGCGCCTTCGGCCATTCGAAACATTTTTTCAACACCGGCGGAGGGATCTCGAACCACTACGCGAAGTTCACCAGGAACTTTACGGGACTTAGTCGGGAAAAGCTCATCATAAGCCACTTGGAGCGGGACTCCGGTCGACAAGCTTCCATAGCGTCTCAAGGCATCCATCGTTCGAACGAAAGTTCGAGCGTTCTTTCCCACTTCATTCAGATCTCTCTTAAAGCGATCAACCTCCTCAATGACCTGAATCGGAAGCACAACATAGTTGTCGCCAAACACGAAAAGCGCATTGGGATCATGCAAGACAACGTTTGTATCGATGACAAAGTGCTTCTTTCCCTGAGTTGATGAATCTTCGTCCCCAATTTCAAGAATCTTATGAATTTGTCCCACTCAATTCCTTTGTACCGTTTAAAGACCTCCCCAAGCAATCAAAAGTCTTTCTTGGGACATAATCTCAAACCTCTGTTAAACTTGATTAATGAGTGGCGATGATTCGTGGCGGATCGAGCGCCCTCCCCAGGCTGTCGATCCGATTGAATTACAAATCCAGCAAGAGATTGAAGAGTTCTTGAGAGATCTCGTCCTCGAGTTTCCTTTCCATGCTGTTTTTGACTGCCTCAGAAGATACGAAGTTAAAGAACGGCTAGGACAAAACATTTTGCCACTTCCCCACCGCAAGAGCTCTGGCGAAGACTCCAAAGAGATTAAAGTAAGAATTGAGGCCATGCTTGAAAGCCTTCACTCCCATTTTGGAGCAAAGTATTCCAGTCAGATTCAAGAGGCGTTTCGCTACTACACCCAAACAACTCGAGATTAATGCAAAAAAAAGAGCCCGAGACTTCTCCCGGGCTCTTTGATGAATCAGTTCTGAACGACTGAAGCTTAGTAATCCATACCGCCCATGCCGCCCATTCCAGGAGCGCCACCAGGCATAGCAGGAGACTTCTTCTCAGGCTTTTCAGCGATCATAGCTTCTGAGGTCAAAAGCAATGAAGCCACTGAAGCAGCGTTTTGAAGAGCCGATCGAGTCACTTTGGTAGGATCGATCACGCCAGCTTTAATCAAATCTTCATAGGTCTCGGTTGCAGCGTTGAAACCGAAAGCACCTTTTTCGTTCTTCACTCGATCAATGACGATGGAACCGTCAACGCCCGCGTTTTGGGCAATCTGACGAAGTGGTTCTTCAATCGCGCGTCGAATGATTTTGACGCCAAAGGCTTGTTCATCGCTGAGCTTGAGTCCTTCCAAAACAGGAATTCCTCGAATCAAAGCAACTCCACCACCAGGAACAATTCCTTCTTCCACGGCAGCGCGAGTAGCGTTGAGAGCATCCTCAACTCGAGCTTTCTTCTCTTTCATTTCGGTTTCGGTTGCGGCACCAACGTTGATGACGGCAACGCCGCCAGCCAACTTGGCCAGACGCTCTTGAAGCTTTTCACGATCATAATCAGAAGTTGTATCTTCGATTTCTTTTCGGATCTTCTTCACTCGAGCTTCAACATCAGCTTTTTTGCCTGAGCCTTCCACGATGGTGGTGTTTTCTTTATCCACCACGATTCGCTTGGATCGACCCAAACGATCAATCGTCACAGCTTCCAAACGCTCGCCCATTTCTTCGGAAATCATACGAGTTCCGCAGAGAATCGCGATGTCTTCAAGCATAGCCTTGCGTCGATCGCCAAAGCCTGGGGCTTTAACAGCGCAGCACTTCAACGTCTTGCGAAGGTTATTCACAACCAAAGTCGCCAAAGCTTCACCTTCGACATCTTCGCAAATGATCAAGAGAGGTCGGCCTGATTGCGCCACCTTCTCAAGAATAGGAATCATGTCTTTGAGGTTAGAAATCTTCTTCTCATAAACGAGAACATAAGCATCCTCGAGAATGGCTTCCATTCTCTCAGGATCAGTAATGAAGTAAGGTGACAAATAGCCACGATCAAACTGCATACCTTCGACGAGATCCAAAGTGGTCTCCATCGACTTGGCCTCTTCAACCGTGATCACGCCTTCTTTTCCAACTTTGACCATCGCTTCGGCAATGATGTCGCCGATATCTTTGTCGCCGTTAGCCGAGATTGTTCCCACTTGAGCAATTTCCGTTTTGCTCATGTTGCAAGGCTTCGAAATTTTCTTGAGCTCACCAACCACTGCCGAAACAGCAGAGTCAATGCCTCGCTTGAGATCCATGGGATTGTGACCAGCAGCCACAAGCTTTGAACCTTCGCGGAAAATCGCTTGAGCCAAAACAGTCGCCGTTGTGGTTCCGTCACCAGCAACATCAGAGGTCTTGGAAGCTACTTCCTTCACCATCTGAGCGCCCATATTTTGGAACTTGTCTTCAAGCTCGATTTCCTTGGCCACAGTGACACCGTCTTTGGTGATCAAAGGTGAACCAAAAGATTTTTCAATAATGACGTTTCGACCCTTAGGACCAAGAGTCACTTTGACAGCATTCGCCAAAGCATCAACGCCTTGAAGAATGGACTGCCGACCAGTTTCGCTAAAATGAATTTCTTTAGCTGCCATAATTTATCTCCTTAATTTGGTAACTTATTTTTCCAAGACTCCGAGGATGTCATCTTCACGAAGAATGAGATGCTCTTCCCCATCAATTTTCACTTCGGTGCCAGAATACTTACCGAACAAAATGCGATCGCCCTTTTTGACTTCAGGGGTCACTTTGGAGCCATTCTCCAAAATTTTGCCGTTTCCAACAGCCATGACTTCGCCTTCCATGGGCTTTTCTTTGGCGCTGTCTGGAATAAAGATACCGCCTTTGGTTCTCTCTTCCTCAGCCACTCGCTTAACCAATACTCGATCCTGCAAGGGTCGAATTTTCATAGGGACATACCTCCTCAAATTTCAGTTTCAATTGGGGAATCCACCACTTAATCAGTAATGAAGTCCCTCAACTCGTAGTCGTTAAACTCTTGTCGAGCAAGCTAGGATGCAGTCTTTCATTGTCAAGAGATGGCCCCCCCGAAAGAGCTTTCGCAGGGATTAAGACATTTCACTTTTATTTAATAATATCAAATACTTATCAAAGCATGTAGGTCTTCAAACAAGTCTCGACGAATTGTCCCAAGAGCTCGCGCTTCTCATCCGACAAAACCAGATAACGAACAGCCATCCCGGAGACGTGAAAGCGATTCACTCCCACAAAGTAAGGAATGGCATAAACGACCTCACCCTCAGCCTCAATGGGGCCAAGCTGGCCAGGGACAAAAATCTTCAGTTTAACCCAGGTACCTGCCACCGGCGGGTTCATATCGCGAATGAAAATCCCATCCCGGGACAAGGTAAACGAGGTCGAAGTGAAAGAACGACCGTGAAAATCATAAACAAGCGGTACGCGAACAAGTGTGCGTGGACTTTTGCGCTCATCCAACTTCACTCGCGGAATCACCAGCGACTGCACAATGTAGATGAGCTCCTCCTGGCTGATACCTTTTTGAACCACACAAGTTACTCCCAACAAACGAAGCTGCTCTTTGAGCTCCGGAGTCAGTGGAACATCGTGAAAAAGAAGAACGGGACACTTAAGCGCCTCTTTCTTTTTGAGATCCATCAAGAGCTGCCACTGCTTGGGGTCTCGAGAAAGCGAAAGCATGAAGAGAGCCATTTGATCGGAGTCTTTTTCTAAAAGCGCCCGCAAATCAGACTCTGAACGGGTCCAGCTCATATGATACTTGGGATCGTTGAGCATGTTTTCAACAATTCGAGCGAAGAACTCCTCTCCTTCATAAAGAACCACATGGAGTCGGCGTTTCTTGTTCAGATTACCGCGAGCCATCTTCATGAGATCATCAAATCCTGACATCGCAGGAGACCAAGCGGCGAATCCACATTTCGCCAGGCCTAGGCCCACGAGCTTTCGACCCAGATCATCGAGAGTCGCCTCATCAGACTCAAAGGCAAGAATGGCTAAACCATCGCGTCCCAAATCAAACAGAGCATCCGTCGGCTTGAGCAGACCTCCGATCTTCAAAATCATCTCCCCTCTTTGAGCCATAACCTCCTCAGAAGAAAAGAGACTCAGCTCATCAGGTAGATCAATGATCCCCAAGTGAAAGGAACGACCAGCCAGTCGAGCGCGAGGAATCTCAATCTGAATCACACTCTCAAGAGAAAGAGCCGGATGAACGACTCGAGCGCCTGAATGGTCCTGGGACGGCGCAGGAATGGGCGGCGTTGGCAAAGACGGCGAAACAATGGGAAGTGCCGGCCTCTTGATCTCTCCTTGAGGTGCAGACGAAAAATCTCCGACGGGAATCGGGGCTTCGGGCATATCCGGCAAACTAATGCTCATCAGAGGATCTGTATCCTCAACCTGATCCCCTTTTGCTTTTAGCTCTTCCTTCTTTTGCTCCACCTCAGGACGAGCCGCCCGCTGCTTTTTGACCCGCTCAATCGCCTTGGAAAGCTCCTCTTCCACAAGCGAGATGCTCTCAAAGGGCTTGGCCAAAAGGGAAGTCGCTCCCAGCTCCATCGCTTGCTGAGCAATCTCCCCAGACGGATAGGCGGTCATGACGATCACCTCGGGAGTCTTTTGCAAGGCGACCATATCACGAACCATCTCAATTCCCGTGACCCCAGGCATATGAACATCAGTAAAAACAACGTCCACAGACTCATGAGTCAAAATCTGCATGGCCTCGGACGGCTGAGAGGCAGTGAGGACCTGAGTTCCCGCGACGCTCGAAATCACATCTTTCAGCAGATGAAGAATCGTTGTGTCATCATCCACAATCAGAATTCGATAAGGATCCAAAGCCTGCTGAGATCCCTTGGTCGCATCAGGAGCCTGATTCATTGTTGCCCCCTCCTCCCGAAGCTACCTTGGCTTGCGTAATCTCATCTTGCTGAGCGGAATCATAGGCCGAATCGATCGATTTCATGAGAGCAGAAAGATCGGAATCCTCGGCACCCAGAGACTTAACTTCAACTACTCCAGTTTGATCCACAGCCTTTGCGGCATTAGCCAACAAGAGACTCGGATCCGGCAGATCCTCACCAAAATCGACCACATCCGCCAAAGTCGTCTTGGGTGCAGCCTCGACCACAGGCTCAACGACAGGAGCACTCACTGCCATACCAGGAGATGCCTCACTACCCACAACTCTGTTTCGACCCTGCGCCTTAGCGACATACAAAGCCTGGTCCGCTTTCTCTATCAGCTCTGCCGCATCCAGAGCGTTTGCGGGGTACGAAGCAACACCAATGCTAACTGAAACACACCCCAAAGGCTGCTGTGATGCATGAGCAAACTGATACTGAGCCACCGCCTCCTGAATTCTCTTGGCCTTAGTGATTGCTCCTTCGAGAGGAGTAAACGGCAACATGAGGATGAATTCCTCTCCGCCATATCGAGCCAAGATATCAGATTCACGATTACCCAATTGACTCCCTAATAGATGTGACAACTGCCGTAGCAGCTCATCTCCCGCCGGATGACCGTGCTGATCATTGTATTTCTTGAAGTGATCAACATCGATCAAGATCACACTCAATGATCCCTCCTGACGCTTTGCTTGAGAGAGCTCTTGACGCAAGCGCTCTTGAAAGTAGCGGTGATTGTACAGCATCGTCAGTCCATCTCGATTGGCCAGACTCACCCATCGAGCATGCATTCGAACCTTTTCATAGGTGGTGCGCGCCTCTTGCAAAAAGAGATCAGGAAGAAAATCAGAGACAGAATCAAAGACTAAAACGTCCGAACAGCTACCCTCATAGTCAAATCGACTGACCTTCCAAGAGGTGCCAGGCTGAGAAGGAAAAGCAGATTCAAGATCATCTGATTGGATCAACTCCGGAAAGGCATCAGTGTCGCGCGAAATCATGACCCTCTTCCAGGAACCTTCAAATCGCTCATACCAAGCAGCGACGTAGTCGGACTTTTGTTGAACTTTGCCGAGCTCCGATAGCACGCAAGATCTCAACGCTTCCATCTCCAAGATCCCATTCAGCTCACGAGTCGCATCGAACAGAAGCTTAAGGTTTAAAGTCGCACCCTTCAGACGCTTCATCAGCTCATTGTTCTGCTGCCTTAAGAGTATCTTTTCTGCCACTTGTGCCATCTTCTTGGGAACAATGGCAATGTCTTCAAAGGGCTTGGTCAGGTAATCGTAAGCACCACTCTTGATGGCTTGCACGGCCGTCTCAAACGAAGCATTTGAAGTCATGATGAGCACTTCAACATGAGGAGCTCGCTTCTTTACGGCTTGCAGCAATTCGATCCCTGACATCTCGGGCATATTGATATCAGTCAGCACAACATGAAAAGGTGATGCGGCAAGTTTCTGAAAAGCAATTTTACCATTTTCTGCAGTCTCAACAAACCAACCGTCCTCCTTCAGAGCCATGGAGACGAGCTCGCGAATGGACTGATCATCATCAACCACAAGAACTCGAACGCGAGATTTATCGAATTCAAATTTTTTCATTTCCGACTGCATTTTTAATCTACGCTACTTTTGTCTGCTCACTTGAAGGAGACTGCTCTCCGTCCGTTGGGAGAATGATCTGAAAGGTTGTCCCCTTGCCAAGCTCACTTTCGACTTCGATCACACCACTGTGATCTTTCACAATTCCGAGTGTCACTGACAAACCAAGGCCTGTACCCTTACCCGAACCCTTTGTCGTAAAGAAGGGCTCAAAGATACGAGCTTTCACCTCCGCTGACATTCCAGGTCCCGTGTCTGAAACGACAACTGTGACTTTCTTCTGATCATTATCAAAAACGGTTGAAATGGAGAGATTCCCTTTGTTCTCCATCGCTTGTTGAGCATTCAACATGAGGTTCATCATGACTTGCTGCAATTGATTGGGATTTCCCATCATCCAGATAGGCGCTCCCTCAAGAGCAAAGTTCTGCTGAATCTTGATTCCCGAGATGCTGATTTGATGCTCCACAAGTTTCACCGAGTCTCGAATGGTCTTGTTGAGATCCATGCGCGACATCTCAGCTTTTTCTTGCCGAGCAAAGCGCATGAGATTGTCGACAATCTCTTTACAGCGGACAGTTTCCTTTTCGATGATATCGAGATACGGAGTGACCTCTGATTCCACAGGGAGTTTCTTTTTGGACATCTGAGCGTAGCCTAGGATCCCGGCCAAAGGATTCTTCACTTCATGAGCAATACCCGCTGACATCTGGCCAAACGCTGACATCTTCTCAGATTGAATGAGTCGAGACTTGCCCCTTTCAATCTCCTCATCCCGAGCCTTGAGATCCGCGATCATCTTATTAAAGACAGCACCCAAGCGGCCAATCTCATCCTTCGATCTTACTTTAACCTGCCCGGAAAACTCCCCCTTACCCGCTCTTTCCATCAACTGAGTCAACTCCGAGAGAGGCGACATGAATGAGCTTGCTAGGAAAACCAGGAGATTAACCATCAAAATGAGAACAATGAACGTAATGATCAGCGCTTGATTCTGAACTGATTGTTCCGTCTTTTTGAGAACACTCGCAGGCTCTTGCATCACAAGCCCCAGGCCCCCACCCTCTTTCAAACTAAAGAGAGAAGTCAGCTGGGCAGGCCGATCTTCGTACTCCACCGTGACAAAACGATTATCTCCTGGATTCAGCCCACGAATCAGTTTCAAAACATTTTGATCAGGATAGGTCAATTCACCGGGATCCCAGGATTCTTTGGTAGATAGCAAAACGTTATCATGGGAGTCGATCAAAACAAGATCCTGCCCTCGACGCCCCTTCACAACTTCAAGCAGTCGATCCAGCCTGACTTCCGCAAGAACAATGAACCGACGATTTGATTCAAGATTCCCCTCGAAACTCGTTCCCAAAATAAATGTCGGATAAAATGTTTTAATCGTTGAATTCAAAGCAACCCAAGAATCATCAGACACGGTCTTCAGCTGTAGTTCATCCACAAGCTTCTCAATGCCTTTGAAGCCTAGCAATTCATCTGGCTGAATACCCATCTCAGCGACCAGAACCTCATTAGACCACTCAAAGTATTTTTTCTGAGTCACATCCACAAAGGTCACCCAAACTAAATCGGGAGCAAGCTCGCTATTCATGACAAAGTCAGGCTTTTGGGACCAGGAATTGAAGATTAATTCAAGATCACGCCGATAATCCTGGACTTGATTCACAACGGTACGCGAGACCACTTCAGACAGTTGACGATTCACTGATCGCATCTGATCACGGCTTGCCTCTCGCACGATTGATAGACTCGAAACAATGACAGCACCAAGACCTGCCAAAGCCACAGCCACCACCACGAGAATAAGCTTCACCCGAACGCTGTTCACGGATTCCCCCCCGAATTAAGACTCTCTATTATTATAGCGGGATTCAGAGTTTCCGCGCGGTGGCGAAACGAATCAAAAAAGTGGGAGATTTCAGTGGCTTAGTAGGCTTGCTCGAAGGACGGTCGTCCCGTTAGCAGAGGAAGATGCTTTAGTTGGGAGGTAGTCTCCTTCGAGACTCCCTCCCAAAAAGCATATGTGGAGTATGATGGGTAAAAAATTGATTAACCGAATCGGAGCAAGCTGAGCGCTGTTTGTGCAGACACGTTGGCTTGTCCAAGAACCGCGACACCTGCTTGTTGCAGAATCTGAGCTCTTGTTAATTCAGCGGTTTCAACTGCGATATCAGCATCTCGAATCTGTGACTGAGCGGCTGAAAGGTTTTCAGACGTAATCGAGAGGTTCGCAATCGAGGTCTGAAGTCGGGACTGAATCGCTCCCAAACCAGCTCGCAAGTTGGTCAAAGTTCGAATCACTGAGTCGGTAATCGCCAAGGCATCAGCAGCGCCACTTTGAGTCGAAATATCCACTGAGTCCAAAGCGGTGGCATTTGATACTTCAACAGTACCTGCCACAAATCCAAGAGACTGACTCACACTGGATCCAGCCACATCGATCTCTTCAGAGGATCTCAGCTGAACAGCTCCCGTTCGAACGAAACCATCAGTCGAAACAAATGCTCCTGAGACAGTCTCAAAACCCGTACTCAAAGCATTCCCCGAGGAAACAGCTCCGCTATTGACAATCCCGGAAAATCCGAGCTCCGAAAGGTTACTACTGGCTGCAAACATAGCAGCTGCACCCGCAAAAATCCCCCCCGCTGCGGTGTTTTCAGTATCCGCAAGTACATTGATGAAGGAGTTACCGCCGTGAAAATTGACTTGAATGTTTCGACCATCCTGAGCCGTCAAAACGACATCTTCCGTTGTACCGTCAACGAGTGAGGCCTTGACTCCCGTGAACGACGACTTGAGGTTGATTCGGTCAATCAATGTGTTCACATTGTTGATATCGTCCCCAGTAATCGAAACACCGTTGATTTCGAACTGGCCTGAGGCCAGGTCGTATGAACTCGCAAACGTCAAATCAAACAAGGTCACCGTGGTATCGAGGACGTCAGCAGAGACCTTGGTCTCACCACTCTTGTTG
>CAZZLQ010000006.1:0-20346 GCA_964655245.1 uncultured Bacteriovoracaceae bacterium | reverse complement strand
GAAGTCAATCGCTCCAAGGCTCGGTTCATTGCGTTCGTGTTCACTCCCAGGTTTCTCTGGGCCTTCACCGAAATCGTATTTGTATTAATCCTCAATCCCATATTCTGTTTCCTCCGTGAATATCCTTACTTTGCTTCCTTGCCTCCCCAGCTTCCATTCCAGAGGTGCGAGAGTTTTTTCTTTCTTGGCTTCAAGTCGTCCAAACCCGAAGCGTTAAAAACTATGCCAAACTTTTTCCGAGCGAAATGGGACCACGAATCCCAGATCGCTTGGAAACCAAACAAAACAACCTAACCATAGAAGAGCCATTTGCTCTTCTGATACTCGTCTCAGACGCCGTTAAGCGTTTGAAGAAGCTTTCGAGGCTTGAGTCGACGCATTGACTCCAGCAGCAGCCATCGAAACTCCAGTCGCAACAGAGGCCTTACCCGATTCAGCTTCAGACTTCGTTTCCTCGTCTGACTGAATGAAGATGTAATGCTTCGTTGTAAACTGAGTATCTTTCAACACAATGTTTCTACCGACCAGTGTTCGCCAGTTAATGACGAGAGGTCCTCGAAGGTTCGCCGTGATCTTCTTAGGATCTGAAGGAACCGTTAGCATCACAATGACGCTCACATCATCTTCAGTGGTCGCATTGATCTTTTGTCGATCTTCCTCGGGCAAATCAAAGACATAGTCTTTGAAGAAAATGCCAGGATCCGTGACCAAAAAGGCCAAATCCGGATTGTCCACTGAGATCAGCCATTTGAATGGCAAAGAGATGTCATTGGGATCATCCACCAAAATGAATTTTCTCAATTCAGGAAATCCTAAGACTCCGTCCTTGAAATTGATTACTCTATCTTCACTTACTTCGATCGCACCAAAGCGATTCGATTTGATTGTTATCATATGTCCCTCCTATGGTTACTTATTCAGTCGTCGGTTGTTTAAAAGCTCGGTAAAGAGCTTTCATCGGCTCGAGCTCAGCAGGCAGTTTGGCAGCCTCCTTGTTCTCAAGCTGAATTCTTTGATAAATCTCCTCGCGATGAATAATCGTCTCGCGCGGAGCAGAAATTCCTACTCTTACTTGATGACCGCGGATTCCTTGAATGACGATCTTAATATCGTCGTTGATACAGATCGATTCTCCCAGTCTACGTGTTAACACCAACATCGCATTCTCCTTCCGTGAGTGCGCTTACCTTCCAATAAAGTCCATCAAAGACGGTAAATTCATAACGGCACCTGCTGATCCAAGAGTGGCTTGCAACGCAATCTGGGCCTTTTGAAACTCCATGGTAATTTCCGCTATGTCCTTGTCTTCGATGTCCGAGATGAAGGTCTTCATTGTTTCAACTTGAACTTCGAAAAAATCCTTGGTTGATGTCAGCCTATTCTGACGTCCACCTAAACTTGTCATTTCTGTCAGCACTTGATTGAATCCAGTATCCAGATCCTCGATATGATCTCCCATGGCTCCGAATATCGTATCTCGATGATCGGGATCTCCTGGGTTGGCCGCTGGATTGATATTAGTTCTCAGCGTTGTTTCCAGATTTCCAAGTACTTCAAACAAATCTACTGTTGCCGCAGTGCCGTCACCCTTGAAGGTTAAGTCTCCACGGACTTGTACGGTCAGCGTCAAATCTTCTGAAACAGCAATCGACTTCAGATTGCTATCTCCATTGAAATTCACTGTGGGAGGATTGGGAAAGCCCGCGGCAAACTCAAAAGGAGCGGTATCCGTCTTAAATCCTGAGAACAGGTACTCTCCATTGACCTCCGAGTTGCCCAAGCCAAGCAGTTGCTGTGAGAGCTGGCTTACTTCAGCAGCGAGGGTCTCACGAGCCTCATCCGACAACGTCGAGTTATTGGCTTGAAGTGCAATCTCTTTGGCACGAACCATCACATCCTTAACTGAGCCGAGAACCGTTTCCGTCTGTCTGAGGTTTTGCTCCGCAGTCATGATGTTTGTCTTATACTGATCAATCTTCATGAGATTAGACCGATAAGTAAGAAGCAACTTCGATCCCTCAGGATCATCCGAGGGACGGTTGATTCTCTTTTGGGTCGAAAGCTGCTCAGATGAGCGGTAGATATCAGCATTTCTCAGCTGCAAAGAGCGCTGAAACAGCAAATATCCTGATGACCCTGACAACCTCAAAGACATACTTACTTAATCCCCATTAACGTTTCGAGCATCTCATCAGCCGTCATGATGAGCTTAGATGATGCTTGGAAAGCTCTTTGATAACGGATAATGTTTGCTCCCTCTTCGTCCAAATTCACGCCCGAAACACTTTCGCGCTGAATTTCCAACTGATTCACCAAATTGGCTTGAATCTCAAAATCTCGATTCACTTGACCTGCGGTGACTCCAATACTTCCAACCATTCCTTGATAAAACTGAAGGAAGGTCTGTGAACCACTAGTCATAGTCTTTTCGTTTTGAAGCTCAGACATCAACAGAGCGGTTCTATTGTCACCAACACCTGACACAGCAGGATCTTGGGAAGCCGCAGCGATTCTTCGAAGGTCATTGAGGACCGTCGCATCAACAGCCATGTTACGAGCCGCACTGGACTGACCTGCCAGCGGAGCGAAGAAATTAACTCCCGTTGTTCCATCCAATCCATATCCAGCAGAGTGCAAATTGTTCACTTGCGTCACGAGATTGTAAGCAAGCTCATCAAGCTCATCCATTCGATCATTGAGCGTCGTGTTTCGATCAAGGAGAGCTCCGCCCAATCGACCACCTGTCACCTGATTGGTGATGTTCATCGTTGTAGCTGAAACGCCACCAGGCAACTTCAGATTGACGGTCATCAACCCGCCAGTCGAAAGATCATTAGACAAGCTAAGAGTCCCAGCATTCTTGCCATTGACCAAGCTGAGAGAGCCGTTGATGGCGACCTGCATCGTACCATCTTGTTCAAAGTAAGAGCAGTTCACTTCGGTCGAAAGATCTTTGAGCAGACTGAGACGCTGGCCTTTAAGATCCAAGATCTGTTGCTCATTGGTGTTTCCAACCAATTGCTCATTAACTTGAGCGATTTGAGAAGCCAACGCATTGACGCGATCTACTTTGGTACTGATATCAAGAGAGATGTCTCCGCGCATCTGATTGACTTGCTCATACAAACTGTTGAATCGCTGACTCAAGGCAACGGCACGATCACGAACGTCTTGGCGAAGAACCGAGCTTGAGGGATCCACAGAAAGCGCAGCAAATGAACCAAAAAACTCGTTCATTTGCTTGGCCAATCCGTTATCGGCAGATTCATTGAACATGGCTTCGATCTGACCCACGGTTCGTCGGCGACCATCCACAGTTCCGAAATCATTCATTGAGTTGAACAATTGAAGCTCAACAAAGGGAGAAGTAATGGCCTCAACAGCCTCCACTCGAGCACCACCTTGGGCCGCAATATTGGCCGTGATAACAACTTCTTGGCGCGAATAGCCCTTGGTGTTCATATTCGCGATATTGTTAGAGGTCGCAGCAAGACCTCGCTGGTTGACGTTTAAGCCATCCAGCCCTCGCGAAAAAATTTGTCCTATGCCCATATTACTCATACGTGCTTCTCAACCACTCTTCCTGAAAACACATCATCACCACCGATTTTGCCCTGGAGATTGTAGGTGACCACAGGAGTCAGCATTTTCTTCAGGGTTGCGATCGATGAATTCACCCAGCCCAGAGAAGCATTGGCCAATGCCGCAGTCTTTCCCTGCAGGACTTTAATCTCACCTGTGATTCTCTGGAGCTCATTCTTCAAATCTGTCAGACGCTTGGCCTCATCTGCAGAGGCATTTTGACAGATATCAAGAATACGAACTTCGGACTCAACCATTCCGTGAGTCTGTGCAAACTGTCGAACAAGATTCTGCCGGCCCTGATCCATCGCTTTGAGCTTCAACAAAATCGTGTTCTTGACCTTGTTGTTTTCCTCGAGCTCAGCGATCTTCAGCTTCGCCATCAACTCATTATCGAGATTCAATGCAACCATATAGGACTTGAAAAGCTCGATCTCTTGAGTGAGAACTCTCTCCATTTCAGTGACTGCGGTCTTTTCCTTCATCCCTGACATATCACTTTCCTCTCGGCCTTCTTGAAATTTCATTCAAGATCGCCTCTTTGATAAACCCCTCGGCTACCTTCTCAAAATCAATCTTGTATTTCTTACTCTTCAACTCCTTCACAATTCGATCGACTTCCTCGACTCGAATGTCCGGAGTTTCGCTGACCATGCTTCGGATCAATTCCATCGTCGATGAGTGGTCAGTCACTTCAATCTCATCGCCCATCCGCTGAAGCACAGAAGACTTCGAAGCAGAGGCCTTAGCCCTGTCTTTTTTCTTCGAAGAATCAACTCGAGAGGTTGATCTTCCTCTGACTCCATCAATCTTCATTAGCTCTCAACTCCCTGTTTCGAAAGTTGACGAACCATAGCCTCGGCAATGCCAAGACCCTGATACTGGGTACTCATCTTGGAATACTCACTATCCAACATTTCCCTAAACATCTTGGAGCTCGACGAATCTGACAGCTCACTCTCAAAGACATTCGCTGAACGCATTTGCTTCAACACCATGTCCAAGAAAACTCCCTCAAACTTTTCTGCGGCTTCCTTGAGCTTGGCATCGGCCTTGCCGGCCAATCGCGGCAAGTCCATAGGCTTTGAAGCATTCACTGTTTGCAAATCCATGGGCTTCATGAAATCGCTCATATGATCTCCAATTCTGCCTGCAAGGCTCCGGAAGCTTGAATAGCCTGGAAAACAGCGATGAGATCGCGAGGCGTTACACCCAAGGCATTCAGAGCCTTCACGAGATCACCAATCGAAGTTCCCTTTGGCACAATCGCTAACTTATTCTCACCCTCCTCAGTCACAATCGTTGGATTTGCGATCACAACCGTCTCGCCCTCAGACAACGCTTCTGGCTGACTGACCTCAAAATTGGGCTGAACAGAAATGGTTAAACTGCCATGAGCAATCGCAACTGTTGAGATACGAACATCTTGGCCTACAACAACAGTTCCCGTTCGCTCATTCACAATCACTTTGGCTGAAACATCGGGGTCGATTTTGAGTGACTCAATTTCCGAAACTAGATTTACGACACTTGAGGCAAATTGCTCAGGAATCTGAACCTCAATGGTTCCTGAATCACGTGCTGAGGCATACTCGCCTTTCAAATGTTTATTCATGGCTCGGACCACTCGATTGGCAGTCGTAAAATCAGGAGTATTCAGAGAGTAGGTCAGATCCTGAACAAGAGAGAAGTCAAAGTTCAGCTCTCGCTCAATGGTTGCGCCACCCGGAACCTTGCCAACAGTCGGATGATTCTTTTGCGACGAGGCTCCGCCCGCTTCCTCCGAGAAACCACCAATGGTAATGGGGCCTTGCGCAACCGCATAAACCTGTCCATCAGCGCCTTTGAGAGGAGTCAAAAGAAGAGTTCCACCCTTGAGACTTTTGGCATCTCCTAAGGAGGAAACAAGAACCTCAGCCTTCGATCCCATTCGAGCAAAAGGAGGAAGATAGGCAGTCACAATGACTCCCGCAACGTTCTTCACATTGATCTTAGTAGGATCAATACCAATACCCAAATTGTTGAGCATGGTAGCCAGAGATTGCATCGTGAAAATACTTGAACTTCCATCACCAGTTCCCTGAAGTCCGACGACCAATCCATAACCAATCAATTGGTTCTGCCGAACACCTTTGAGGTTGGCGATATCCTTCACACGCACTTTGGCCATGACAGGTGAAGCTGTCGCGATTAGCACAATCAGGAGGCTCAGTTTTTTGAATCCATTCAACATCTTTTTAATCCCTTAAAAAGGCCAAATCGCATCCAGCAATCTGGTTCCCCATCCCACACGTTGCTTATCGGAGATGACGCCATCTCCCATATAGCGAATCTTTGCATCAGCCATCAGCGATGACAGAACTGTGTTGTTGATCCGGATATCATCCGGTCGTACAAATCCTGAAATTTCAACTTCTTGATCTTCATTGTTGATCGTGATGACTTTTTGGCCACGGACATACAATGTTCCATTGGGCAAAACGCCTTCGACGACTGCTTGAATATCAACTCGAAGCTTTCCAGATCGATCCGTCGATCCCGAGCCTTTGAATTCATTTTTGTTATCAGACTCAAATCCTAAAGTTCCAACGGTGGTTGCTGTTGCCTTGCCAAATGCAAGGGTCCCACTGACGTCGTTAGTTCCTTCGCGCTTTGTATCTGTCTTTGCCGAAGTGGTCGCGGTGGCACTCTCATCGACAATCACAGTCAACAAATCACCAACGTGCTGCGCTTTTTGATTTCGAATCAAGTGGGGGCTCCCTTGAGATCTGGTCCACAGACTCGACTGCTGAACATCAGCGGAAGGATTTTTTTCAGCTTGCGCATAGGGATCTTGGCCATCCCTGGCCTTTTCAACTTGAACCTGATGCATGCGCTCGTTGAATGTAGGGTTGAGTTTGGCTTGTCGCTTCATGCCACAAGCGGTTGCAAAAACCAGCATCGAAATCAGCAGAGTAAAGGTTCTCACAGTTGCACCTCCACCAGCTGCTCAGCAGTGACAACTCCGTAGATCTCTCGCTTTGAGTCTGGATTCAGGATACGAATTGTCTCGCCCTTTTGACCGTTTTGGCGGGCAATTCCGAAACCACTAATTTTCAGTCCATTGCCAGAAACAAGAACTCGTACGCGGTCCCCGATCTTCACAAGATTTTCGACCTCAAGCATCAGCGCGAGAATCGCTCGCCCAGCCTTGACAGGAGTTCTAACTAAGCGACCGATGAGCTCATCCTGAGTGACCGTGCTTCCTGAAATCGTCGAGAGATCTCTCCACTCGACAGTAAGATCAGCACTTTGAATGCGCTGGCCACGATTCAAATCCTTTGACGCGACTACAACTCGACCTTCAATCAAGAGGCGGGCAGGAACTCGCAAAACACGCTTAAGCTTGCCACCATCATCGTAGAAGGTGACTTCGACAGCAGAAAACCCCTTCGACTTAGGGTCTGAAATCTTAATCTCAAAGGCTTCAGCGAGATATTCGTCGCGGAAAACATCTGAAGTTGTCGAAAGCTCAATCACCTGAATCTTTTTGGAATCAGTCGCTTGCTCAACAAGCTTTCCATTCAAAGCATCCTTCCACTGAGCAGATGGCACAGACGGATTGGCAAACGCAATGATCGTTAACCAGACCGGGAAGATCGCCAGAAGAAGAAGTACCAGTTTAAAAAACGCTTTCATTCAAAAATTCCTTAATTATCGCAATTGCGATGTCGCTCCCAACATTTGATCTGAAGTCGAGATTACTTTTCCGTTAAGCTCATAAGCTCTTTGAGCCAGAATCATCTTGATGAGCTCCTCAGCAATATTCACGTTTGAGCTTTCCAAAAATCCTTGTCGCAAGGTCCCAGCTCCTTGAGCACCGGCAGTTCCCTGAGTTGCCGTCCCTGAAACTGGCGTTTCTTGATAAAGATTTCGTCCAACGGCTTTCAAACCTGCATCGTTTGGAAAAGTCCAAACAGCGATAGTTCCTTCCGTAGTGGGAGCCGTTGCAGGGGGAATTCGTGAAGTCACCGTTCCATCAATTCCGATTCGGCGTTCAATTCCGTTTGTTTGCAAAGTGACTGCTGGAACCAAAGGAAATCCATTTTGATTCACCAACTGGCCCGAGGCATTGATCGAGAGTGACCCAGCTCGAGTATAAGCTGTCTCGCCGGTGGGCAATTGCACAGCAATGAAGCCCTTACCTTCAATCGCAACATCTAAACTGTTGTTGGTTTGCTCCATGGTTCCCTGCGTAAAAAGATTCTGTGTTCCCACAACGCCTGTCCCGGAACCCACTTGAAATCCCATAGGGGCCGAAACACCTGAAGCGGTTTCGCCACCAGGAGCTTGGACAGTTTCATAAATCAAATCTTGAAACTCTGCGCGAGACGATTTGAATCCAGTCGTATTGACGTTCGCGATGTTGTTCGCAATCACAGCAATCCTAATTTGCTGAGCGTCCATACCTGTTGAAGCTGTCGATAATGCCTTGATCATCTTTATTCCCCTTAACCGCTTACACTTCCTACGCGGGTGTTTCTCAACTCACTCATTCGGCTTCCGCTCTCTTGGCTTTTTTGGAAGCTTTCAAACAATCGTGAGGCCATAATCATGTCGGTCAACTCCCGAACTGCATTCACGTTGCTTCCTTCAAGAGCGCCGCCTTGAACCTGAATCTTTTCGACATCAGCCACGGTTTGACCTTCAGCGATCTTAAAGAGCATTCCACTCTCTCGAAGCAAAGTCTCGGGCTTGGCGTCCACAATCCTCAATTGAGCAACCTGTGTCTGGTCCACAAGGATCTCACCGGAAGCTGTAATACTCACTTCCGATCCATTGATGAGAACATCACCAGAAGATCCCTGCACCGCATGTCCTTGCTGGGTGACCAATCGGCCTGTTGCATCTAAAGAAAAATTTCCAGCGCGAGTATAGCGCTCACCATCTGGAGTATTTACCACAAACAATCCTGGGCCTTGAATGGCGACGTCCAGAGCGTTTCCAGTGGTCTCAATGGCACCCTGGCTCACATCAGTGAAAGTTCCTCTGATTCCAAGAAATGCCGTGGGGCTCGAGTAGCTAGGCTGACGAACATCCGTGTTCGTTGTGCCTGCTGAAAGTTTGGAATACTCCGAAGCGACGACTGTCTCGAATTGAACGCGCTCAGCACGAAAGCCTGTGGTCGTCATGTTGGCCAAGTTATTGGCCATGACTTCCATTGCCTTCATCGCTCCTAGCTGTCCGCTCAATGCTGTATACGACACAAACGTCTCCTTCGCTTTCCTTTTAAGCAAGGGTCATTCCTGCGTGCCGCATCAGAAAAAAACGATCTCTTTTAGGGGACTTAGCTCTGCGGCTTCGCATCAAACACGATAGGTTTGCTGTCAAAGCGGCAACAGCTGCCGACTGAATCTTGCCGAGAGGCTAACTAAAGCCTGAGAGCTCCATAAAAGAAAAAGGGACGCCCCAATTTCGAGGCGCCCCTTTCAAACTGCTGATTGACCATTTAGGCTTAGTTAACTGTCTTTGAGATCTCCTGGATCCGCTTCTTGAGGTTAAGCTCTCCAATCGAGGCATACGTTGAATCCAAGGAGATGGTCGGCTCCTTCACCCTCTGAACAGGCGTCTTCACTCGGGCCGCCGTCTCATTGAGATCCTTACTCAACTCGGCCATCTTTGAATAAATTCGATCGAGCTGCTCTTGTTGAAGAGCCATGGTCTTCTCGATAAGAGAAAATCGGATCTGATCCGGCTTGGGACGATGGAGTGATTTCCTAAAAAAATGATAATGAATGGCGAAGGCCTGCAGCCCAATCCACTGAACAAAAACAAAAATCGCCAAGAGGACGGTCACTCCGTGAGTACTCCACCATTGGGTCGTTGTTTCGCTGATCGAAAAAGCGTTTTGAAACCATTCCATGTCTCATCTCCTTTTTTATTCGTCCGATACTCTCGGAGCATCCTTCTTGTACTTATCCAAACGCCAATTGAGCTTCAGAATGGCCTTCGCATGAATTTGACTCACGCGGGACTCCGAAACCTGCAAAATCTCTGCAATCTCTTTAAGGGTCAGCCCTTCGTAGTAATAAAGCGACATGACCATTTGCTCATCCTGCTCAAGGTTCTCAAGAGCATCGATGATACGCTTCTTGAGCTCCTTCATTTGCATCTCTACATCAGGATGAGGAGATGCTCGGTCCTCAAGAAACTCAACGACACTTTTATCAGCCATATCCTGGCTTGCGACATCGTCGTAAGAAATCATTCCCGCGGGCTGAAGATCAACAATGAACTCATAGTACTGATCAAGATTCATTTCCAAGGCCTTGGCCATGTCATGATCATCAGGAGTTCGGGATAGCTCAGCGGACAAGCGTCGGAACAAGGAATCGAGCTCTCGAATCTTGGATCGAACACTTCGCGGAATCCAATCGCGCTGCCGCATTTCATCAATCATCGCTCCTCGAATGCGAAATTTGGCAAATGTCTCAAACTTAATCATGAGACTGGGATTAAAAGACTCAATGGCCTCAAGAAGTCCGATCATTCCACAGCTAATCAAGTCATCAACAAACTGTGAGGCCGGCAATCTCCCTATCAAACGGTAGGCAGTAATCTTCACGAGAGGTGCATACTTCTCAATAAGCTGCGACTTCTCTTCACGAGACAGCTCGCGCTTGGCAGCTTTTTTGTATGCACCCAAGTTCTTCACCAGTCACTCCGATTACCGTGATCCCAATGCCTGCTTCAAAAAGAACTGCATTCCACCTTTGGCGGAACCCACTTCGAGCTTCACTGTTTTCGTGGCTAATTCGCGATAGCTCTTAGCCAGAGGACCATCCTTATCAAATTTTATCATAGGCTGTTGACGAGTGATGGATTGACGCACTTTCTCATCGTACGGAAGATTATGCAGATGCCACAGCTGCACCGAATCAAGAAACTGGTCGGTGGCATTGAGCAGCGATTTAAAGATGAGCTTTCCCTCATCCTCGTTTCGGCACTGGTTCGTAATAATGTGAAAACATTTTTCACCGTACTGCGTCGAAGCAACCTTCATCAACGCATAGGCATCCGTGATACTGGTGGGCTCAGGAGTCACAACTACAAAAATCGCCTGAGCCGATGAATTAAGATACATCACGTTATCGGAGATGCCAGCAGCTGTATCGATGAGGACCACATCGAACCGGCCATCCAACTGATCCAGCTGATCGATCAATGACGATTTGGTTGCTTCATCGAGCTGGGTCAGCTCTCTGACACCACTTGCTGCAGGCAGAATCTTGACTCCATCGGGCCCAGTGAAGATAACTTCATCGATTGATTTTTGACCACTGAGCAAATGCTGAAGATTGAACGGAGGATTGATATTGTAGATGATGTCAATATTCGCAAGCCCCATATCTCCGTCAAAAATCAGAACTTCTTTCCCCGCCTGCTTCAATGCCAAAGCAAGATTGGCAACAACTTGTGTTTTGCCCACTCCACCCTTGCCGCTTGTTACAGAAATCACCTTAATCGGCCGATGTGATTTCATTTTTGACCTTTGATCTTGTGAGCCCTTGGCTTGATCCATAAATTCCCCTTCACAATGATGTTACGGTCTCGATGAAGCTTTGCTTTGAGAACAAGGCAAAGTCATCAGGCACATTTTGACCGTGACTGATAAAAGAAACTGGTTTTTTGCAGGTGACAATAGCTGCAAGCATCGACCCCCAATTGAGAGTTTCATCCCATTTGGTAAATGCCAAATACTGCGGATTGAAGCATGAATACGTCGACCACAAGTCGGATAGATCCGATGAGGGAAATGCGACGGGCAATACCAGATGAACCTCAAGGCGCGAAACAATATCAGGGTGAGTGAACGTAAGAATCTCTTTCAAAGCTTCTTGCCGCTGCTGATCGCGCGCCGCAAATCCAAACGTATCGATCAATATGGTATCTGCCTTCACCGCAGCGATCTGAGCCTCAAGAGAGATGTCAGATCGAGTGCGAATAACGGGAACCTCGAGGATTCGACCGAAATGAGCTAGTTGATCCGCTCCGCCAATCTTGAAATCATCAACGGTAACAAAAGCAACGTTTCGCTTGAGTCTTAACTTCTCAAATGCAGCCATTTTCGCAATGGTCGTCGTCTTGCCCGCTCCAGTCGGACCGACGAGAACAACGATTCGCTTTTCTGATTTCTTAAATACATCCGCTTCTTGGATCACTCCGGATAAGCTATGAGCAATCTGCTCCATCGCCTCAAGAGGAGAGGTGGTCAACGTAATCTGATTGCCCCAAGCTTCCATATCACTAAAAATCTTGGCAACCATCCGCTCGGAAAGCCCTCGCTCCTTCCAGAAGGTCATCAGCTGCCGAATGTGAGCGGGCATCTTGTCTTCCTGAAACTTTGTTTCAAGCATAAACGATCGAATATCCTCGCGAAGCCGATGAACCTCATCCTCCAGGGGATCTTTCACCTTTGTCTTTTTCTGTAAGGGATTCTCGGTTTTCTTGAGAGCCGCTTTTAGATCCTCAACGTCTTTCTTCAGAGGATCCACAAAGGTTTTGACAGCATAAAGCTGCCCCAGAGAGGACTTATCATCTGACGTGTTCGAAACTGCTGCGGAAACACTTGCCGGCGACGCCTGGGTCTTAGCAGTTTCAACCGGCTTGGGAGCTTCGACTTTCTTCGGAGTCACCGTGCCAAGCAAGCCAAGCCAATTTTTCTTACCGCCAACCGCAGCTGGCGCTCTGACTGACGCAGGAGCTGCGGCGCGCTCATCCGTTGTCTCGGAAATCATCGCATGAAACTTCATTTGAGTTTCGTTTCGATCGATCGCCGCCGTTACTTCAATACTGTTGCGGCCGAACAATCCCATTCCCCCCCCTTTGATGGGCTCGGTCTGAAGGATAATGGCATCGTCACCCATTTCATTGCGAATCTGTTCAATTGCTTGTTGCAACGTTGGCGCTTGAAATTTTTTGATCTGCAGTGCCATAAGTACTCCTTAAATTTTGATAACCCCTAAACTTTCCAGCTTGCTCAGAGTGGTCACCTCAGAGTGTGAAATCACAGCGCAGTTTTGGATCTGCCGCTCAATCAGCTTTCTGAAGTACAAGCGAACACTGGGAGAGGTGAGAACAACGGGCTGAATTCCATCTCCCATGAGCTTCTCACACTGGTCTTGCAAAACATTGATCATGGAGAGAGCTTTTTTGGGATCTAAAGTGATCTGCACTCCCTCTTCCGTCTTAATCAGACTTCGGGCCAGCGCTTCGTCAAGCTCGGGATCCAAAACAAGAACTCGCAGTTTTCCTTCCTGAGAAAACGCTTGAGTGATCGTCGGCGCAAGAGCCTCTCTCACTCTTTCTGTAAGCAGGTCCGTATCTCGAGTTTTAACACCTGAATCCAACAGAGCTTCCAAAATCGTCGGCAAGTCTCGAACCGGAATCCCCTCTTTCAAAAGATTTTTCATCACGCGCAGCAGAAGACCGATAGAGAGATTGTCTGTACCCATATCCTCAACCAGCTTGGCGTGAGTTTCCTTCAAACGATCAAGCAGCTTCTGCAGCTCTTGACGTCCAAGGAGATCATGGGCGTGTTGCTTAATCACTTCGCTTAAGTGAGTTGCCACGGTGGTGGAGTTATCAACCACGGTGTAACCCATAAGCTGGGCCTTCTCTCGCTTGTCCTCTGTGATCCAACGAGCGGGCAATCCATAGGCAGGCTCAATAGTATCAATCCCTTCGATCTTTCCAGAGGTCGTTCCAGGATCGATGGCCAGCATGCTATCAACAAAAAGTTCACCGCCAGCCACTCGAACACCCTTGACGACAATCGCGTACTCCCCTTGGCGCAGCTGAAGATTATCTCGAATGTGAATGGGAGGAACAACAAAACCCATATCTTGAGCAAACTGACGCCGCAAATGAGTCATTCGCTTGAGCAAATCTCCATTTTGTCTCTCATCCACCAAAGGAACCAGTCCGTATCCAACTTCCAGTTCCAGAAAATCAACAGGAGCGACCCAAGATGTTGGATCAAACTCAGTCGTTTTTTCAACCTTACTTCCATCAATCTTTCTCTGAGCTTCTTCAGCCAACCGCTGAGCTTCATTCGCAATGAGTTTTTTCCGAGCGTAAGCCGCCATATAGAACAAACCGATGGCCGCCAGTCCAAAGGGGATGTTGGGCATACTGGGGTGAAGAGCACCGGCGCCCATCACGAGCCCCGCAACCATAAGAGCCTGGGGCTGAAGTAAGAACTGCTTGGTGACATCTTGCTCCATGGTCGACTCCGTCGACACCTTGGTCACGATGATACCTGCAGCTGTCGAGACGATAAGTGCAGGAATCTGAGAAACAAGACCATCCCCCACTGTAAGCATGGTATAAACCTGTGCGGCTTCACCGGCGGACATATTCTTCTGAAGAATCCCGATGATCAACCCACCAACAACGTTAACAACGGTGATGATGATACCTGCAATAGCATCTCCACGAACAAACTTACTCGAACCGTCCATGGATCCGTAAAAGTCAGCTTCCGTCTCAATCTCTTTTCGACGCTGACGAGCAGTGTCTTCATTAATCAAACCAGCATTGAGATCTGCATCAATCGCCATCTGCTTACCGGGCATACCGTCCAAGGTGAACCGTGCTGCGACCTCAGCAATACGACCAGCACCCTTGGTGATAACGATAAAGTTGATCACAATGAGAATGACGAAGACGATCAATCCAACGACGTAATTTCCTCCGATAACAAAGTCACCAAATGCATGAATCACCTCTCCAGCTGCGGAGGCGCCTGTGTGGCCAGAGGTCAAAATTAAACGAGTAGAGGCGACGTTCAGTGCCAATCTCAAAATAGTCACAAACAAGAGAATTGTGGGAAACACAGTGAAATCAATTGCGCGCCGCGTGTAAACGGCAATCAAGAAAACTACCAAAGAAATAGCCATCGAAAGAACAAGCAAAGCATCAATCATCGTGGGCGACATGGGGATCATCATGATGAGGACCACCGCGACAAGGCCGAATCCAATGACGGTCTCTCGATTTCTCAATAACGTCCCTAATCCGTCAGTTGAAGGGAGCTGATTTTGTGGATTCAAATCCGCCATAACTTAACTCCTTAAGCCACTCCCTGCTTCATGATTTGTTGAACAAACTTTTTTCGGACCTTGTAAACGTAAGCCAAAACCTCTGCGACAGCCGTATAAAGAGACTCAGGTATCAACTCACCCACCTCAATGTTTCGGTAGATGTATCGAGCCAACTGTTTTTTCTCGACGATTGGAATCTGATGCTGGGCCGCCATTTCCTTGATCTTGAGCGCAACAAAACCAGCTCCCTTTGCCAAAACCCTAGGCGCTCGCATTTGACCGCGCTTGTATTCCAACGCAACAGCTACGTGGGTCGGATTCGTCACAACGACGTCAGCCTTGGGGACATCTTGCATCATTCGAGCACGAGCCCTTTCACGCTGAATCTGTCGAACGCGCGCACGAATATGAGGATCCCCTTCACGGTTCTTCATCTCTTCTTTAACTTCCTGAATACTCATTCGCATTCTCTGGATGTAGAGCCACTTTTGGACGGCGAAGTCGGCAACTCCAAGGACACTCACAAACAAAAGCATGACAAAGAAAAGATCTCCGAGAAGTTCAAGAAGATAAGCAAAACTCTTGTTGATAGGCTGTGCAGCGATTTCGTTGATTCTATAGAATTCACCTTTAAACATCAGAAACAATATTCCTGAGATAACGACGATCTTCAGTGCGGATTTGGCAAACTCGACAGCTGTTTCCTGGGAAAAAATTCTCTTAAACCCATTGAGGGGATCAATTTTGTTGATATCAGGCGTTAGCTTCTCTGAGGTGAACAAAAATCCAAACTGAGTCACAGAAGCGGCAATACCAAAGACAAAAACTGCAAAGAACATGGGTCCCAGCAACCACAGCAAATCTCCAACAACTCCCCCCATTATTGCCAAAAACTCATCGGGAGAATCCACTCGGAAATACTCAGGGGAGAAATACTTTTTGATCATCTCAGCAAGCTTCATCAGCATTCCTCGACCACCAAAATAAAGAGCGAGCGCCATCCCTAAAAAAACTAAAGCCGTCGCAAACTCTTTGGATTGCGCGACATTACCCTTCTCTCGCGCCTCCTCGAGGCGTCCTGGCGTAGGATCTTCTGTTTTGTCGCTCGAATCCGCCATGAGTTAAATTCCTTTGAGAGCCTTCATCAACTGAATCAAATCTGGCTCCATGCCCTCAGTTAACTGTGTCATCAAAACTCGAAACAGAGGGATGCTGACAATCAAAACGATAATCCCAACAACAGGGCCCAGGATGAATCCCGTATTGAAATAGATATTCATTTGGGGAGACAGCTTGTTTACAAATCCAAAGATGAAGTTAAGCATCGTCAAAACAAGGATGAGAGGCACAGCCGCCTGCATACCAACAATAAAGATTCGCGTGATAAGCTCCACAATCCCCGCAGAGATTTTCAATTCAAAGGGAATTCCGACCGGAAGAATCTGAAAGCTCTTCGTGAGAGCGGCCAGGATAATGTGGTGGCCATCGAGTGCCATAAAGAGAAGTGCTCCGAGAATCACATAGAACATGGTTAGAATTCCAGAGGCCCCCTCGTTGGCAGGATCGAACAAGGTCGCGACCGAAAACCCAACCTGGTTTCCAATCAGCTCACCTGCAACCTGAACGGCCGCAAACACCAAGTAACAAGCAAAACCAAGGACCAGACCCAAGGTCACTTCCTGCAAAATAGCCACCAGCAGAGCGACGTCGGAAGTTAAAAGAATGGGTCGAGGCTTCATAGAAATCATGGGAACGATGATCAAAGAAAACATCACGACAAAAGCAATTTTCATGCGTGCAGGAACAGCTTTGTTGCTGAACAAAGGAGCGATCAAAAAGAGGCCTGAAATTCTCGCTACGACGAGAAAGATCGAAATCACGAATTCAGGTCTGATGACATCCCATCCCATTAATGAGTAAACCTTTCAAAATCGGAAAAAAATCGTGTTGTGAAGCCCATCAATCGATCAATAATGAATCCGCCAAAGGCAATGAGTGTGACATAAATAGCCACAATCTTTGGAATATAGGCCAATGTCATCTCGTTGATTTGAGTCGTCGCCTGGAGGATCGAGATCGTAAGACCAACAATCAAAGCGACAATCAATACGGGGGCTGAAACAAGGAGCACTGTCTGAAGCGTTTCAAAGGCTATTCCCTGAATGAATGCTGGCGTCACGCTCCACCTCCAAAGCTCTTCACTAAACTACCGACAATCAGATTCCATCCATCAACAAGAACAAAGAGCATCAACTTGAAGGGCAGAGAGATAATGACGGGTGGAAGGACAAGCATCCCCATCGCCAGAAGCACTGAAGCCACAACGATATCGATGACAATGAATGGAATATAAATCATGAAGCCAATCTGAAAGGCAGTTTTCAGCTCAGAGATGATAAACGCTGGGATAATGCTGGCCATCCCAATATCTTCAATGGTCTTGGGCTTCTCTCCACTTTGTAGACTCACAAAGAGAGCGAGATCCTTCTCTCGCGTATGCGCCAACATGAAATCCCGCATAGGAAGAGCAGCTTTTTCGAGCGCATCTTTTTGCGAAACCTTACCTTGGGTGTAGGGGACAAACGCCTCTTCATTGATGCGTTTCAAGGTTGGAGACATCACCAAAAAAGACATGAACAATGCGAGACCTACGAGAACTTGATTTGGAGGAACCTGTTGAGTTCCAAGAGCTTGCCGAAGAAGCGAGAAAACAATCACAAATCGACTAAAAGATGTCATCGTGACGACGATGGCTGGAGCCAATGACAAGATCGTCAACATCAATAGGATCTGTAATGTTGAGCTGATCTCCTTAGGTCCTGTCCCACCAAAGTTAACATTCACTGATGGCAAACTCTGAGCACTCAAGAGGGCCGGGATGAAGAGAAAGCCCAAACCCAAAAACAACCAAGAAACGTTTCTAAGCGTGATGCGCATGTCGAATCTCCTGTGTTTCCAAAGGGCCTTTTTCAAGATGTGTGATCAGTGAAATAGAGCTTTCTGAAACCCCAAGAAGAAGCTTTTGATCATTCACGGAAACAATCATCAGCTTTTTCTTGGGTTCAAAATGAAAACTCTGGAGAATCTTGATCTCTCCCCCCTGCTGAACGGACAGAAGACCCGCTTTCAGATACTTCTTGGCGACCCACGACAAAGTCAGAATGAATCCAACGACGAGAGCAAGCGCTCCCATTGTCTTCAGCAAAGTCATCATCGTGGATGGATCTTCAGTCATACCACTGTCCTTAACTCAACTTATCCAAGCGATCCTTGGGGGAAATGATATCTGTCAATCGGACAGCGAACTTGTCGTTGAGAACGACAACTTCACCGCGCGCAACCAGCTTCTCATTCACAAGCACCTCAAGGGGCTCCCCTACAAGCTTAGTCAACTCAACGACCGACCCCTGACCCAGCTGCAGAAGGTCGTTCACAAGAACTCTTGTACGACCAAGCTCCACTGATAGTGTAAGAGGAACGTCTAGTAGAAAATCAATGGGCCGAGCGGCTCCAGCTGCTGCCGTTCCTCCTCCAGCTCCAAAATCTTTTCCCTGAAACTCACCAGGATTTTGTGTTGTTTCGTCTGCCATAGTTTCTCCTTCATCAAATCAATCAGTTTCAAGCCTTGTCACTTTTTTCGGGCATCGGCCCAACGCGCTCGATCTGAACAGCCTTTTGTCCACAGCTCGTTCCCATTCGAACATCAAATTTTCGCACTCCCTCAACAAACAAGGGCAGCGGATCGGCCACATAGTGCTCCAACTGAACCGTGTCGCCCGGATTGAGATTCAAAATCTGCCTCATCGTGACGGTGGTTTTGCCCAAGAGAACGTGCATCGGGGCCTTTGCTTTGCTGAGATTTTCAGCCAACCAAATTCTCCAATTGGGATTGGGTTGGGACTGCTCCACATAGGTGTGATCGGAAAGAAGCGCCTTGATAGGATCAAGAGCGAACAGAGGAATGACCATCTGCATTCGGGTTGAAACACTTTCAAATGACACCGTGAAATCAGACACAATGACGACGTCCGAGGGGGCCATAATACTCACATACTCAGGATTCACGTCCGTTCGAACATACTCAAACTCAAGCGGATAAACGCTCGACCAGGCCTTTTCCAGGTCCGAACTGAAGTACTGAGTCATCTTTTGGATCATCTTCAGCTCGATCGTCGTGAAGTCACCTTCCTTGCGCTTCTGACCGCCAAACTTTCCACCACCAAAGATGTTATCAATGAGCGTAAAAACAAATGATGGCTCAATCGAAATGACAGCATTGCCGATCAGTGGTGACATCCGCATGATGCTCAGACAGGAGGGATTAGGAAGTGTTGAAATCCACTCGGAATATCTCAGAAACTCAGTTTGTGCATACTCGACCACGGCCACCTTGCGAACCATCGATGAGAGGGTTTGCTTGTATGACCGCTGAAACCGGTCAAAAATGATTTTAAGACCAGGCATCCGGCCTCGGACAAGTTTGCGCTGCTTGGTGAAATCATAGGCTTGAAGATTTGAACCATTGCCGGCTTTTGACTCTGTCGACACCTCTCCGTCTTTGACTGCGTTCAAAAGCGCGTCGACTTCGTTTTGAGAGAGAATCTTGTCATTTTTTGTTTCATCAGCCACGGCTCACTCCTCAATTCTTACTGAATGACAAACTCGGTGAAGAAGACTTGTCGGACAGCTCCAGTTACCAAAACCTTGTTAATACGTGTAAAAATCTCATCGCGAAGGATTCTTTTTCCATCGGGGGACTCAATGTCAGACTGTCGCTTTGAAGTTAAAAGCATGAGAAGAATATCGCGAATCTGAGTCTTTCGACTGTCGAGCTCAGCCTTGACAGGAGGCTCTGTACCAGCTTTGAGATCAGGCGGAGTTTCAAGCTCTAATTGAATTTCAATCTTCAGAAAACGAGGACCACGACCATCGTCAATGAGATTTACAATGAAGGGATCAAGCTTGTAGCTCGGACCTGCTAATGTTTTAGGATCCTTTAGTTTCTCTGGACTCACCCGTTGTTCAGCGACTGAAGGCTCTTTGAGAGCAGCCTCTTCTGCTTCTTTATGTCCCGACATCATTTTCAAAACGACGACGGCAACGGCAATCAAGACCACCTGAGATGCAATCAAGATGATAAGCCAAAGTGGGATCTTCTTTTTCCCACCGCCCTCTTCTTCTGTTGCCTGTTTCTGCGCTGCTTCCTCAGCCATATACTCCTCCCCCCGCAATATTCCGCGATGTGAAAGAAGCAAGCGCTGTACCAAGAAAGACTTGGAGTAAACCCCTCGTATGATTGAAGATTTTTTTGCGTCAGAGAAAATTCACCGCATCAAAGCGTCAAAGACTTGATCGTGCCTCGTCAACAGATCGTCATGCTGCGCAGCAGCACCATTGGACTATGCAACATCGACCTCGACGGTCGGTCGCTGGCGACCCTTCCAAACTTTGAGAGATGCCTGGGGCTTCAAACCGACATATTCAATGAGAGCAAAAGTACAAATCAAATGAGAGCCCATACGATCAACCTCGAGATGAGTCATTGAATTCCACGTTCCCGTATTGATGTACTCTTTGCCAACACCCATCTGCCGAAACACAGGTCTATGATTATGTGCAAAAATGACAAGATGAACATCACCTCGTGTAAGAAGAATTTTCTGAGCAGCATCGCACACAT
>CAZZLQ010000005.1:0-57652 GCA_964655245.1 uncultured Bacteriovoracaceae bacterium | reverse complement strand
AAGATGACTTGGAGCATGTCTGCGTTAGTAAGAGCGGAAAACAAATTCGAGGGAATGATGTTGAGAAAGGTGTCTAGGATTGAGGGCGCGGCTGGTGCTGGAGCACTTGTACCATCTCGACCAAGATTAAACCCCTCGCCAGGTCTCGTCAAAAAGCCTGCACTCATCGCCAGCGCAACGGCCATCAAGGTTGTCCCGAGGTATATACAAAACGTCTTGCCGGCAATCTTTCCAAACTCCTTGATATTCTGAAGTCCAGCCACTCCGCAGGTCAGAGAAACGAGCACGACGGGAACAACAATGAATCTTAACAGCCGTAAAAAACCCTCAGCTCCAAACTGAAAAATCTGTCGGATTGAGCTTGATGAGTACCAATCGGGTCCAGCCGACTGGTGAATCAGAATTCCCGCGAGAGTTCCTAAAAGCAAACTGAGAAAAATCCAAAACGTCAGGGATTGAGAGAAAAGCGATGTCTTAAGTCTCATTCGAAGACTTTAAATCTTTGAGCCTTTGAGCACAACGGTCAGATGCAGATCGAGCGGCATCCGTGAAATTGTAAACTGTTCCTGACAAAAGACTTCGATTGAGCTCTTCTCTGAGTTCATTCATCTCGCCGTTACGAGAGGTGATCACTTCCGGCGATTCCAGTAAGACGAACTCAGGCTTGGAATTCAGAACGGGTAGCCCGTTGGTGTCGAGGAGAGTTTTGAGTTTGAGTTGGTCGGGTTGGAAAAGGCGGATAGGGTTCTTCACATAGAGTCGAACGAGCTTATGATCTGAGGCCTTGAGATGGTCGGCCAGTTGGTGGACATCCTCGAGGCTTTCAATAGCAAACGTCTTGGTTCCGACTTGCGCCTTATAAATAAGAGAGAACCTGGCGAGTTCACCCTGTTCCATGAGTTTAGAGCCTGGAGAGCCAGGAACAATCTCAGTCACAAGAACTCCCTTTTCTCCCCGAAGATAGTCACCATCTTCATTGAGCAGAGGCATCTGCAAAATCAGGCCGCCAACGGCTGCGAAGTTGGTTTCTCTCGCTCGCAAAGATTGAAGCATATCCTGGACATGAACATTAATCTTAACAATCTGATCCCCTCTTAAGACTTCAAACTGAACCTGTTGGTTGGCAGTCGAACGAATGCGTCGGATCAATTCTCTCTCATCAGATCCCACATAAGATTGATTGGCTTTGATGATGACATCTCCCACTTGGAGGCCCGAATCAGGATGAATGTCCGTGAGAATCTGAAGACCCTGCGAAGCTTGCTTAAACTTCTGCTGAGCTGCCAAGAGATCCGGATAGTTCTTCTCAACGATCGGCCAGGTTCCTTCCTTTTGAAGAAGGGAGATGGGGATTCGCTCTGTCCGGCCTGGAATGTATCCCTGGCCTTGATCGTGACGACCATCCAAGAGACGCTGAGCTTCTTGCAATGCCGTCGTGATGGGGATTGCACGTCCGACGGAATCGACGTAGGCACTCGCCACTTTGTCGGTATTCATTCCGATAACAGAACCTGTGGCAATGTCATAGAGAGGTCCGCCAGAGTTTCCTGGATTAATAGGCGCGTCCGTTTGGATCATGATCTCATCGTCCATGGCCGTTGTGGGAAGCCCCGAGAGAACTCCCTTTGTGAAAACATTTCTGCCACCAAGGGGATTTCCAAAAGCAAAGTTGTTGCGTCCTCGTTGAAGCAAATACTGAAGGTGCTCGGGAGAGACAGGGATCTTCGCCTCCTGAGGTTGAGCTGTTTTGATCGAAGATCGAGGAACAATCATGACGGCGACGTCTCGCTGCATGCTTGTCTTCACAGCGGTAGCAAACGTCCACTCGTCACTGCCATCGGGATTGGTGAAGGCCACTTTGATGACTTGAGATTCATGCGCACCTCTTCGAACAACATGTTCATTGGTGAGAATCAGAATATGCTCTGCTGTAACCTGAAGGATGATTCCTGATCCACTTCCACTTTCCGATTCCGCAGTGAAGATGTTTGCTCGCTCATTGAGAATCAGAACGCTCTCTTGAGAGGCTTGTCGTGCGCGGCGCGCTTGAAAGTCAGAGCTGTCTTCATGGGCCTCTCGCGGTTCAAAAAACCATTCCGCGGGCGGCTTTGATTGGCTCTTGCCGTCGGCAAGGAGTAAGGGGCTTAAAACTGCTGAGCAAAAAATGAAAAATCCAATCCTAATCACAGCGCCATTTCTCCCCTGATTTCAGAGCTTGTGCAAGAGTCGGATTTAATGGAGCAAAGAATATGCCACTGGTGAATGGCTTTTAGGGGGTTTAGATGGCTTCAATGCCCCCCCGCTGGGGATTCAAAACCCCGAAAAAGAGCTCGTTGTCCACATGAGTCAATAAAAGCTGTTCGTCGTCCTCTGTGAGGCAGAAAGGCAACTTTCGTGAATGGTGTTGGCTTCGCCGTTGCAGTGCCGCTCTTGTTGAGTTTCGTTGCAGCCGGACTCTGACTTACAGCATGAATCGTAGGCCTGGTGAAAGAGCGAGGAGCAAAACGATCTGCGTTCCTCCGTTTGGCTGAGGGCGAAGCGACTGGTGCTGGAATCAAGTTCCTGAGATGAGTTGGAACGCGGTGTTTTTGAGCTGATCGGACTCGCCTGAAGGCTGCCGGCTACCACAAGGCTGACGCTGAAAATCTTTAGACTGAAAATGAAATGGTGAAGCTTTTGCACGAGTAATCCTCCAGATGAGCTCACCAAAGACCACGTTCTTTCAGGGATTTGCAAAAAGAGGGCCTCCACGAAAACTCGAGTGATTTCAGGGTGTCTGATTTGTCAGTCGGTCAAAAATGCCATGGCGAGGACAAGTTTGTGTCAGGCCCTTGGTGTTGATTGCTGGGTTTGAATCCCCTAGTGTGAATAGGCTCATGAAGGATCTGATTTGTATTGGCGCGGGAATCTCTGGTTCACTTCTTTGCCATTTGCTCAAAGATCATTGCGATCTCATGCTGGTTGATAAATCTCGCGGACCCGGAGGTCGAATGAGTACCCGTCGAGTGGAGGTCGATCGTCGAGAGTATCGATTTGATCACGGTGCTCAGTTTTTGACAGCTCGCGACAGCCGATTCCAGGCTGTCCTTGCTCGACCGCTTGAACTGGGAGTGATCAAGCCCTGGCACTCAGCCATCCCTCATTTGTCTCATCAGCAGATCAAAGAAAGTCCGCGTTTTTGTGGCTCGGCGGGCATGAACAGCCTCGCCAAGTATTTCTCTTCTGGCGTTGAGAGCCGATTCAATTGGAAATGCGCTGAACTTGTTTACGCGAATTCTCATTGGAAGCTTGTTTCCGCCGAAGGTGAAACTCTTGAGTGTAAGACGTTAGTTTTGGCAACTCCCCTTCCGCAGGCCTTGAGCCTTCTTGCAGGTACTGCAATCAATTTGAAGCGGCTGTCGTCTGTACGATTTCATCCGACTTGGGCAGTGATGTTTGGAGCTCTTGATGGGTTCCTGATGCCATCGCCGCATGCCCAGTGGTGTAATCCTGAAACGGGAATTGAGTGGATTTGCGACAATCAAAAAAAGGGAATCTCTGAAAATCCCAGTCTAACAGTTCACCTGACGCAGGAAAAAAGTCTTGAGATGATCAATGCATCTGCGGCCGAGGTTATTGAGTTTGCCAAGTCGCAGCTAAAAAGTGTCTTGCCCCAAGCGCTCGTGATTGAAGCGGCTCATCGTTGGCTCTACAGTCGTTCCGAGCCGCTGTCTTTTGATGTTGGAGATTTTCATTTCGATGAGATTTCGAGTCTCTATGTTATCGGTGATGCGTTTCAAGGGGGGCGAGTGGAGGGCGCAGCGCTCTCGGCACTTGAAGCGGTGGAGAGCATCAAAAAACAAATGAGTTAATGCATAAGAGTCTGAAAGTGTGAGTACGCGATCAGAGAGTTCAACAGAAAAAGAATGATCGCCGGAAGACATTGAACAAAACGGTCTTTGATTCGAAGCCGAACGCCCACTCCGCAGATCATCAAAACAGTCAGGCCAGACGAAGCGAGTATTGAAAGAATGGAATTGGAGGTGAAAATTCCAATGAGAAGTCCTGCACCTCCACCCATCTCCAACAAGCCCGTGAGAACTCGAAATCTTTGAAGGCCGTATCTCTGGAATTCCTGTTTCATATGGGATGTTGAGAGGCATGCCATTCCGTAACCTAAAAATGCCAATGCAGAGCTGAGTTGGAGAATAGTGATCATGAGATCGCTTGTCATGCTTCGAACCCTACATGAAAGAAAGTTTAGGAGCATTCTTTAGCTTGAGGAGCATCAAAGTTTTGCTCAAACTGAGTGCATGCCTGAAGCTCAAAAGCAAAAGCCGGATTTTTGGAGAGTGCTCCTTTCTTGGAAGATGCTCGCAATGTTCTCGCTAGGGTTGATTTCAGGTTTTCCGTTTTATGTGGTGAAGGATGTCTTGAAAGCGTGGATGACTGCGGAAGGGATTGATCTCGGAACCATTGGGTTGATGTCGGCGGTTTCGCTACCCTACACCCTTAAGTTTTTGTGGTCCCCCGCGCTCGATGGGATCGTTCCCCCTTTTTTGGGTAGACGTCGCGGCTGGATGCTTCTGACGCAAGTGGCACTTCTCGGATCGATTGCTCTGCTTGGCCAGTGGAGTCCACAGACCCAACTCGTTTGGATTGGTGTGACAGCGATGGCGGTAGCTTTTTTTGGAGCGACTCAAGATATTGCTCTTGATGCGTTTCGTCGGGAATACCTGAGAGAAGATGAGCTCGGTTTAGGAACGGGTGTTTGGATGAATGCGTGGCGACTCGGAATGTACGTTTCTGTTGGAGTCTCGTTCCTTTCCGCCGATGCCGGTGTGGGTTGGAATCAGATTCATATTCTATTGGGTTTGATGATGGTCCTTGGAATGATCACGACATTGTTTGTCTCTGAGCCCACGGTCGAGGAAGCTCCTCCACGATCTGTTCGCGAGGCGGTGATCGATCCCTTTCGGGAGTTTTTGGGACGCTCGGGGGCGTTTTGGATTCTTGCTTTCGTTCTTCTCTACAAAGTCGGGGATAATCTTGCTGGTGCGCTGAATATTCCATTCATCTTGAGTCAGGGCTTCACCCGGACAGAATATTTCGTCGTTGTGAAAGGTCTTGGAATGTTCTGTTTGTTTGGGGGAGCTCTCTTGGGTGGTGCCATCCTGGTGCGTATGAAGGTTTCAACAGCGCTTTGGATTTTTGGAATTCTTCAATTGCTTTCGACAGCAGCCTTTGCACTCATCGTTTTGATTGATCATGAAAGCGCTCTGTGGTCGGAGCATCGACAAATGATTTTGGCTGGTATTGTGTCGTTTGAGTTTTTGGCCACTGGTCTTGGTCAGGCCGCCTACGCCACATTCATGGCTCTGCAAACCAACAAGAAATTTACTGCGACTCAATATGCGCTTTTGACCTCGCTGATGGCAGTGCCCGGGACAATCTTTGCATCCGGGACGGGCTATCTTGCTGAGTCGATTGGTTGGACTGGATTTTATGTCTTCTGTGCTTTGATGGCGATTCCAGGCCTTTTAATGATTCCTAAGGTCAGTCGTTAGCACCAAAAAATACACGAGTTTGCCCCCTTCACGGATGTTTGGAAGGTCGCTAAAAGACGGATTCGTATGAGTTCATTTGCACGAATTGTGGGCCTGTTCTTGGTGTCGAGTTTAGTTTCATTCAATGCTTTTCCAGCTCAAGATCCGAAGCCCGTTCCGACTCAATCCTTGGTTCAACTGTTGAACAAAAACGAGAATCTGCCTTCTCATCTTCGATGTCGAGGAGCGATTGCCAAGATGGGAGTTAAGGCCTCGTGGAAGATGCTCAATGAAGTCGACCTTCGATACGTCACTCGTGTCATTTTGGAAGCCTCGCGATACCAGAACGTGCGTGGGATGGCTTTTTCCGACGCAGATACAGCGGTGCAAAACTGGATCAAAGACTCCCATCGATTCGTGCGCGAGAATGCCAAGTTTCAGGAAGCGAAAGTGAATCTTGACGGTCGTATTCGCATCCTCAAAGCGGCGCTGGCAAAGCCTGATCTTGTTTATCCAACATCGATTTCCGATATGCCTCCTTCGGTCTCATTTAATGATCGATCGATCTCAATCGATGATTGGATGGGACACTTCGAGCCTCAGGATAAGAAGGAGCTAAAAGAGCGAGTGTCGCTCGAAGAAAGTGATCTTCGATTTGTAAAAGACGAACTCGAAGTGGATTTACAGATTAATCAGGCCCTGTTGTTCTGGAAGTTTCAACTCTACCTGGAGAAAGCCATTGGCAAAGAAGTGAAGGACCTTCAGTCGGTTGAAGCCATTCTTTCGGCGTATGATCAGCGATACCCGAGCGTAGAGAGTTCCGACGAAACACAACAGCGACGAGTGGTTCGCTCACGTGTCGAGAGCATTGCAAAAGTCATCTTCAATTCTCGAATGCAGCCTGAGCCATGGGCAACTCAGTTTGTTTCCCGAATGATGGAGAGCGCGCTGAAACAAGTGCATGGTGGTTTGAAGCGATTTCAGTCAGGTGCCTCGCGATCATTTGAGTTTGTGGTTTCAAAACTCGACTGGCTCAAGAAGCCGGTCGTGAAGGTGATGGGGATTGGTGCTACGCTAACCTTGTTTGTAGCTGTTGGAACTCAAATCAAGACTGGCTGGAATGATACGGCCGAATGGACCACTCGTCAGTACCAGGAGTTCACTCTTCCCGATGAGCAACTGCATTGGTTGGATCATAAAGATTTTCTGATGGATCTGAAGCTGCAGATTGCTGATACGGCTTTTACGCAGGAGCAATTCGATCAGAATTTTTATGCGTATTTTCAGCTGAAAGATTCGGACTTCAATATTCGTATTGCCATGGAATACATCAAAGGCGCTCGCGATTCATTTGAGCCTCTACCCGATCGACCGATCGAAAAGGGTCGAGCGGCCGCAGCTCAGCGAATCGTTGAAATCTACAATGCTCTCTTGTTTGGTGTAGATCCCCTCGGTCGCCCGATTTTGACGGGTGCTCGGTCTCGATTTGAAGTTCGTGAGTATAATGAAGATGGGTTTAGAGAGATTTCTCGTCGGTACAAAGAAGGTGAAGTGGTGGGGCCAGTAAAGCTTCCCGAAAGCACAAAGCCCGTGACGCCTCTTAATCCGGAACTCAAGTAAACTCAGAGTATTGTTTTGAGCTGATGGGAAAAGCCCTGGAGAAACGCATCAAAAGAGTCGTTTTCCGTCATCACAACATCTGCGAAGAGCTTTGACGGTTCAACGAACATATCGTGCATGGGCTTAACCTGCTTTTGAAACTGAGCTCTGACGCCTTCTTGAGTTCGACCTCGTTCGTTCACATCCCGATTGAGTCTTCGGGCGTATCGAAGCTCTTCCGGCGTATCAAAAAAAATAGCGTAATGAAGTTGGGAGCGAACATGCTCATCGTGCAAGATCAGAATTCCATCCACAATGATCACAGGCCGAGGCTCCACCAGGATATGGCTTGAGGATCTTGTGTGGGTGATGAAATCATAAATTGGAATCTGAGTGGCTGCCCCACTCTTCAAAGAGACCAAGCACTCAGCCAGCATCTTGAAATCAATACTGCTTGGATGGTCAAAGTTGACAGAGCCGCCGTCAAAATCAAACTGCTGCGATTGATCAAAATAGAAATTGTCCTGAAGGATCACTGAGCATTTGTCGTCACCAATGAGCCGTCGCAACGCCGTTGAGAAATACGTCTTTCCGGATCCACTACCGCCTGCAACTCCAATCACATAAGGATGCGTTTGGCCTCTATCGTGTCTGGTAGAGTCGGTCACCCGCATCTCCTAAGCCTGGGACCAGATAGCCCAGCTCGTTGATTTCGGACTCGACCTCGAGAGTATAAATCTCGACATCAGGATGAAAATGATTGAGCCGCTCAAGCGCTGTTTTGCTCACCAAAATCGTGAGGATCTTGATTTCTTTGACCTCATAGCTCTTGAGGCGATCAATAGCTGCGATCATGGTGTCGGCCGTTGAGACGAGTGGATCGCAGAGCAAGGCCATCCGTCCCTTAATGTCCGCAGGCATCTTGAAGTAGTATTCCACCGTATTGTGAATAAACTTGTCTCGATAAATGCCGATGAATCCTGCCGACGCAAAAGGGATCATGGACAAGATCGCATCGAGCATTCCATTGCCCGCACGCATCACCGAAACGACCACCGGCGGATGATCAATGCGTTCCACTTTGGTTGGGGAGATCGGCGTTTCAACGCTCACTCTTTTCATATCCTTCCAATCGCGCATGACTTCGTATGCCAAGATTCTGCTGATTTCCTTGGTGATTTCTCGGAATTCTCCCGACGCTGTGGTTTTGTCTCTGAGATACCCCAGTTTGTGTCTGAGCAGTGGATGATCAAGAACTTTGACTTTTGCTTTCATATTTCCCTCTAAAAAACAGTTCCATCACTTTGAATCTGAACGGGAGATCCCCCGCCCTCGCGCTGAGTGGCGAGCTTTCGCCCTGCCCACCATGTGCCCCCTTCCAGCACTTTGGCCAAGGGGAAGTCTTGCGATGACTTGTTGAGTTCCTTCCGAACCTTCTCACCAATGACGTCGAGCAGATGAACCGTCAAAGCGCGCCATTCAATAATGAATTCAGAGGATGCTGGCCAGATGCGACCGAGGTCTTGAGGATCTCGGGGTTGAATAAGTCCCGAATCAATCATGAGACCGCCATTTCTGTACTCGGCAAGTCCTGTGAGCTGATCAACGCCATCAACCTGAAGGCCTGCCTCAAGAATGGGCTCGATCAAGGAGTAGGTCATCCACTGCGAGAGCTTATGAAATGGAACGAGAGAGTCAAAGCTGCCGTTAGCACCAAGCTTCGAGTGTGGCCAAACGTCTCCGAGGTTCACTCCTCTCGCTTCAAGGCGTCCAGGCCAAATGCTTCCAAGTCCTTCGAGCACAGCACGCAAAATTCCCTCTGCGGGGATTCGCTCTCCATACGTTTGCATCAAATCATCCAGGATGTTTCCAGGGCGACCGTCTTTGAATCGCTTGTGGTTGGAAACGGCGTTGGCCAGATTGTTGAGTAGAAGAAGCCGGCCTTCAGCTCCCACCAAAGGATTTTTGGGGGAAACCTGGAAAGCCGCCTCAAGAGTTTGCAGTCTCAACTGCTTGAGACCCAAGGCGTCTGCACGTAGAGGCTTTTGAGGGTCTGAACTCAGAAATCCCGAAAGGAACAGATAAAAGCTTGCTACGCCCAATCCCTCAGATCGTCCGTAAGAGGACTTGGAGCTTTCCTCATAAAACTTCCAGGTCGATCCCGCTCCGGCATCGAGCAATACTGAGGTGATCACAAGATCGAGGAGGATTCGCGCACGTTCAAGAGGATTTTCCGCTTGGATTTGCTTCATCAAAAGACTCTTTCGCGCAATTCCCCCTACCGCAAAGTGGCCCCAGCGCGAGTGGAACGGAATATCGAGACTTGGATAGCGCTGCTTGATCTCTTGAATGACAAACTGAACAGTCCAGTCGAGTCTATCGGCGTGATAAGTAAAACAGCCCTCACCCTTGATCGTTCGATCAAAGATTCTTTGTGCTCTCTGACGAATGGCTGTGGGTGAAAGGATGAAGCTCAGCTCATCAGCGCTCAGCTGAATCTCGTTTTTGTGCGTCTCACTCTTCAATCGCGCGCCCCTTCACCTTGCGGAGCTCTGACTTGGCCTTGGCTCCCTTCGGCGCAAAGTATCCAGCCGCCTTCTTGGCTTCCATTTCCACTTGAGCATCCTGAGGAATGAGTTCTTCTGGAATTGAAACGCGATTGATGACTTTGATTCCACTGCCAACAATGGAGTCGTACTTCATATTGCTCATGGAATGCAGATGATCGATTTTGGTGATTCCAAAGAAATGCAAGCAATCAGGCATGAATTCCTGGAAGCGAGCATCTTCAGTTCCCGCTACACATTCCGTGCGGTGGAAGTAGGTTGCGGCTGAGTCCCCGCCCTTTTGGCGTTTGCGCGCATTGTACACCAAGAACTTGGTTACTTCCCCGAGCGCTCGACCCTCTTTTCGGAAGTAAACCACAATGCCAACCCCGCCGCGCTGAGCAGTTCGAACACAGTCTTCAATTCCATACATCAAGTAAGGTCTGCAGGTGCAAATATCAGAGCCAAAGACATCTGATCCATTGCACTCATCATGAACACGGCATGTCAGTTCTTTCTTTGGATTGGCTAAGTCCTCTGGATTACCAAACATATAGGCCGTCGAGCTTCCGATGGGAGGCAGCCAAACTTTGAGATCAGGTCGGGTGATAAACTCGGGATACATTCCCCCCGTTTCTTGGAACAAAATTCTTCTGAGCTGCCCTTCTTCCACGTTGAGCCGCTGAGCCATTCCGGGCAGATACCAAACGGGATCAATGGCGACTTTAGTGACTCGAACATCTCGATTTTCTTTGACGATCTTTCCATCGATTTTGAGCCTACCGGCTTCAATGGCTTGATGAATCTCTGGAAGCTGCAAGTGAGCTTGAGTCACGGCGATGGTCGGTCGAATATCCAGTCCCTTCTCATAAAGTTTTTTGAAGTTGAGTTGGGGATCAAGCCCCCAAGGATCCACCGTCACCAATGTTTCAGGATTTTTCCATTGTGGGTAAGGACCAATCTTGGTGGGGCTTTGAGTGTTCTCAAGGTCTGGACGATGTTGGGCGGGGAACTTTCCGCTCGCAATCGAAAGTGCCCGATACACCGTATAGGAGCCGCTGTGTGCGCCAATGGCGTTTCGAAACTTGGCATTGGTCAGCGACGCAACCACGGGTCCGCGTTCCATGGGAGTCTTCGCTCCCCAGTTGATTGGAATCGTTTCTTTGAACGTAAGATTCGTATGAGTGGCTAAAATAATATGATTAGCGCGCTGATGAGTCGACATGAATACTCCCCTTGATCCTTATGACATCCAACTTGAATCTGTTTGAGGTTCCCATTTGGTGGTCACCTTTTTGACGTTCGACCAAAAATCTAAACTGTGGTGACCGGTGATGTCTCCGTGGCCAAACTTTGAAGCGTTAATTCCGCCAAAAGAAAAAGGCTCACGAGGAACAGGAACGCCCACATTAATGCCAACCATTCCTGTTGACGCTTCCCGAGCGACACGTTCAGCAATGGCTCCGTTGGATGTGAAAACGCTGCACGCATTTCCGTACTCAACGCTCTTTTCAATTCGAAGAGCCTCGCTCAAATCTTTGCACCGAACAATGCTCAGGATCGGACCAAAAAGTTCCTGGGTCGCCGATTCTGAACCGGCCGTCACACAGTCAAGAACGGTAGGTCCGAGCCAGTTGCCACCTTCAAAGCCCTTGGGAGCTTGTGCCTTTCGGCCGTCCAGTAGAACTTTGGCCCCTGCTGCTTCAGCGCGTGTAATCGCCGCCTTCAAAAAATCGACTTGTGCTTTGGTGATGATGGCCCCCATCTGCTCTCCCAGAGCCAGTGAGCCCGCCCGACGAACAATCTTTTGAATATGAGCTTCCACATCCCCGACGGCCAAGAGCACGGAGGCGGCCATGCATCGCTGACCAGCACATCCGGTAAATGAATCTGAAATTCCTGGCCCTGCAAGATCGGGGTGAGCGTCAGGGACAAGAATGATGTGATTCTTCGCGCCACCAAGAGCGAGGGCGCGCTTGCCCTGATTGGTCGCTCGTTCGTAGACGGCGCGAGCAACCTTGGTGGATCCCACAAAGCCAACGGCTTTGATGAACGGATGATCGATGATGGCATTGACGGTATCAACGCCGCCATGAAGAACAGTAAAGACTCCATCGGGAAGTCCTGCTTCCTTGAGAGCGTTCGCGATCTTGAGAGATGTTAATGGCGTTTTGTCGGAAGGCTTCCAAACATAGGAGTTCCCAAGCACGAGCGCGATCGGAATCGTCCACATCGGCACCATGGCTGGGAAATTGAAGGGCGTAATGTTGGCGATCACACCCAGAGGCTCTCTTCGGTACTCACAGCTGACACCTCGCGAAACCTCCAGTCGTCCCCCGAGATCGAGATTTTGAATGCTCAAAGCAAACTCAAGGACCTCAATACCCTTCATGAGACCCGCCTTACCCTCATCAAAGGTTTTGCCGGACTCTGCACTTTTGAGATGCGCGATTTCATCGGCGTCTCGCAAAAGAATGTTTCGAAACTGAAAAAGAATTTTACTGCGTTCTTTGATAGGTAGATTGGCCCATTGAGTTTGAGCTTGTTGAGCGTGAGCAATGGCGTCTTTGATCTGCTGTTGTGAGGGAATACTGATGCGCCCAATCGCGGCCCCATTATAAGGAGAGTGAATCATTGCAGAGCCTGCGCTGCCTGCGACCCAGCGGCCGTGAATAAAATTTTCACACTCAAGAATTTGTGTTGGTACACGAGTCTGCATTTTTGTCTCAATCTCCAATCGCTCGTGCTTCGACTCCATCGAAGCAGGTCTTCCCCGCGAGCTTCCATGAAGCTAAAAGACTTGTCGTCGACTTTGAAGCGAAATCTGCACCTGGAGATACTCAGGTTTAGGTTTTGCACAATCCCCCTAAGGTCGGCTATAATTGATACATGGCATCAACACGAGTTGCGAGTAACTCACGCAAACCTTTCTCCCCCAATTGGCGAAACATTCTCTTTGTGATTCCGAGTCATTTGATTGGCCTCACGGCCTACCCTCTCTATGTGTGGTTGGGTGGTGGATTTGCTTGGGTTGATTTGGCGATTTTTCTCGGGATGTATTCTCTATCGGCGTTGGGAATTTGTATCGGCTACCACCGCGGGTTTACCCATCGGGCTTTCTCTTCAAATTCAATCGTAAGATTCATCGGCTTGTTTGGTGGAGCTGCTGCGGGAGAGGGTTCGGCTCTGAGTTGGTGCTCTGATCACCGAAGACATCATCAAAATGAAGATACGGACGAAGATCCTTACAATGTGAAGCGAGGTTTTTGGTGGGCTCATATGGGGTGGATGCTCGGCAGTCCCACCACCACAGAGTTCTCAAATGTGAAAGACCTTGCTGAAAACCGGATGATCAAGAATCAGTCTGACTATTATATAGTGTGGTTTGCCCTCAGCAGTTTTGTACTGCCAACCTTGGTAGGCGCTTTGTTTGACCGAGCCCTGGCGGGTCTTTTGTGCGGTGGGTTTTTGCGATTGTTCTGCATCAATCATGCGACTTTTTTCATCAACTCCTGGGCTCATTATTTTGGTTCTCAAACCTACTCGATTCGCTGCACGGCCCGCGATTCCTGGATTCTAGCGTTTTTGACTTGGGGTGAAGGTTGGCACAACTATCATCATCGCTTTCCTTTTGATTATCGAAATGGACCTCGAACCTATGACTGGGATCCAGGTAAGTGGATGATTTATGGCTTTTCTAAGCTCGGCTGGTGCTGGAATTTGAAGCAACCTCCTGAGGTTGAGATTCTCAAAGCTAAAATGGAAACAGCAAAACTAAAAGAGCCGGCTGTTGAGAGCCCGATTTTAACGGATCTTGAATCCAAGTTGCTAAAGGCCTACCAAAAATGGAATCAGATGCACCTTTCGTGGAATCAGGGTCACGTGGTCAATAAAGTTCTTCAGTCTCGAGAGTGGAAAACATCTCGTCGTGCTTTGAAGCAAGCGAGAAAAGATTTCCTCAAGCTTTATTTCAAATGGAAGAGAGAGTTTGAAGCGGGCTTGAGAACTCAGCTTCGAGCTTGATCGCTCAGTTTTTTGCTGGCTCCTCGAAGAGAAATCATCATCAATAATGCGAGAACAAAGAGAGACTGAAACCAGTTATTCCGTTTGTCAGCGTGACTCGCCTTCAGGATTCCACATCCTCCGCTGAGGTTTTCATCAAAATTCGATGCTCGATCAGTCGGCGACTGATCCCCATTCGAATCGGGCAGGCCTGTGCTTGTGAGAGTGACGACTTCGATACTGCTTGATCCTCGATCACCGGCATCGTTGCCTCCGTTGTTGTTGGCCTCCACTCGTGCAAACTCAAAACGTACAGCTTCAGAGCTCTGAGGAGCTTTCCACAACAGTGTCAAAGCCGATGAGGCGATTTGACTCGGGGATGTAAACACTCGTGCAACCTCATGAGATTGGGGTTTGTAGATTCGATCCGGAGCTGTTTGAGAGCCATCCGCAGTGGCGATGGTTGCCGGGGTAGTAAACTCCCCCAGAGCTGATCCACTCGCTGTCTTTGAGCGCAAAAAGTAAGCGACCCGGTACTTTCCTTCGAGACCTAACTGAGGTGAAAACAGGATCTGAATGGCATACGTCTTTCCCGGTTCATATTGAGTGACGAGATTTTCCGTTTCGACATCTTTGACTCGTAGAGCCTGCGTGGTAGCCGGAGAGGGAGCTGTTGCGGAACTGTGACAGCCACTGCAGGACGATCGGTTGAGCATAAAGTCGAGATTTCCGGAAAAGGCTTCAGCGACAATGGGAGCAAATCCTGCCAACAAACAGATAACGGATGAAAGAATCGATCTCAGACTGATCACCAAAGCCACCTCCTCACTGCAAAGAGCAAGGGCAGTGCCAAGGCCGAATCCACTTAAACGGCTCTTTGGGCTCGTTAGAACGGTGAGCGAGGCGGGCTCTCTGCAAAGATTTCAAGCAAAGTCTTGAGCTTAGTCTTCCCCTCCCCCAACTTTTGTCGCAGTGCATTGATAAGTCTTGCCATCGGCTCCCTAGATTTCTTATTTTGAAAAGGTCTAAAGAGGGGGACCAGGGGAGTGAAGTTATTGATTGTTCGGGGATTTTTGTGGGTTTCAATTTTGTTTTCCTTTGCCGTTCAGGCCAATGCGGACTACTCCGATGCTCCGGGGGGTAGCCCTCAAAAGCTGTTGGGATCCTTTGTTTTTGCGGATTCCCAGGTGGCCGTTCGATTCATTCAGGTTCCGCAGAGTCAGGATGTGCAAATCATCGTGGGCTCTCCCCTTTCCAACTCTTCGGAGGTGCTCTACACGGGACCGATCAAGCGCATTGGGGTCAATGGGCATCAAAGAGGTCTCATTCGTGGAATCGTTGAACCGATTCATCATCGTTCAAACTCTTATACCTATGCGATCACTGACAAAAATGAAGCTTTACTCATCTCGAGTCGGGGAACGCTCCTGCGCCATCCGCTTTTTCCTACAGAGGTCGAGGCACTTCGAGTTCGCCACTTGGAAGACACGGGAAATCAGCTTTTTCTGCTGAGTGTGATTTCTCCCAATATGCTCGGAACCTACTTTTATGAAGCCTCGTCTCAAATGCTGATCAAAGTGGCCTCAGTCCCATTCAAGGACGAACAGATGAATGAGGTCGTTTTGGATATGAGCCATATGATGCTTTATGTTCCGGGCGGCCGAGACCTTGATTTGCTGCGGTTGGAACTCGAGGCTACCTTTGAGCCTAAAGCGGCAAAGGCGGTGCTGACGACTTCAGGATCACGGATCGACGCCCTCGCCTTTTTGCAGGATCTCTTGCCAGATTTGCGAGATGGCTTTGATCGAAAGAATATGCTTCCTCCCACTGACAAAGATAAGGAAGTCATTCAGCGAATCGTCGAGGCTTTGAAACGCAAGGAGTCCAAGTCGGTTGTTTTGCTCGGACAGAGTGGCACCGGGAAGACAACGATCATCGAGGGATTAATCGACAAACTTCCTGAGACTTGGGAAGTGATGCAGGTCCCTCGCGAAGCTCTCGAACAGGGCGCGGGACTGGTGGGCGAAATTGACAAGCGTGTGAATGCGCTGATTCAGGCTTCACGATCGATTCCCCTTGTTCTCGTTTTTGATGAGTTTCATAGCCTGAAGGGCCTTGGAACTCATTCCAATAGTAGCGTGGATTTGATGCAAATGCTGAAGAAGCATATTGCAGCAGGCGATCTCATGATTGTTGCGACGGACACTCCCGAGGAATACCAACGAGCTTTTGGTTCCGACCCCGCTCTTCGGAGGAGATTTGCGGAGATTCGAATTGAGGAGCCTCGTGATGAAGAACTGTTGCGAAAGCTGCATTCGTGGATTGATCTTAAGTTTGGATACAAGCTCGACGAGTCCATGCTCAATCGCGTGATCAGCGTCTCCTCGGATTTGGATCCGGGATCTCATGAGCCTGCGCGCAGTGTTCGCCTCCTTGAGCAGATTAAAACCGATTTGACTCGAGCCAAAAAAACGGAAGTTAAGCCTGAGGATATTGATAAGGCTGCTTGGACTATGTACGGCGTCGGTCCTCAAAATCCGACAGCTTTTGTTCAGGCCAATGAGGAAGGTCGTCAGAAGCTTCTCGAAGTCGTTGTGGATCAGCCCCAGCTTGTTTCAGCGATGATCGATCTGTGGCGTGAAGTGAATTTGGGCGTTGGACACAAGAAGCATCGATCGCTCTTGGCGGTGGGTCCAACCGGAGCGGGAAAGACGTTTTCAGGGCAAGCTTTTGCTCAGCATGTCCTTCGAGATCCCGAACGATTCCTAGAGATTGATGCGACAAAGTATCGAAATGGTGTTTTTGATTCCTTGATTGGGACGGCTCGATACAACGCTGACTCCCCTCAGGGTATCTTGCCTGAATTCTTGCGCGGCCGAGGCAAAGGCCGAAATGTGATTTTGATCAACGAGATCGAAAAAGCTCATCCGGATCTCATCAAGATTCTGATGGAGATGCTGGATACCGGAAAGCTTCAAGGTGGAGATGGGCAAACATACTATCTTGGCCGATCCCTGGTGGTGTTTACCTCCAATCGCGGTGCGGATGAAATCTATCCTGTGGGTCAGGGCACAGCACTTAAGCGCGATGAATTGATGCGACGGCTTGCTACATTTACGGACAAGCGAGTTCGCGATTTGTTTTTGAAGCCTTCATCAAAAAATCTCTATGACACCTCCCAGGTTTGGGGGGCTGCTGAGCTTCAGCGGATTGATCGTGCTGTGGCGGTTGTTCCCCCTTCATTCGAAGGGGCCGTCGCGATTGTTCGAGGGTTGGCCCAATCGATCTCGCAGCAGATTAAGAAGCAGTATTTCTATTCTCTCACTATTGATGAGCCCACTATCGAAGAGATTGTTCGAACCTATTATGTGCCTGAGGAGGGCGTTCGAAGCCTCTTGCAGCAGACGATGGATTTGTTCAACAGGCTTCATCAGGAGGCCGTTTTGCAGTTAAGCCCAGCCGAAAATCACGAGATGATGGCCACTTGGGATCATCGAAGCGAGAAGGGCGAAGCGTCCATTCTGCTGGCGAATAAGACCAATCAGAAGGTGACAATTGTCGATCATTTGCTGATTCGTTTGACGGAGATCAATCCCCTTCAGGATCCCCAATCTATTTCGAGGCTTCAAGGTCTTGAGGAAGAGCTTGGAAAGTCAGTGTTTGGGCAGGCTGAGGCCATCAAAGTGGTGAGTCGAGCAGTCAGAACCCGTGCCCTCAATTCCAAACTCGTTGTGCCAGCTCACGCGCTTCTTCTCGGCTCCACGGGAATTGGCAAAACGGAGCTGGGGCGCGCTTTGGCGCAAGTCTTGTACGGAACCTCCCAAAGAATGCGACAGTTTGGTTTGGGACAAGTGAAGACAGAACATGATTGGTCAAATATTTTTGGCTCACCTCGAGGCATTGTAGGCTCAGAAACCATGTCTCCATTTGAAAAGGCGCTTCATGATTTTCCTGAAGGAATGGTCATTATCTTAGATGAGATTGGCAATATGGGTGCGGACCCTCGACATCCCTCAATGGCTACCCCCCGCTCAGAACTTTTGAAACGTCTTTATGACATGTTTGAGGAGGGCACTTGGACGAGCCCCCTAGGGAATAAATACGATCTTCGAAAACATTTTATTTTGATGACTTCTAATGAGGGGCAGGAGTTGTTTGAAAATCTTCCCAATGATGATCTGCGATTGTCAGAGTGGAAGCGAATGAATCGTCGGGATTATCTACAAGATCTTCTCAGACACAGCGGATGGCCCGAGCCTCTTCTCGGTCGAATCGGAAATAATATCGCGCTTATGAAGCCTTTGATTCATTCGGAGCAGATTCAAGTGGCCAAGAAGGAAGTTGAGCGAGTCTTAGGTCAGCTGAAGGCTGCTTATGAGTTTGACAACATCAAAGTTGCGGATGGATTTTATGAACGTCTTACGGAGTCTTTCTTCTCGCATGCGCGAGGGGGACGAAGTCTTCGCGAGGTCGCCGAAAACGCCGTGGTGGATCTCGTTGGCCAGGCCTTGATTGAACATGCAATGGATCGTGAGAACTTTCAGCGAGCGACATTGACTCTTGATGTTGAAGATAACTTTTCCGGGCGGATTCGAAGAACATCGAAGGATCTGACCCCTCGTGAGGTGGTTCTCAGATTACATGTGAAGATTCCCAAACGAAAAGTTCAAGACTACTCGATGGACATTACTCGTGAAGCAAAGCCCAAGCGATTGGCGGATCTCAATGACAGTTTGATTGTTGCCTATCATGAAGCGGGACATGCCGTTGCTAATCAGCCAGAGCTTACGGGTGCCGTGGTTGGCTTCATCACGATTCGTGGTGAAGGAGGCTATGGTGGATATGTTCGATATGAAAGCGATGACCCCGTCTACTATTACAGCCGAGAGGCGGTTGTGGCTCGTATCGCCGGGATTTTGGCGGGAAACATGGCGCAACAGCTCGCAGGCTTTAGCAAAGATTCGGGTTGGTCATCAGACCTAAAACAGGCGCGACGTCTTGCAGAGGAAGCAGTGACGACATGGGGTCTTTCGGATGAGGCTCTCAAGTTTCCGGTCAAAGATGGTGTTGTGATTGCCACAAGCGAGCCCGTTCAGAGAGAAATCGCCTCTCTCGTGGAAGCGGGCAAGGTTGAAGCCGAAAGAATCTTGAGAGCGCGCTGGGCACTTGTGAGGATGACGGCGATTCGACTGCTGATTGATGGTCATCTTTCGAGAGAGGATTTTGAGAAGCTTCAAAAGCAAGAGCCTCAGAAAAAAGAGGAAATGCTCGAAATGATCCAAAGCAGTAAGAATCCTCAGATCATTTCTAAGCGGTGGAAGTGCGCTGATTTCCTAAGGCAAGCGGCTGCGGGACATTGATCTCGACGTCTCACTTGTTTGTTGGGAACTGATTCGCGCTGAGATCTCCGAGATGGCATCTTTGTAAAAATTGATCTCTCGAAGAAGCGGCAGTGTTTCCACAAGGCTCGACTCTCTTTGATACATCTCCTCCGTCAGCCGAGACTCTGCTTGCCAGAGCCGTATGTGCGCTTCCTCGAGGTCCATTTTGAGATCGCCTGAACGTTCATCAAGAAATCGATTAAGAGCTTCTCGGCCCTGCTCAGGATAAGGAAAGAAATCGCCTGACAGAGCCTGCTGCATTTCACGGTAGTATTGAGCCTTGGAAGCGAGCAGGGCTAAATGATTTTCGACTTCATCTGAGGGGTTTTTCTTGAACTCCTCAAACGCCTTTTTAAAATCCCACGAGCTTTGAGCCTGTTGGCGTTCAGTTTCTGCGATGAGTTTTGAGTTTAGTCGATGCGCTCGTCCAAAGGCGATCACCCAGTTTGTGAAGCCCTGAGCATCCGGTCTGGATTCGAAGGTCGGCAGTCCATTGATATATTCAGGCTTAGATCGAGATGCCCACTGATCAAAGGTTTCAGGATTCACCTTGGTGGATGATCTCCAAAATTTCAAAGAAATGTCGGATCTCTCGACGATCTTGGGTTGATGGGTCTGAGAGATTCGAGTCAGAAGCCACTGGCAGTCGTGAGCAAAAATCTTGGACGATAGAGGAAGTGCCAAAGTAATCGCCAGGCTGAACCGGAAGCAAATCTGGAGTCGATGTCTCAAGTTAGTTTGCATTGAGAGCCGCCTTCTTCAACCGCGCTTTGGCATGGTCCGGAATCCTTTCAATAATAATTTTGTAAAATGAAATGGCGTGCTCAAGACGAGAAATATCAGAGAAGTTTTCCGGCAATGAAGCCTTGAGCTTCATGAGTTCTGTCTCATGCTGATAGAGTCTTGTGTGAGCTTCATACAGATCGACGAAAGTTCCGCCGTTTTTTCGTTTGAAAAATGCCTCAAGTCCATCCTCCCCCTGCTCAGGAAACGGCATGATTTCGCCGGCAAGTGCCTGGCGCATTTCAGAGTAGTATTGAGATCTCATCGCGAGCTCCATTCCATTCGCTTCGATTCCCTGACCTTGAGATAACTCAATCCGCCGCATCAGATCCTGGAATTCTTTCTTGGTTTCCTGGCCTAACCAGCGAGCGGCATTGATGAGTTTGGAATCGAGAGGGTGAGCTCGCGCAAACGCAAAGGCCCAATCCGTAAATCCCATATCGTCCGGCCGAGACTCATAGCTGGGCAGTCCGTTGATAAACTGAGGATGATGCTTGGCAGACAACTCATCAAAGGTCGCTGGAGGTTTTTCTCCAATCGCTTTCCAGAATTGAATGGATTCGGGCGAGCGCTTGAAGGAAGTCGCTTTAGCAACTGCTCGCTTGCAGCCGTCAGCAAAACTGGCGTGAGAGATGGCCAACAGGAAAATGAATGATCCAGCAAACATACGCACCATACGAGTGTTCAAAGTGCAAGAAACCGGCCGACCTTAGTTATTGAAATGATTGGCATTTTCTCATGTTTCAAGGGGCATCGAGTGGTCAAAGGTGGGGCGAGGAGTCCTTAGAGGGTTTTCAAATACTCGATTAAGGAGTCCACATCCTGCTCGGTTAAGTCTGGGGAAAACCGAAACCAGTGCCCTTGGTTTGAATGGCCTGGTCGCGTGACATCGTAGACTTCGCGATCTTCGCTTTTGGCTTTTCTTTGCAAGTCTTTGAGTTCGGACTTTGCTGGAACCTTGAGTCCGAGATCCTTCTCGTCAAATCGCTCTCGTTCTCCTGCATCGCGTAGGCTCCAGACCTTGGGCCGCCTCTCGGGAGCTGTCAGGAGCGCTCGAATGGATGGGACTGATGCATTATGAAGATAAGGAAAGCGTGACCAGATTCCCTCAAGGCGAGGAGCAAAGTATCCTTTCTCTGTTTGCGGCTTGATTCTGATCTCATGGTTTAACGGATTCGTATGAACGAGATTCAAGAAATCATCGGTGATGATATTGAGTCTATCGGGATCCGTTTTTACCTTTGAATGCGCAATCAATTGGGGTGCTTTGAAGACTGGCCAGCCTTCCGAGTCTTGTTCGTATGTTCCATGGCAGCCGCTACAAAACTGCTCAAAGATGATTTTCCCTTGAGCGCTTTTGGAAGCGTGAACTTCAAAGGGATATCGTGGCGGTAGAATGTGAGCTAAGTCGTCTTCCAGTTGCGCGACTCTGGGCATGAGTCTTTCGGCTCCTTCCACACTCTGCCCGCCTACAAGTTCCACCAAGAGCCCCCACCCAGGGTGCGCTCCGTCTCCAAATCCATCGGAGAATTGACCCACGAAGCGCTTCTCACCATAGCCCCAAAAGTGTGGAACCTTGACGGCACCACGACCATGGCCGTCAGGAAGATCGCGTCCCGCTTGGAGATAGAACCACTGCTGAATGATTGCAACAGGCACCAATCCCTGAGTGAGATTGTTGTGTTCTTTGTTTTTGAGTCGTCTTGCGAATTCAATCGAGCGGTCCTCAATCTCTTGGTAGTCTTTTGATTTATCTTTCCAGAAGTGGAGTGCTTGCCAAAGTTTGAGACTGCGATACGCATCCTCTCCTACTTGTCCTGGGTCGATGTTCTTGTTGCCAAGGCCCGTGATATAAACTCCTGCAGCTTTCCCGCTATGACAAGCAACGCATCCTAGCGCTCCGACATTCAGATCTTTGTAAGAAACATTAAAAAATCCTTTGAGCTCTTTGTCGTGATTGACGATCCCCCAGCGACGATTAAAAGAAATCCGCGTACCCAGGGCTTGAGGACTTGCAACTTGGCGAGGTTTTGAGAGGTCAAACATCCATGCGAGAAACTCATAGATGTTGATGAAGTCAGGTGAGAGAGTCATTCCCCTTCCCTCATCAAAAAACACAATGCCTTCGAATTCTTGAGCCACCTTCTCGTGCTGAATCACGCGATCTGATTTCGAGATCGCAGAAGTCATGATGATGGCCGCGACAATCCCCCCGAGCATGGCTCATTGTAAGCTTCAGTCGTTGAGATTCCTACAATCGATTGAATCTAGTTCTTGAAAGCAGCCCAGACACGATGCACCTCGTCATTGTCCTCGAGGGCTTGGAGAAACTCTCCGGTCTCCCCCGCTTGGGCTTCTGAAAGTGTCACGAGTTGTTTGGGACGGTAGCCGATTTCAGCTGTGATCACGGTCCAGCCATTTTTGGAGAGCCATTGAGAAACTTTGTGAACGTCGGTGCGGTCGCAAATAAATCGAGCGCCCGATGCATTTTCAGGGATGTCATCGTTTTCACTTGATTCAACAACCTCAAACTCTTGCGCTTCGGCTTCGATGGCGGCTGCCTCTCGGTCAATAGCTTGATCGGAATGAAAAGCCTCAACAAGTCCGACATGATCAAACAGAAACTTATTGCTGCCGGCGCTTCCCAGAATTCCCTTTTTAAAGAGAACTCGAACCTCGGTTCCCGTTCGATTCAAATTGTCCGTGTAACACTCAACAATCACAGGAACCTTGTGGGGAGCATAACCTTCGTAGACCACATGATCGACGGACATCTTTTCATCCCCAAGCCCAGCCCCTTTTTTGATCGCACGCTCGATCGTATCTTTGGGCACGCTGTCCTTACGTGCCTTTTCAATGGCCGCAAGGAGCCGCGGGTTCATATCAGGGTTAGCGCCCCCCATCTTCGCGGCGACGGAGATCTCTTTGACCAGTTTTGTGGTCGCTCGACCCTTTTTTAGTCCTGCAACCAATCGTTTGGCGTGAAGCCATTGTCGACCCATTCGAAAAGCCTAAACAATTTAGCGCCTTACCTCAACCTTCGGATGCCGGAACTAGCCCCGGGGGGGGCTTGCCTTTGGTCAAAACCTCGGGTTAACAGAGGGCTTCAAGGGAGTCCTGCGTTGATCTGGATTTTGTCCGCATTGCTGTCAGCTACCGATTTTCATGGGGAAGTTTTGGGCCCAAATCCGTTTTGCTCAAAACTTTTGACCTCACTCACTCAATCATCTGATCAGCCCCTGACGCCCAAGCATCTCGCTCAGGTTCTGCCGCAGCTTGTTCGTCCAGAGCATGGCCTTGAGGTGGGGAGTTCGTTTCGAAATCACGATTTCCAGATTGCTGAGTTGTTTGAGATGTGGGTTCGCCGGCAGGGCCGCGGAAAAGAGGCTCCATGGATTCGAGATCATCGTCAGCTCAGATCCTTGTTCAATAAATTCGTGAAAGAACAGGATCGCGTCTTTAAACGCTTGTTGCCTAGACTCGTTGAGATTCTTCCGTCCGTTATTCAGTCCAAAACAAAAGTGCTCTTGAATTCGGAGTTCGCCGAGATCAATCAGCAAAAGTACGAGTTTATACGTCTCTTGGAGGAGCGGGAGCTGTCCAAGATTCATTTGACTCGCAAGGATCAGGAGCTCTTCTTAGTCAAACAGATCTTGGGAGATACCTCTGTCTTTGAACGACAAAGAAAGACTTTTGAGTTTCTTTCCTCTCAGAATGCGATGAGTTCAAAAATTTTAATGGTCGATGAGCCCTCACAACGAATAGTCCTCTCTTTTCATGCGGGCTTGTCGATTGAGGATATCCAAGACTTGGTCGACCGAGAAATCCTGCCGCTCCAGATCTTGGAAGCCTTTAGTTTTCAGCATGCCCGTTTTTATAATTCTCTCATGCAGAAACTTCGAACTCCCTACCTTATGTTCTTTGAGGCGGGACCCGTTGCTCTTGATCCCAATATTGCTCGAGTCGTTTTTGATCCAGGCCAGAACCAGTGGTTGGTGGTCGATCCGTTCTAATCGATGTTGTCAGCGATGAGACTGTCGTGATTCCAGAATTTTATCGAGCCAATCCTCATTGGCGTTTTTGGTAAGGTTCTGAATGATTGAAAGAACCTCTGTCCTGCTGATGTTTTGTTCGGCGGCGATGAGATGGTGCGCGCGCTTTTGTCGGCCATAAAGACCATAAAAGTCGATGAGAATCTGCTTTGAGGTCGGCAAGGACACCTTGCCTGCTTCAATCGCAGTGATGGCTCTCAGAGCGCGGACACCTTCTTCGTATCTCAATTTGACTCCCTGCTTGCTAAGGATTTCGCCATCAAGCCTTTTGACAATATCGAGCAGGGTCAAACCTTGACTTTTCAGTGTCATGACCTCTCGGGTCGTCGGGTCGGTGATTTTATCAAGAAGCTCCCTTATCAAACGAAGGCGTTGCTCCGATTTCTCCAAGCTTCTAAGACTTTGATACTCAGTTGCTGCCACGAGATCTCCATTGTCGAAGTCAGAGTCCGCACTCAGCTTGGCATCCAGTTCAATGGCTCGGATGCTCGAAAGCGCCAATAAACTTCGTGCTCGGTGAACCGAAATCTTAAACTCTTCGGCGATCTCCCCGACTGACATCTCGACATTGTCTTGACGAAATCTTTCTTCCATTCGAGCCTTGATTCTTTTGGCCAGCAAGTGCGACTGAGAGTTGGTAAATTGAGGAGAAAGCATTTTTGCTGTGGTTGCTCCAATTCCTTGAAACAAGGCGCGCATGGCGTAGGTTGAGAACTTAAAATTCAACTTGGGTTCAAATCCCTGGAAAGCTTGATTAAGTTTAGCGAGCTGATCGCTGATCTGATGCTCCCACCGGGAATGATCTTTGATTCTTTGGACAGCGACAACGAGTAGGCCTAAATTTCTTTTGATAAGTTCCTCTCGCATCTCGCTCCATTCTTTGAGGTCAGCAGCAAGAGCTTGGGTTTCGGGAGAGCTTTGTAGAGCTGGAATCTGCTTCAGCAGGGGCAGAATGATCTGACTGATTTTTTTTGTTCGTTTGTCCGATAACTCCACGTCGGTAAGTTTGTGCTGATAGGCCGCTTTGATAATGCGATCTTCGAGCAAAAGTGCTTTGGCAAAAAATTTCTTTTCTTCTGCAGCATTGAAGGCGGGCTTCATGCCCGTTCGCTTGAGAAACTCTGTGATGGCTTGGGAACTCGATTGCACGGTCACTTTTTTTAGTCTGGACGAACAATCACTGCTTGGATCGTGAGCCAAAAGTTCGGGGCATGCTGTGCCTATTGCCACAAGGGCAAAGAATGAAAACGGCACGAATGACCAACACCTCAGGTTCACAACCCCTATCTGTGCAAATGAGGGGCCAAATGCCAAGTCTGTTCACCCATTAAATTCACTGAATTTTCAGGTTCTTAGGCTCACCGTCAAACCAAGTCGTGCGGCAGTCGGGACTCGATCGATGGGGCATTGCTTACGCAAGGCTCTCCCAGTCTTTGTAGAGTTGGTCAATCTCAGCTTGAACGCTCGCAAGTTCCTGACCCTTAGAAATCAGCTCAGAAACTTTTCCTGCTTCATTCAATTGCTGACACTCATCCTCCAGACGTTTGGCCTTTTTTTCGAGCTGCTCAATCTTTTTGGTCATCTGGTTGAGCTGGTTGTTTGACGTATGACTCCTGGGAGCAGGAGTCTCCTTGGGACTATTCTTTTTTGATTGTGGGGTTTCGACGATCGCCTCTTCAGTTTGGCTGCGATGCCAGCTCTCCCACTGAGTGATACTGGAGAAGCGACCCAGCTCACCTCGCTTCTTGGCTCGAGGCTCCACCGGGAAGGCTAAAATATCCTCAGAAACTTGATCTAAGAAGTAGCGATCATGGCTCACAAGAATGACAGCTCCCTCGAATTCGTTCAGACAATCTTGAAGAATATTGAGGCTCATGAGATCAAGATCATTCGTAGGCTCATCAAGGACTAGCAGATTGCATTCAATCAGCATGAGCTTTGCAATGAGCACACGACTTTGTTCTCCTCCGGAGAGTTTAGAAATGGGAAGATCAAGTTGTTCTTGAGAAAACAAAAATCGATCAAGATAGCTTCGAATGTGAACCTGACGCCCCTGAAAGTAAACTGAATCACCGTAAGGACAAACTGCTCGCATCAGACTTTGATTGGGGTCAAGAGCGCTTCTGTTCTGCTCAAAAAATGCTGCTTTCAGAAGTTCAGATCGAAAGATGTGCCCTGAGTCTGGGCGCTCTTCATCGAGCAGGACCTTGAGGAGAGTTGATTTGCCGCAGCCATTTTCTCCAATGATGCCCAGTCGAGTATCGGGACCAATAAACAGATCCAGGTCATGAAACAGCTTGTGATCAGGTGCAAACGATTTCGAGATTCTCTTGGCTTCGAGCAATCTCTTGGGAGGTTCCTTGGCCGACTGAAACTCCATGCTGATCGATGTTTCCGTGTTTCGGCTTGCCGTGTCTTTGAGTTCACCGCTGAAAACAGCGTGGCGTTGGATGCGTGCGCTTTGTTTGCTGCGTTGAGCTTTGACTCCGGCTTTGAGCCATTCGGTCTCTCGTCTCAAAATAGATCGAAGAGAAGCCTCTCGACCTTGCTGTGCAATCAACATCGCCTCTTTGGTTTGCAGATATTCCTGGTATGAGCCCTCGACGTTCAAAAGCCCATGGGGGTTTCGTCTGTCGAGCTCCAGGATTCGTTTGCTGACTCGCTGAAGAAAGACTCGATCGTGAGTAATCGTCAAACAGGCATACTTGGACTGTGCAATCACTGCTTCAAGCCAAAGAATTCCCTCAATGTCGAGATGGTTCGTGGGCTCATCGAGCAGCAAGAGATCGGGCTTTGGAAGAAGAGCTTTGAGAAGTGCTACTCGCTTTTTCCAACCTCCGGAAAGAGCTCCCACATCTTGGGTAAAATCGATTGCCCAATTCCTCAGGCCTAGCTGCCAAATCATTTCCTCGGATTTGATTTGAACTTGCCAGGCTTCTTCGTGCGGAAGTGCTTCATGGAGTGCTTCAAGCACGCTTTGCCCAGGCTTAAACTGGGGATCCTGCTCGAGAGTGCTCACGGTGGTATTGGCCCGAAACACAAGTCGCCCTGAGTCGGGCTCTAGTTTGCGAGCGATGATTTTCAGAAGCGTCGATTTGCCGGCGGCGTTTGAACCGATAAGTCCGATTTTCTCGCCCTCGTGAATGGAGAAGCCGATCTCTTGAAACAAGGTTTTTGCTTCAAAGGACATCGAAAGATTTTCAGCATTCAAAAGAATCGACACTTAGGTTTTCTATCAGCAAAGAGGCGGAGGCCTACACTGATTTTTTTAAAGAAAGGATGGCTGCGCCAAACCAGGCTGCAATCAGGCAGATTCCGCCAAACGGAGTGATCTTTCGAAAGATCTCGATCTCGGTGAAGCTGAGTCCGTAGAGGCTGCCGCAAAACAAGATCATTCCGAGAAGAAACAAATAGGAGATCCAATGAGTGCGTCCAAACCACTGAACGGTCATCAGCAGGGCCAGTGCGTGAATCATTTGAAACATCGAAGCCAGTCGGATCCAGTTTTGCGCTTGAGCAGAATCAACGGCGTGAGAGCCCACAGCACCCATCACAACACCCAGTCCGCCAAGGAGCCAGGCCGAAGCGGCAAGGAGCAAGCTGCGAGGATGCGTTGTCATGCTGCTGGATTAGTCTGGGGATACTCTAAAATCAATGCCAAGAGGCTTGAGAATCTTTGCGGACCGGGCATGCAGGTGCGCAAATTTGTTTGTGTGATTTTAAGGGTTTAGAGCTTTTAGGCTCTCTGTCTTTCGTTTAAACTACTACCTGAGGGGATTTTTCACAATGACGATTCGGCGTTCGGTGGTGAGAGCCTATACCCTAACGGAGTTGATTGTTTCCGTGGCCGTGGGCGTTGTGATTGCAGCGGCGGTCTTTTGGGGATTTGCTCGTTACAATCGAGTGGCACAACAAGAAGCTAAACGTCTTGAGTTTTTAAAAAACGCCTCGGCACTCAAAGAGGTCTTTGATCGCGACTTGCGAGTTGCTGTTCTTAATAATGCTATAACCGTGGGCCGATCCCTTCAGTTGGTTCAAGAGATCAACCCCCTGAAGGATCCTGGCCACCTCGCTGGCGTCTCCACTTTTTTTCTCGCTGGATCCAACGAGCCAACTCTTCAATTCTTTCGACCGCTTAATGAAGAGTTTAGTGTTCGAGCTTCTGTTAGTCCGTCGAGCTTTTATGTGTCTGCCCTCAAGAGCGCAGTAAATCCTCCAGCGGCGGGCAATCCGGATTTGAGCTATTTCTGGCATGCTATTCGCTCAGGCGTTTTTTTCTCGATCACAAACTACAAAAAAACAGAAATTGTCCAACGGCAGCCAAGTGTTGCTTCTGCAGGTACCAGTGTCAACACAGTCTATTTTGTGCGGACTGCGGATTCCTCAGCTTTTGCAAACTCGCCGACTTTCGTTCGAACGGCCGAGCGCATTCAGATTCGACGAGATTCAGCCACGGGTCGATTGGTTCGACTGTCCTCATTTCGAGACACCAATTCGAGTTTCCCTTTGTCGACAGTTTTGGCTGAAGGGGTTCGCGAGTTTCGTGTGGGAATGGCATTTGAGGATCGGGATAATGACGCTTTGATTCTGCCAGCGTCTTCTTCACCGATTGATCGATTAGCGACACCCGACTCCTTCGTCCCCTCCTATTGGGCAGCTTGGATGCGGACGGAATGTGCAGCCGGTGCGGTCAATGTGACAACGGGGGCTCCGTTTATAGATGCTTCTACAGGATCAATCTCCCCTCGATGTGTGAAGCCAAAAGATCTCTCAGGTTTGGCGATTCGAATCGTGATGGACACAGATCTACCCGAAAGTCTCCTTGCCTCTGCCGATTCGTCGCCCCATTCAGTTGAAAGTGCTTTTGGAGGCTTTCGGTATCAGCTCTTTCGCAGAAATCCAACCGATACAAAACTCAGTGCGACCGTTGATTTCTATCTCGACATTGAGAGCCATCGACGAGTGGGAGGCGCTGAGTTAGCTCAGGGAACGAGTGGAGCTTGTTTGAATCCAACCCAAAGCCGCTGTAAGCCAAGTTGTAGTTCTGCTTTTCGTGATACGGACATCAATTCTCCTTGGTGGATCGGATATGGAAGACACGCAGGACATGAAAATCCCTCAAGCTTTTGTATGGGCTGGAACCCTAATCCGAGCGATGAAGGCCAGCGTGCTCAAATGGGGAATTGGTCGAGTATTCCCCTCAATGCGTGGAGTGATTCGAGCTATCGAACTCGAATGACTCATTTGGGTAATCACTATGGTTGTATTACCGAAGTGATTCAGCGGCATCCTGGTTATCGGCTGGCGTGTGATTGTCTGCGGGGTGGGCCCAACGGAGCGAACGACTTCTTTGTTGTTCCCCAAACCCCCAGCAATCGTCCGGCTTTTGAGAGCCTGAGCGCTCCTCAGACCAGAGGATATGCTCTGCGAAACGGTATGGAGAGCTCGAGCGGAACCTCTCCCGAGCTTGGCAGTCTCTCGGATCCAACCAACTCCCGTTTGCGTTGTCAGACCTATCAAAATGTTTGGGACAAAGGAAGATCCTGTGATCTTGCTGTTCGAGATTACTTCGGGGTTTCAACAAACGCCTTTCTCAATCGCTGCCAGTGTTTAACCACTGAGATTCCCTTTGCCTGTGATTTAAGTTCGTCGAATGCCCCATCATCTCAGTGTTTATCAACCTGGGAGTCGCCGATACATCGGCAACATATTGATTTTCGGAAGATCTGTAATATTGACTATCGCCGAAACCCTTCATCCGCTGCGTTGGCCTGCCCCAACACAATGTTTGTGAATAACACAACGACTCCCCAGCTGACTATCGGCAGTAAGACCATAGACTTTTCCTTTTGGCCGTCGAATGCGTCTGTGGGTACGCCCTACAGTAGTATTCCGGCTGGTGAGATTGTTTACAACTTGAATGAAACATCTTTGTCAGGACTTGCAGGAAAGTTGGCCATGTCATCTGATTTGGCAGCTGCCTGTGAGTGCTTCGAAAAGGAAACTCGGGGAATCTATAACCAATACGATTGGGTGCCCGGAAATCAAAACAATCCCCCGTCCTTTCCCCTAGGTCTCAATATTGATTTTCGAAAGGATGTTCCTTTAACTTTGGAGGGAGTTCCTACCTCTGCTTCTAATCGCTCCGAAGTTTTACAATTCTATGCCATTCAACCTCAATCATGGGCTCATATCCCAACATCTCAATGCCAAAACTGGGATCCAGCGGCGCCGTGGAGATGCAATCCCTATGTCTGTACTACGTTCAATGAGGCTGAAAATGCGGTCTGGTGTTGGGTGGGCGGACAGCTGGCCATTGAGCCGACGTCCCTAACAAGCTGTTCCTATATGTTCTGCAAGCTCATGGGTAGTGGGCCCAATTGCTGCCAGGCGGGGCTTGCCACCGAGGGCGTTGGCAATCACGATGCCGTTCTTCCTGAATTAAGCGCTTGGGCCGACTATTGTAGTTGGAAATGTCAGCCCCGGGGCTCATCACCTCTCATCACGGAAATCAATGCTGTGAGAAGGGTTATCACGGGAACTCCTCCGAATGGGAATCTTCCACCCACGTGCGGAGGTCCGCAGGGTGGGACTGCTCAGGGGACTCAGGGATTTTAACAAGGAGAAACAATGTTGAAGCAAAAAACAAATGAAGGTTTTGCCCTGGCCATTGCTCTGGTGGGTCTGGTGGCTCTGACGTCTGTTTTTGTCTTTTTCATGGGGAAATCGCAGCGCTTTAAAGACGTGTCTGAACAGAAATCGTCTCAGACGCAAGCTCAGTGGCAGGTTTCGGGATCTCTCGAGGAAGTCAAATCCGAGCTCTTAAGACAAGTGCAAGCTCGATTGAGTTCATTAGAGGCCGGATCCGCTCCGCAAACCCCACTCAATGTGGGTTTGCAAAGTGTTTTGGCCCAGATCCCCACGCTTTCGGACCGGGCTCTCGAGCTTTCGTGTATTGGAGAGGGTCCAACGCTTAGTTCCTGCTCTCTTCGACAGGTCTTTCCCAAAATCTTTCGCACTCTTGTAAGGTCTCTTTCCGAAGACGGCCAAGTGAGCTCTCTCATTCGGGCCGAGATTCAAGTTCAAAACGCCAAACTCAATTCGTATGCGTTTTTGGTCAAAAATGAAACTCGACCGCAGCTCAATATTGGCAAATCCCTGATCAATGGCTTGTTCGGTGTTAACTTCTCCCAGGAGGCTCTCTCGACGGGCTCAGCAAAGATCTACTTTCGTACCGAATCAGGCCCCATCACATTTCAGAAGGCTTTTGTGACTAATCTCTCCGACGCTTCGAGCTTGGAGCCGACGGATCAAAATCAACTGCACCTTAACGGCGGGATTATCTTGGGACATCGAGCTCTCAGTTTTGAAGCACTCCCCTTGCTTTTTGAGGATCTCAAGAGAAATGCCGTGAATCAGAGTTGGGTCACAGAGAATCAGAATCCTTGGTCCAATCAATGGCTGACTTCCACCACCGCGGCGAGCCAGAAGACTGTCGGGGGAGGATACATAGCAGTGAACTCCGTTTTGCTAGCTGAAGGTACAGTGGATGGTGGTGATGTCTCGAATTCAATTCAATGCTCTCGAGTGATTTTTGAGGGGGAGTCTCGTGTGACGCTTGAGAAGTACACAACCGGAGATTGTTCAGGACCTGCTGCCCAGATTTTTAGAGACAAGTCCATAAGTCACAATCAAGCTCTCTACGCAGAGGGCGGCGAAGTTCGTTTACAGGCTCGGGGAGATGGCTATGAGTTTCGGCAAAAAGCGATCGCGATTTTGGCCGACGGCAATATTCGATTCGAGACACCCATGGTGCGAGACGCAACTAATCCGTCGCACGAAGGATATATCACACTGATTTCGAAGGGAAATCTGGTTGTCGATGCGAGTGCAAGTTCTCTTGTGCCAGACAAAAAGCTGTCTCAGCTGACGACCGCCTTGCTTCCGAGCGATGGGTCTTCCACCTTTCAAGCAGATGTTTCCTTCATTGGTATTGGTGAGCAAAATTCAGCCGTTGTCTTTGATTCTAGTTTGTTCAACGTCAGTAATGGAATTGCTTTGGGACGTGCTGAGTTCAATGGCCTTTTTGTGGGAACCACTATGCCTAGCACCAAGGTGATGACGACATCAGGAGGGGTCACCACCGTCAAAGGATTTGAGGAGACAAACTGGAACTTTCCCTTGGCTTTGCAGGGGCTCAACACGGATTGGTTTAAGGCCGAGTTGTCGGGAGGAGTTCTTCAGGCGGTTGTGACCAAAATTCAAAAGACGGAAATCAATCTTCAGCAAGCCATAGAGGATATGAAGGCCAGTACAGGGACGACACTGCAGCCTGTTGGTGTTGATCGTGTTATGACGGTCGAATAGATGGCCGGACTACGAAGGGCTTTGCATAGCACTGCCTTTTCATTGGTTTAAAGGAGTCTCTGTCACATCCCGGATATTGCATCTTAAGGCAGTAATGCCTCGATTTACGCATTTTCTCGGTTTTTTGCTGAGCTGCTTGTCCCTGCCTCAGGTGCACCTCAGCGCGGCCAACGAGCCGTTTCAAAAAATGAGTCCTCAGGATCAGTGGCAGTGTCTCAAGAAAAATTCATCGACCATCGCTGCCTCCATGGGTGAGGCCGGAAATTTTTTGAACAATGTCTTTGAAACTGTGGAGAAGCAAAAAGCAGAGCCTCTCATTATGGGTTTGGACAATCAAAGAGTTTCTCTCATTCAGCAGATGGGCATTGCGACCGCGAATGTGGGTGGGCCGATGTACGAGATGCGAGTGGGTCCCAACGGGGAAAAGACTCATGTGTTTCGACTCATGAAGAATATGACTAAGGATCTCGAGGATCGTGAGAAGTTTAATCCCGCTGTGCAACAGGTTTGTCAGAATTTTGATGCTCGAGTCGCGGATCTTTGTGTGGAAAGCTTCTGGAAGAAGCTGGACAATATTCGAGCATTCTTGAAGCGCCATGAGGAGAAAATCAATGAGTTGGCCGAAAATCCTCCCTCCGGAGCTGAAACATGGATGGATAAAGTCGGCGGCTATGCCTTTGAAAGAGACGCCATTACTGATAGCAACCTACGGTTTGGAGGCAGTGTTTACATTGGCGAGTCGATGATGCAAGAGATGACGATACCCACGCTCTTTGGACCGATCTCGATGCCTCTTCAGGTGACTAATTCCTCGGGCGAGCCCGTGGGCTCTCTGATGCCTGTCTCACGAGATGGAGAAACCGAATATTATTTCGCTGAGATTTCCTCGGCTGATCCTGTTCGAGGAAATCAGTACATTAATCCCTTTTTCTTTATTTTTGGAACTGATCGATCCGATGAATGGAATGCTCGATTCAATCGTCATCATGGCGGGCTTCGAGTCGGCTCCATGTCCCTTGATGATTGGATCCAAAAGCAAAAGCAGGGCTCCTAGTATCCTGCTTGAAAGTCTGTTTCCATTCTCTTGCCTCTCCCCTATGCTTTGAATGTGAAGCCTCGTATTGTTATTGCCGGGGCCAGTGGATTCATTGGCCGAGCTCTCATTCAACAGATCAAGTCGGAATATTCTCTCATTGCTCTTTCTCGTCAGAAATCGACCATCGAGAATGTCGAGTTTCGGCAGTGCGATTTGTTTTCTCTTCGAGATTCCGAGGAGGGCCTTCGCGGTGCCGATGTTGGAATTTATCTGGTTCACTCCATGCTGCCTTCGGCGCGTCTGACACAAGGAGAGTTTCAGGATTTTGACCTGCTTGCGGCAGATAATTTTGCCCGCGCGGCCAAGAAAAATGGGCTCAAGCAGATTATTTATTTAGGCGGACTTGTTCCTCATTGCCCTCCTGAGGAGATGTCCCCCCACTTAAGATCCCGGCAGGAAGTTGAGGAGGTCTTGAGATCACACGGAGTTCCTGTCACCGTTCTTCGAACGGGACTCATTATGGGACCGGACGGATCTTCCTTTCAAATGCTCTACAGACTGATCCAGCGATTGCCGGCGATGATTCTTCCTGCTTGGACGCGTACTCAGACCGTTGCGGTGAGTCTATCTGATGTGATTCGGTCGATTCAGTTTTGTTTGGGACGTTCAGAGGTCATGGATAAGACATTTGATCTCGGGATGTGGGAGTTTCTGAACTATCGCGAGCTCCTGCTTCAAACTGCTCTTAAGTTCAAAGGGAATCCGAAGCTTCTGAGTGTCCCCTTTTTCTCGATTGGTCTTTCTAGGCTTTGGGTGCGCCTTGTGACGGGGGCTTCGATGGCTCTGGTTAAACCCCTTCTTGAAAGTCTCAAGCATGAGCTCAAGGTAGATCCACAGCGAGATTTGTTTCGCCTCATGGGAGGTCGTCCACAGACGCTCGATGAAGTTCTTACTGATTTAAAATCTCAAAAACAAAAGCTCGATCAAAGCCGAGCTCTCGAAAGTCAAAAGCAGCGCACTCACGACTCGGATGTCCGAAGTGTCCAGCGCCTCGAAGTTCCATCAGGAATTCGAGCGGTGGATGTCGCGCGTGATTATATGTTGTGGTTGCCAAGAATGCTCGGCTTCTTAGTTCGTGTTCATGCCAAAGAAGATCGATTCTTGAATTTTGATTTCATTGGTGTTCCCAAACCCCTTTTGGTTCTTGAGTATGAGCCTTCGCGAAGTCAATCAGACCGCCAACTCTTCTATGTACGTGAAGGACTTCTCTCTGCTGAAACCAATCGAGGAAGGTTGGAGTTTCGAGAGGTTCTAGGAGGACGATGGGTGATGGCAGCGCTTCATGAGTTTCGACCAAAGCTGCCCTGGTATATTTATCGATTTACTCAAGCTCGGCTGCATGTCTGGGTCATGAAGCGCTTTCAGGTGCATCTCAATTCCGATACTCTCAAAGTATGAGGCGATTTTGGTCAAAACTGATTGATGATGATTTGCCTACTCTCGCTGCGGCGCTGTCTTATTATTCAGCTCTTTCGCTTGCTCCATTGGCTGTGATCACCGTTGTTGTCGTCAGTTACCTTCCTTCATCAGTTCAGGAATTGATAGCTCAGATTCAGTTGATGTTTGGATCTCCTGCCGCTGATATGGCCTCTCGGATTGTTGAACAAAGCCAGCAGCCTTCGACCCGGTCTTGGGCAGGGATTCTATCTCTTGCGATCAGTCTGATTTTTGCGTCAGCGATGTTTGCGCAGCTGCAAACATCATTGAATCGTATTTTTGAAGTGAAGGCTCGTCCCTTACGAGTTTGGTTTGTGAAGCGTTTGTTTTCTGTCGGTCTAGTCTTTGTGTTTATCTTGTTTCTGTTTTTGAGCTCAATCTTGATTCAGATTCTCAACCAATGGAATGTGGAGCATTTTCGATGGGTGCTCATGTTTTTGAGTGCCTTGCTGGCGCTTAAGTTTCTTCCAGAGAAGCGAGCAAACTGGATCCCAGCGATTCTGGGCAGCCTTGTGGCAACTCTGGGGTTTGAGTTGGGAAATGCTTTGTTTGGGATTTATCTCAAAGCGACAGCCGTAACGTCTGCCTATGGTGCGACGGGTGCCTTACTCGCGTTTTTGCTTTGGATTTACTACACCGCTCTCATCTTGTTGTTTGGCGCCGAAGTCTGCTATGCCCTTTCTTATCGCCGACGATGAGATCTCTGTTTCCACAGCTCAACCCCCTTCGACTGCGCCTGCCGGAGGATTTTTTTCGCAGTCTTCCAACGGATCCGGGGGTTTACATCATGAAGAATCAAGAAGATCAGGTTCTCTATGTTGGAAAAGCCAAAAATCTAAAAGCTCGATTGAGTTCGTATTGCGGAATGGACCTGCCTCGAAAGGTTCAGCGCATGATTCAGCAAGTCAGTCGAATTGATTTTGAAATCTTGCCATCAGAAAAGGATGCTTTGCTGAGGGAAAATGCGCTCTTACGATTGATTCGCCCTCCGTTTAATCGGCAAAAGACCAATCCTGAATCCTACTTCTACCTTCGGATCGATTCTCAAGGAATGTTCTTGAAAGTGAACATCGCTCGCGAAGCTGGTTCGGGGGATTCAGCGTCGATTTTTGGAGCCTTCAAGGGGATTTCATCCCTCTCCAGTGTTCTTATGGCCTTGTATCGGGTTCTCTCGATTCATCTTGAGGTGCCTCATCGAGAACGGATGCAGAGTTTTTCGTCGACTCTTCAAAGAGACAGAGCTCGGTTTCCGCTGAGTCTCCAGTTTCAAAATCAGAATTGTGCTGAGCAAGCTGAGGAAATGATCTCGAGATATCTTCGAGGGATCTCGAAGGACTGTGTTCGTGTTTGCGAGAATCTTTTGATGTCTGAGGAACGTCCCCTGATTCATTGGTTTTTGAAGCGAGACCGGGATTTGTTGAGTGAATTTTTTGATGGTCAGGCACGGAGATTCTTTAGGATGCGGCAGCTCAGTGCAGGTCAAAAAACGATCGGGCCCCAAGAGCTTGATGATTTGATCGTTGAGGATGTGTTTCAGCGCAGGTCGAGTGCGTCCCATCGGAAAACAAGGTCCCGTCTGCGACAGTCCCGCAGCAGCCGCCCCTCTGCTAAGTAGCTAAAATCTCATCTGTTTCTCGTGGAATGCTTCTTGCGAGACCTCCTCTTGGGAGTAAATGTGCGCTTGCTTCGTTGTCTGATACTTCTTTTGTCGTTCTGGGCCAGTTTTGGCGATCCCGTTGTGGCCTATGAGCCACAAGGCATTGAGCGCTGCAGTCGAGAGATCCGAATGCTCGGAAGTCAACCCTCTGCCATCTACAAAGGACTCTTGTCCAAGATAACAGATTCAGATCCAAAAGCCGTTTCAGAGTGGATCACAACCATGGCCACTGATTTTTCACTCGGTAAGTTTGAGGCTCTTTTTTCTGAAGGCCAACAGCGCCATCTTGTCTTGGCGTTGGGATCGATGCTGCATCAATCGCCAGGACTTGTTCGCGAAGGTCCGCAAATGGATGCCGCTCGTGCTTTGAAGAAAATACTTTTATCTGGCTACCTCGAATCTCAATCGTTACGAGAGCCCATTCGATCAGATCTTTGGAAGGCCCTCGACCTCTGTCCCTTTGATGGAAGCAGGCAGTCGATGACTTTTTGTGGTCTGATCTACGATTCATTGATTCTCTCTTATCCTGCCAATGAGATTTCCCATCCAGATATTCTCCCTCAGCTTGAAGACGTGATGGATAGAATTGATCTTTCACAGCCCAAAGAGGAGATCCTGTATCATGTCAAACAGCTCTCTCGACTGAAGGATTTTCTGATCATCTCGCCGATTGATCGAGATCGAGCGGAGAAGTCATTGGTTTCACTTCTTTATCGGGTCGATCGCGCTCAGAACCTTGAGATTTGGAATCGTCTCAATGAATTGGCAGAGGAGATGGATCGTCAAAAGACCATCGCCGTTGCGGCCGCTCGACTGCTGGGGAGTCGTGGGATGGAGGAACACAAAATCCTTCTTGGAGAGGGGCTCCATAATCAGAGGGGATCTGGCGATTACTATCTAAAGCCAAGGTCGATTGATGAAAAGCGAAAGCGGGCCCTGGACCTTTTGGGCTTTTTAAGTACACAGCCTGAGTACACTCGTCTTTATATGGATTCGTTCCTTCGGACTGTAGGAGCGATCATGCCTCATGATCCCATTCGTGCTCAAAACTACCTAAAACGGGTCTTTAACGATCTTAAGCAGTCCCTCAAGCGAGACGACCTCAACGCCGAACAACGAGCCGCGCTCAGTATCTCGCTGGATCGTTTGGAGCGGTATTGGCGGCCCCAAGGATCTCGGTCCAGCGATTGAAAAGACTTAACATTTTTTGAGGAATCTCGTTAACTCGGCTTTCATGAGGTGGTCGGGTATTGGGATTCCTTTCTTGGTCTGTATGACAATGGCCTCTGCCTTGTTCGCCGAGGAAGACTCCTGTAGAAATCGTCTCAAGTTTGTCGCCTTTCAGTGGGTTCAGAAGCAGATTCGTGCCTCCGCCAAGGTCGAGCCCTCTCAGCGCCGGATTCGTGAAGCCGCTCAGCAAACAGATCTTTCGGTTTTGGCTCGGAATGGGGATATTTTGAAAAACCATAACGATCACTACTCAGTTGTGGTGAGGCGTGGAGATATCACCAACCAGGAAGACTCCGGGAAATGTTGGATTTTTGCGGGCCTCAGTATGCTTCGAGCAGCGCTCATCGGCTCGCAGTTGGTGCCGACGAACTTTCAGCTTTCAAGTTCTTACCTCCACTTCTTTAGTTATCTTGAGCAAGCCAATGCCTATTTAGAAAAGATTATTGAGGCTCGTTCCAAGGAGTTTATGGCTCCTCGCTATGGTGAGGCGCTCTCCCCGACACACCTTGGCGAGGGTGGATACTTCGGGGACTTTGCGCATTTGATCGAAAAGTATGGGCTCGTTCCTCAGTCTGTGATGCCAGAAACAGATGCATCCAAAAATACCGAGGCGTGGCTGGAGCCTGAGCTTCAAAATCTTTTGGGACGGATTGCTCAGGAAATGTTTGATGAAGTCTTTCGGGAGCGAGGTCTGGATCTCAAGGCTGAGTTTCCTGAGCGCGAAGTGAAGCGACTCTATCAGATTAAGGCCCGAGGTATGGCGTCGGTTTGGAAGCTTTTGACTTTGTATCTGGGAGTGCCTCCAGAAAAATTCGAGTTTCGATATGGCGCTAAGCTTCCTGACGAAGACAAAAAATGGAAAGTGGCCAAAATCAGCAGCCAGCTCAAAGTCTTTACTCCTCAGTCATTTGCCGAGGAGATCGTTGGATTTAGAGCCGATGACTATATCGAGATTGATTACAATCCTCGCTTTGAATTTGGGAAAGTTTACGAGATTAAGGATTCCGCCATTGGTGTGGGTGATCGGGCTTTCCCAGCAAAGAATCGACGTGTTCTCAACCTTTCGATTCAGCGATTGATGGAGATTACAGTGAAGTCTTTGGACAAAGGCCATCCGGTTTGGTTTGGCGGAGATGTTGATAAAGATGTGGATCACGAGAGCGGCATCATGCACACCAAAATCTTTGATCGCACAGGGATTTATGGGTGGACCCCAACAGAGACGTTTTCAGCTCTTAGACTTCCTATGGCAATGCACCTACGCCTTCAGTCTGGGGGGCATGCGATGTTGATTTCAGGTTATGATCGTCCCAAGGGCAAGGGGGTGGTGAAGTTTCGGGTGGAGAACTCCTGGGGTACGACCAGTGGCGATGCGGGAATCTTTCACCTCTACAAGGAATGGTTTGAGGCCTATGTTTCCGAGATTGCTGTTTTGCGCAAGTTTCTGCGCACAAAAGAGCTCAAGGCTCTTAGCGAGGCGCCTACTCCCGTTCGCGAGATCGACTGGAATATCTAGTTGATTCCCCCCATTCTTTTGGGTGGAAATGAGATCCATGAATCTTGAAAAGTTTGTGCAATCTCCCCCTCCAAGAGCTGAGTGGGTTGGTCTTCGGTATGTTCGTGAGAAGAATCATTCCTTTAACGTCAAAGACGATGCCTTTGACTCCTATGACGTCTCGGAATCCGAGGGAGTGATGGTAGAAGCGCTGGTCGCTGGACAAATGGGTTATGCAGCGACTTCGGAGCTGACCGAGGCAGGGGTTGCCAAGGCTCTTCAAGCGGCCATTCAACAAGCAGATCGGGCATCGAAGTTTGCAGCGTTTCAGTCATCGACTCAGGTTCGTCCCACGGTCAAGAAACGCTATCAGTCACCGGAGCTTAGAAGATTTGACTCCGTGAAAAGCAATGAAATCTTTGATCGTCTTCTTTCGGTTTCTCAAAAGATGAAGGTGGATTCCAAGATTTTGCGTCGTTTCGCACGTTTGATTTATGTGGAGTCTGAGACTCAGCTTTTAAGCTCTTCGGGCTCAGATGCCTTTCAGCGGTTGTCGCTGATGAGTCCTGATTTTGAAGTGATTGCATCCAGCGGCGGTGTTACTCAGAAGCGTTCTGATGCCGGTCTGATGGGTAGATCTCAGCAAGGTGGTATCGAGGTTTTGTTCGATCTCAGTATTGATGAGCGCGCTCAAAAAATTGCGACTCAAGCTGTTGAGCTTTGCTCTGCGCAGATGTGCCCGACTCTGACTGGAGATCTAGTGTTGATGCCTGATCAGATGATGCTTCAGATTCACGAAAGTATCGGTCATCCGCTGGAGGTTGATCGGATTTTGGGGGATGAAAGAAACTACGCAGGTTGGTCTTTTGTTAAACTGTCAGACTTTGGAAATCTTCAATATGGCTCACCCCTTATGAATGTCGTTTTTGATCCTACTCTCAAAGAGGAGTTTGCGAGTTATGGTTTTGATGATCACGGAGCTGAGGCGAGGAAGGAATATCTAATTAAAGACGGAAAACTCCTGCGTGGTTTGGGGGGGCTTGAAAGCCAAACTCGATCGTCGGTGCAAGGTGTGGCCAATGCACGAGCAAGTCTTTGGAATCGACCACCGATTGATCGGATGGCGAATCTCAATCTCGAGGCAGGAAAGACTTCCTTCGATGCAATGCTTTCGAATATTGAACATGGTGTTTTGATGGAGACCAATCGCTCATGGTCCATTGATGATTTTCGAAACAAGTTTCAGTTTGGTTGCGAGTACGCCAAGCTCATCGAAAATGGAAAGCTGACAAAGACGCTCAGAAATCCCAATTATCGAGGCGATACTCTTTCGTTTTGGAGAAATCTAAAGGCTGTGGGTGATCCTTCAACATTTAAAGTTTATGGAACACCCTTTTGTGGGAAGGGCGAGCCGAATCAAGTAATTCGAGTCGGACACGCCTCACCTGTTTGCCATTTCTCGGGTATTGAGATTTTTGGAGGTGTCGCGTGAAGTCACCCTGGACGGAAGATTATCTAGAGACGCTCTCAAAGCAACTTCTCACCCACTCTGCTTCCGATGAGACGTTGATTTTGAATTTTATTGGCGAGAGCAGCCATTTCTTAAGATTCAATCGCGCCCGGGTTCGACAGACGGGCCTTGTGGACGATGGGGTCCTTGAGATTCAAGTCCTTCAGAAATCGACGCGTGGAATGAAGAAGGCATCAGGCTCATTGAGTCTTAAGGGTGAGTTGAAAGTGGATAGTGAACGATGCCAGGCGGAGCTCAAGAGAATTCAGACCGTCTTGGCGGACTTGCCTCCTGATCCGTTTGCAGAGCTGCCGCCGTCAGGAGAAACGAGCCGATTTGTTTCCTCCGGTGAGATTCTCGATCCCTTGAACGTTGTCGCTGAGGTGATTGCTCCCCTTCAGGGTCATGATGCCGCTGGACTTTATGCTGCTGGATCACAGTTTCGGATGATGAAGAGTTCAACGGGAATTTCTCATTGGTTTGAAACACAGAATTTTCTTTTGGATTATTCATTGTATTCACCCAATCAAAGAGCTGTGAAGCGCCAGTTCGCAGGTCAGAAATGGAACTCCTCTCAATTCAGATCGAATGTTTCTGAAGCGGCGGAGCAGCTGAAATTGATGGAACTGCCCGCACGAAAAGTTCCTCGAGGAAATCATCGTGTGTATTTGGCTCCGGATGCTGTGGCCGAGATTATTCATATGTTTTCGTGGGGCTGCGTGGGTGAGATGTCTTTGCAGCAGGGGGAGAGCCCTCTTCTGAAGGTTCGAAAAGGAGAAGAAGCGTTTTCGTCCCAGTTTTCGTTGATTGAAGATTTTGGATTGGCTCTTTCTCCACGGTTTAACTCCGATGGAGAGCTTGCGCCTGAAAGACTCAAAATCATTGATGAAGGTCAGCTCGCATCGACTCTGGTCAGTCGTCGAACAGCAAAAGAGTTTAATCTCAAGTCCACATGCGCTCCCCTCAGCGAGGGATTGCGATCCACTCGGATGATGACGGGTTCGCTCAAGAGTGATGATGTGCTGAAGACCTTGGGGGATGGAATTTACCTTTCGAATCTTCATTACTTGAATTGGTCTGATCAGCCGTCCGGTCGAATCACCGGGATGACAAGATTTGCCTGCTTGCTGGTGGAGAATGGGAAGATGGTAGCTCCGATTGAATCCATGCGATTTGATGATACTTTGTTCAATCTGCTGGGCAAAGGTCTAGAAGCTGTGAGCCATTCAGCGGAGACCATTCCTTCGAATTCAACCTATGGATTTAGAAGCCTTTCGGGGGTCCAGCTTCCAGGGGTCTTGGTTCAGGGTCTTTCGCTTACTCTTTAGTCTAAGCTATTGAAATCAGGTGCGGTTTGGCACTTTGACTTTCCGTGTTATCCTTAAAGGGTTAGGGGACCGAGCATGAGGGAACGCAGAAAACACAAACGCTATGACGTGTCGCAGCATCCAGAACTAATCGGCAATACGACTCGTTCGCCTTCAGGTGAGCGGCTTTTGACGATGAGTCTTGCCGGCTGCGGCTTTGCCTCTCTGGTAGACGACTTTCGCTTTAAGGTTGGCGATGTGATTGAATGTCACTTCCAACTCGGCGACGGCGAACTTGTCAGAGTGCAAGGTGCTGTTCTCTACACCAACCCCTATCCACTCAATGGTGAGATTGGTCGCTTTTATGGAGTGAGGTTCTTAGGAGACTTTGAGCCCGCTATTCGACCCATCATTGAGGCACTCGAGGCGCTCAACGTTCAAGGAAAGTTGGCGCTCGCTCGATAAACACAGGATCAAATCCACTTCTTGAGGAAGCTTGTGAGCTTCATCCTGTACGGGGGATAGCGCAAGGCTAGATCCCCTTTTAAAGACTTCCGCTCGATCGATTTAAAATGCGTGAATGTTCTGAAGCTCTCATAGCCGTGGTAGCTGCCCATTCCGCTGTGTCCAATTCCTCCAAAGGGAAGTTCCAGATTTCCAAGATGAACGAGAGTGTCGTTGATGCAGATTCCGCCGGCCGAAATCAAATGTTTGATCTTCTCGATGCGCTCAGAATCCTGACTAAAGATGTAACAAGCCAAGGGCTTTTCCCGCTGCAGTATCACTGAGAGAGCTTCATCGACGTTTGAATAAGGAACAATTGGCAGCAAGGGGCCAAAGATCTCATCACGCATCAGATTGGAGTCGAGATCGACTTCTTGGAGAAGTGTGGGTGAAAGATAACGATCTTGAGGATCTGACTCCCCTCCCACACAGACCTTGCCGTCGCGTTTGAGGTTTTCGAGTCGCTGAAAGTGTCGCTCATTTACAATTCGACCGTAGTCTGAACTTTTCTGGGGATCATCGCCATAGAACGAACGAATAATCTCTCGGCTCATCGAAACAACTTGAGCTTCAAGCGCTTGCGGAACCAGCAAATAGTCCGGCGCTACACAGGTTTGTCCTGCATTATAGAATTTGCCCCAGAGAATTCTTTTGAGAGAGGTTTCAAGTTCGGCCGTCTCATCCAAAAGACATGGCGACTTTCCTCCCAGCTCAAGCGTAACCGGAGACAGAGTTGCTGCCGCTGCTTGCATGACTTTTTTTCCGATCTCAGTTCCTCCAGTAAAAAACACATGATCCCATCGTTCTTTGAGGAGTTCGGTTGAGGCTGTGGCATCGCCTTCTACAACGAGGCCTATCTCGGGCTTCAACCAAGCGCTGACGATTTTCTTCAAAATCTTGCTCGTCTGAGCAGAAAGCTCTGATGGTTTGAGAACAAAGCGATTTCCTGCGGCAAAGGCGCCGATACAGGGTAGCAAGCTCAGGTGAAAGGGATAATTCCACGCACCGATGATCAAGACTCTCCCTTTCGGTTCTGGATAAATCTCTGCTCGCGCTGTCAGATGTGCAGGGTTGAGCCAGTTCGCTCCAACACTTTTGGGACGTCTCCAATCCTTGAGCTTTGAAATGAACAAATCAATCTCATGATGAATCACGGCGATCTCAGATGCGTAGGCTTCAAGGGAAGGCTTTCTCAAGTCCTGATACAGCGCATCAAGAATCACTGCTTCGTGGTGTTTCAGCAGATTTTTGAGCTCTCTGAGCTTCTCGCGGCAGCTTTCGATGCTCAGACCGTGAGGGCTTCGATCAACAAGGGGATAAGACATGCTCTTCAATTGTAATCAGATCCGACCTTTTTCGCACAGCAGCTTCTCCGAATTTAGTTGCCCGCTGCCAAAATCCTTTGCAATCTGGATCCGATGCCTAAGAAGGAAAAGGTTCTTCTCTCTTGGAGCGGTGGAAAGAACTCCGCTGTTTCCTTGTTTGAGGTGAAGAGCCCTGATTACAAATTGAATGGCCTGATTGCGACGGTCTATGAGGACGATCAAAGCCTCCAAGGTCATGGAGTGTCCAAAACTTTGCTGATGAAGCAGGCCGAAGCTTTGGAGATTCCTCTTTTGATTATTCCTACTCCTCGAGGGGCTTCGAGTGAGACCTATCAAAACCGCATGGGAGAGTTTTTGAAACCCCTGCAAAAGAAGGGATTAGAAGGCCTTGTTTTTGGTGACCTGAGTCTTGAGGATGTTCGGGCTCAGCGAGAAAGGATGATGGGGGGCCTTGGATTGAATGCTCATTTTCCGCTTTGGAAATGGGGCTCCAAAGAGGCTCTTCGGGTTTTCTTTTCGTTAGGTTTTAAGGCCATTGTCTCCTCGGTTGATCTCAAGCATCTGCCGTTGACTTTTGTGGGTCGGGAGTTTGATCAAGACTTTCTGGACGATATTCCCAGTGGTGTTGACCCCTCAGGTGAGCGCGGGGAGTTCCATACGTTCGTCTACGACGGCCCCTTCTTCCAACGTCGAATCGAGCTTAAGCGCGGTGAGATCATTGAAGCGGGTGGCTTTGGCTATCTCGAATTGTCGGTTTAAGCCTTTTTGTTTTTGGTGTTGATGGCCCTCAAGGAATTCGGGATATTAAAGGCATGAAATTGGTTCTTTTTGGCCTTTCTTTGGCAGTCTTGGCAGTGATCTATCGTCTGGTTCCCCACCCTTCAAACGTGACTCCTGTGGCGGCTCTTTCATTGCTCGCGATCAGTCAGTTTTCGCAAAATCGATCGGGTTGGGCATTGTTTTTGCCCTTAGTGGCGATTTTGATTTCGGATTTCTTTTTGGGCTTCTACTCCGGAATTGAGTTTGTTTATGCAGGGCATGTGTTGGCGGCGCTGTGTGGGTTGGGATTGAGACAGTGGTCTTTACCTCGATTTGTGTCCGTGGTGATGTCGAGCGCTTTCGTTTTCTTTGTTGTTTCGAATTTTGGAGTGTGGGCGATGACGCCTCTTTATCCCAAGAGCTTTGGCGGAATGGTTGATTGCTATGTCGCCGCCTTGCCATTTTTGAAGCTCTCTCTGGCGGGCGATATGCTGTTTGCGTCTGTGTTTTTTGGTGCGTATCGAGTCTTTGGTTTTTCGATGCGCTCCCCCGCTCAGTCGATTGCTTAAACAAGGAGATGCCAGATGAAGATTCATCTTACTGATCTTGCTCGCTATCAGATTAAGTCCAATGAGCCTCTCGGCTTTAAAGTGACAGGATGCTGGTTTGATACCACGTCTTGGATGGCTCGTTATTTGAGAGTGGAAAAGGACGGCGGACGCTTTTTGCTGCCCACAGCTCTTTTGGGCCGGATGTCGGGGAATCAGGAAGTCTTGGCCTTGAGCCAGGCGGCGGGGAATCTGAAGGCTTTTCCAAAGTTTCAGGGTGATTCTCTGACTCGAGAGGTTGAACGAGACCTGCTCAAATCTCTGGGGCTTCCCTGCTACTGGGAGGGAGATGAGGAGTTCTCTCATCGTAATTACACTTCGATGATTCAATCGTCCGACACTTCGATTCAAGATGAAGGCGTTGAGATTCGAGACAACGATCACTTTCATTTGGTCTGCTCTGATCAGTTTTTGAGATCTCATGTCTCGGGAACCAATGGCTCAATCGGTGAAGTGACCGATCTGGTCTTGCGAATGGAATCCTGGGAGGTTTCTTGTTTTCTGGTGGAGATGAAGGATTCCTCCAAGCGAATTATTCTGATTGATCCTGAGTGGATTGATCGATGGCTACCTCGCAAGAACGAGATTCAAATCGATATGCCCAAGGAGATTCTTTTGCTTGAAGCTGTTTTTGATCCTCGCAAAGAGGGTGATAAACGTTACGAGATCGATGTTTAGAGTTCTATTTCTTTGTCCAGCTGCTGCCGTCAGGGCCGTCCATCACAAGATAGCCCTCGGATTCTAGCTGGTGTCGAAGTGCATCCGATTCCTGGAACTTCTTTTCCGCTCTGAGTTTTTCGCGCTCTTTTAAGCAATCAGTCACTCTCTGAGCTTCCACTTCGGTGATTCCCAGGCGTTTGAGTTTTCGATCATGGTTTGTTTGGAGGAAAAGCTCGGGCTCATCCTTGAGCAGACCAAAAACATCATTCAAAAGCGGAAGGAATGCAGACCAGCGACCCCAGGTCTCATGGGAGTCTTCGCGGAAGCAAATCCTTGCTTCCGAAAGAATCTGTCCAAGAATCTTTGCCGTATTGAAGTCATCGCTGAGGGAATCATCGACTTTCTTTTCCCATTCAGAGCTAAGCTTTTGGGGGGAACTTGATGCTTTGAGGCTCATTTTTTTGCAATGATACAGCCTCTCAAGAAGGGCCTCTGCGCGGTCGATGTTTTCCCCGGAAAAATCAAGAGGTGATCGATAATGCTGTTGCAGGAATAACAGTCGCAGAACTTCAGCGTGTCGGTTTTCCAAAAATACTTTTGTCGGAACAATGTTCCCAACCGACTTGGACATTTTTTCATGGCCTAGCTCAAGTAAGCCATTGTGAATCCAGTAGTTGGCCAGAGGAGCTGCGTTTCGCGCTTCACTCTGAGCGATTTCGTTTTCGTGGTGCGGAAACAATAAATCAATGCCGCCCATATGAATATCAATCGATTTGCCGAAGATCTTATAAATCATCGCGGAGCACTCAATATGCCAGCCCGGTCGACCTGCACCCCAAGGGCTTGGCCATGAGGGCTCATTCGGCTTGGCCGCCTTCCAAAGAGCAAAGTCAGCAGGATGACGTTTGGCTTCTTCGACTTCGATGCGAGAGCCGGCAACCATCTCCTCAATTTTTCTGTGAGAGAGACAGCCGTAGCGAGGAAACTTCTCGACTGAGAAAAAAACATCCGTACCGATCTGTGTTTGAGCCTTGTAAGCAATCCCCTTCTTTTCGAGATCAGAAATGAATTCGACAATCGCCTCCATCGATTCCGTTACCTTGGGCATGTGATTGGGCAGCAACGTGCCAAGACCTGAGACGTCCTTCAGATAGGCTGCGATATAGAACTCAGAAATTTCCTGGGATGTCTTTTTTTCACGAATAGCGGAAGCTATAATTTTATCATCAACGTCAGTAAAATTTCGAGCAACTTCGATCGTATACCCCAAATACTTGAGAACTCGAGAAACGAGATCCAATGTTAGAGCCGCTCTGGCATTTCCCACATGAGTATAGCCTTGTACTGTCGGGCCGCAGCAGTAGATGGTGACCTTGTTGGGATTCAGGGGCTTAAAAACTTCCTTCTTTCCCGTGAGAGTGTTTTGAATTTTGAGATTTTTAGGCGTCACAGGGCGATTGTACATTGAGCGCAATCAAATTGTCAGTTATTCTGAAGATGACTCTGCTTGCAGAGTAGAAAGGAGGTGGTGCCGTGACTCTATGTTACAGTCTTAAGGTGACCGCCTCCTCCAAACGTGTCGTTTAGACGCATTTGGAGTCGGTCACCGAAACTAAAAGGCCCATCGTCGAGGTGGGCCTTTTCTTTTGCCCCGAGAGCGTGACCCTCGCAGTTCTTTCGTTTATAAAGAGCGCATGCTGTTTCGAAGCCAAAATCCGTCCACCGGGGAGATTCTAGAGATCTTTGAAGCGGATTCGCCCGCTCGTCAGCATCAGATTCTTTCGGCTCTTCAATCGCGATTTCAAACCTGGAGGCAGTCGCTCGATCAGCGGATGTTGGGGCTTGAAAAGGTCGAGGCTTGTCTGCGAGACAAGAAAGAACTTCTGGCTCGATCGATCAGCGAGGAGATGGGAAAAGTCTATCGAGAGAGCCTAGTTGAGATCGAAAAGTCTTTGAGCGCTTTAGCGTTTTATCGGGCTCAGTCTGAGAGCTTACTTACAAGAGTTTCTGTCGCCACGGAGATGAAAAGCTCATTTGTAGAGTTTCAGCCTCTTGGGATTATCGCAGGAGTTATGCCTTGGAATTTTCCGGTTTGGCAGGCTGTCCGTTTTGCTGTTCCAGCCCTGGCTGCAGGAAATGTTGCGCTTCTCAAGCCAGCTCCAAACGTTTGCCGAACCACTCGCCTGCTTGCTGAATGCTTCGAGCCTCTGCAAGGTGCTTTTGATTGGATTCGTTGTCCCCACTCCCAAATCGAGTCGTTGATTGCGGATGATCGAATTCAGGGGGTTAGTTTCACAGGCAGTGTTGCAACGGGATCTTTGATTGCAAGCCTTGCAGGGAAGCATCTAAAGAAATCAGTGCTTGAGCTTGGTGGACTTGATGCGGCCTTAATCTTGGATGATGCTGCGATTGGCCCCGCTCTTGATCGATGCTTACAGTCAAGACTCGCCAACGCGGGGCAGTCTTGCATAGCTGCCAAGCGCTTCATCGTTACTCAAAGACGAAGCGAAGAATGTTTAAGACTGTTGCGTGAGAAGATCTCTCAACTTCGATTGGGAGATCCCTTGGATGCAATGACCTCGATGGGTCCCCTCGCGAGGGAGGATTTAAGAGCACGAGTGCATGAGCTTGTGCAAGCGGCTCAAACACAAGGAATGAAGCTGGAGCTTGGAGGACAGATTCCTGTTGGCCCTGGATTTTTCTATTCCCCGACCCTTCTGGTAGACCAGGGTCCGCTCAAGAAGATCTGGAATGAGGAGATTTTTGGCCCCGTGGTCTTGCTACTGGTTGTGGAAGATGAGTCTGAGATGCTCGCTTTGGCGAATGCCACTTCATTTGGGTTGGGCGCAAGTATCCATACTCAAGACGAAGCAAAGGCCATCCACTGGGCTCGTCAAGTGCAAGCGGGATCGGTTTTTGTTAACGGTGTGGTGCGATCGGATACTCGCCTGCCGTTTGGTGGAGTCAAAAGATCCGGATACGGAAGAGAACTCGGTGAGTGGGGATTGAAGGAATTTACGAACATTCAAACGATTGTGGTGGATCATTCATGATTTCTAAAAAAGGTATTTTGCTGATTCAGCTTGGAACTCCGGACGCTCCTACAACGGAAGCTTGTCGACGTTATCTTCGAGAGTTTCTCATGGATCCTTGGGTGATTGATATCCCCTATTTGTTTCGAGCTCTTTTGGTTTATGGGATTATCTCTCCCTTTCGATCTCCAAAAACGGCGCATGCTTATGCCTCCATTTGGACCGAAGAAGGAAGTCCTCTTCGTGTCGAGACACTCAAAGTAGCTTTAGAGCTTCAGTCGGAGCTGGGATCTGACTTTTCGGTCAAAGTGGGAATGCGTTATGGCAATCCCTCACTGGAGAAGGCTTTGCGAGAGTTCCAGCAAGAGGGAGTTTCCCAGATTCAACTGATGCCTCTCTATCCCCAGTATGCGGAAGCCACCACACGATCGTCCCTTGAGAAAGTCTATGAGCTGGCTGCAAAAAACCAAATGAAAGCCGAGTTTTCCGTGCTGCCTCCGTTTTACAAAAACGATCGTTATGTTCAAGCCGCCATTGAGGCTTCTGGATTCAAGAATCAGGGGCACTTTGATCATGTTCTGTTTAGCTTCCATGGGTTGCCTACTCGTCAGCTTGTCAAAGCGGATGCATCCAAAGCCTATTGCACTCGAGATCAAATGTGCTGTTGGCAAGCGACTTCAGCGAATGCGTTTTGCTATCGACATCACAGCGTTGAAACAGCCAAAGCAATAGCGACGAGGCTCAACTTGGGATCAGAGCCCTCTCGTTGGTCGGTCAGTTTCCAGTCTCGTCTGGGACGTGCTGATTGGATTAAGCCCTACACGGAAGATGAGTTTGTTCGCTTGGCCAATTTAGGCGTGAGGCGCCTTGCGGTCTTTTGTCCTTCGTTTGTTTCTGATTGTCTTGAGACCACCGAGGAGATCGGCATTCGAGGTACTGAGGTTTTTAAGGAAGCTGGTGGAGAGGAACTTGTCCTCATGCCCTCTCTCAATCATCACTCTCTTTGGATTAAAGCTCTGGCCCATTGGTCACGAGCGTGACGCGGGTTGTCAGCATAAGGCCCTGATTTCAAAGGGGTTTTGGGTAGATCTGTCGTCACCCAAGCCATGATATTCTAAAGAGATGAGAGCTGGGGTGGCGGATGAGATTCCGAAGGACACATTTTATCGTGTCCCGCTCGCTTTGTATCGTCCGGGAGATATTCTCGAAGACGATGTCTACTTCCTCTATCAAGGACAATATATTCTCTACAAGATGAAGGATCTTTCTTGGAAAGAAGAAGATCGAGTTCATCTTGAGGACTTTCAGATCTTTCATCTCTACATTAAGTTACCAAGCACTCGGGCTCATCACGAAGTGATTGAGAAAAACCTTTCTCGAATTCTGGAATCTCCTATCGTTGCAACTCGAGAGAAAGCTCAACTTCTCTACGAGACTTCTTCATCGATGGTTGAAGACCTTTATCAAAAGCCGATGTCGACAGAAAACCTCAAGCGTTCGGTGAAGTCCGTCCATCGGTCGATTGAGTTTCTTTCTGAGCGGGCCGACAACTTCTTTGCCGTGATGAGTATGGCGACTCGAAGCTATTCTGAGTTTAGCCATGCTTGGCATACAGCCATCTATGCTATTGCCGTGGGGCGGGAGATGGGGATTAAGACGTTTAATCAAATCTCCGAACTCGGCATTGGTGCGCTTTTACATGATATTGGGAAGACAAAAGTCGACTCAAAGATTCTGTCTCAAGAGGGCCGCCTCAGTGGTGAGGATCGAAAAGTTGTTGAGCTTCATCCACGGTATGGATTTGATATCTTGCGAGCGTCGCGTTCTGTTCCTGAGCTCTCCGAACAAATTGTTTTGCAGCACCACGAAAGAGAAAATGCGTCGGGCTACCCCTCTCGTCTTTCTTATGAGATTCATCCGTTTGCCAAAATCGTGGCTGTCGTTGACTGCTTTGATGCTTTGACCACCGATCGCGTGTTTCAGAATTCGATCTCACCTCTCCAGGCCATCAAAGTGATGCAGGGAGAACTCAAAGACGAATACGATCAGAATGTTTTGGTAGCTCTTGTGAAAGTGATGACCAAATGAAATCCACTCAACTGCTCGAAAGGAAGACCCTTCCGACACCTAAAGATCCTTTTGTCGCAGTTGATCTCCATTTTTTTACTTTGGATTCGGTTTGCAATCATCACATCTATCTCAATCATGATGGGCATTTTGTGCTCTATCGCGCCGCTCATCTGCCCTTTACCGTGCTTGAAAAGCAGCGCTTAGAAGGTGCAAATGTTCAGACGGTCTACATCTACTGTGAATCTGAGGCGGATCTTCGTCGGTTTTTTGAAGGCAATCTCACGACGATCATTGATAGCCCCAAAATCTCATCCCAGAAAAAGGCCGACGTGCTCTATCAGTGCGCTTCGGGAATTGCCAAAGAGATCTTCGATAATCCTGAGCAGCCCAAGGATCTGGCATCCACCAAAACAGTCGTTGAGGGAACGATTCGACTGATGGCCAAAAACTCTAATGCATTTTTGGAAATGATTTCGCTCTCAGGTCATGACTACTATACCTACACTCATTGCGTAAATGTGATGACGTTTACGGTCGGGTTGCTTTCGGCGATGGGAGTCAATGATCCGCAGATTCTCAAAGAGGCAGGAATGGGAGCCTTGCTTCACGATATTGGTAAGTCTCGAGTACCTCTTGAAATTCTCAACAAGCCTGCACCGCTAACGGAAGATGAATGGACGGTGATGAAAAAACACCCCACATTCGGATATGAAATGCTCTTTTCCTCAACAGTTCCTGAGCGAGGCAAAGATATTGTTCATCAGCATCATGAGAAGATTACAGGTATTGGATATCCCTTCGGGCTGAAGGGTGACAAGATTCCCATCGTCTCTCAGGTGGTCTCACTCTGTGATGCTTACGATGCCATGACGACGAATCGAGTTTATCAAAAGGCGATGAAGCCTTTTGATGCTTTCAAAATCATTGCTGTTGAAATGAAAAACCATTTCGATCCCAATCTGGTCGAAAAGTTTATCCAGCTTTTGAATCTTCGAAAGCGATCTTGATGAATCGCTTAGCTAATTCACTGAGGCTTTGATTCGGCGAATGATTCCACGACTTGTCATCACAATCACTTCGTCCGCTTCAACCACCAAGGGAGCATTCCAAATGGGTGTTTCGGTGGAGTCTGTTTTTGCTTTCAGCTTCCCATCATGAGAGAGAAGATAGACTTGGCCTTCGGTGGTGGATACCCAAACTCCATCGTTGGAGAGAACGGGCTGGCTGCCAAGACCTTGGGTGAGCTGGAACTTCCACTTCTCCAAACCATTGTCCATATCGAGCGCTTGAACGCTGCCATCTTTGGCCGACAAAATGACTCGATCCTCATAAAACGACACCGGTGCATAGAGAGAAATCTTTTTCTCCCATTTGACTTTGGGATTCGCGACATCAAGCATCCAAACTTTGAGATTTCCCGCAAAGCTCGAAGCAAAAAGCTGCTTGTCCTTTCCTGAAACAGACCTCAAGTCGTTGAAGCTGTCACTTCCACCGGGAAGAATCTGAAAGGAATCCTTCCATAAAAGCCGTCCTGATTGAGCATCAAAGGATTGAATCAAAGCCGATGGAAATCCGGCGATGATCTGATCTCCCATCAAAACAGGACCTCTGGCAGACCAGAGCATCAAGCTCCCCACCGAGGGATCTGTTTGCTGCCACAACCACTGGCCGGAATTTTTGTCGTAGGATTGGAGGACCCCCAATGAATTCATCGTCCACAGTTGCTGTTCTTTGACGGCTGGAGCAGAAACAAACATGCCCTTCGTCGAAGTGGTCCACTTGATCTGACCTGTTCGGGTATCAATCGCGTAGAGGTTGCCACGAGAATCCCCGCCATAGATCGTCCCCTCGTTGAGAGTCCAAAGGGCCTGTGAATCGCCTTGAAGCCCTGCCGACCAGATCAGAGATCCTGTGGCCAAGCTTCGTTTCTCAAGGGATTTTCGGGAACCAGGGAGGTAGAAAGCGTTAGCATCCTTGACCATGCCACCCAGTCGATACTCCTGATACTCCTGCAGCGCGGTCTCTGCTCGATTGGTTTCGACTGTCCAAACGTTCGTCAATTGAATGGCTGCGATAAGGTGCTGAAGAATCAGGGTCTTGAACATACGCTCAAAACTACTGAAAAGGCGCTCGCCGTGCCAAGCTTCTAATTTTTCTTTCGGAAATTCAGTTGAATGGGGAATCCGACCAGGGGGAAGCTCTTTCTAAGCTGGTTTTCGAGGAATCTCTTGTCATCGTCTGCCACGGCTTGAGGGGCATTGCAGAAGAACAAGAAGGTCATCGGACGCACCTTTGTTTGAACTACATATTGGATCGAAAGGTATTGGGTTGGAGTTCTTCCAGTCTTAAGAGTTTTCCCGCGACGAGCCACACGAGGTGGCTTCAGGAGCAGGGTTTTCTTAAGCCATGAATTGAGCCGAGACGTTGAAATGGTTTGAAACTGCGAAGCCATTTCATCCAGAATCTGAAAAATCTTACCCACGTGGAATCCTGTTTTGGCGGAGACGAACAAAATGGGAAGATGATGAAGATCTCCCAGGAAGTCTTTCAAATTGTTCCGATAGTCCTTCTCAGACCAATCCTTTCGAGCAAGATCCCATTTGTTGACCAGAATGACTGTGGGTTTGAGCTCCTGACGAATGAGAGCCAATAATTTTTTGTCTTGAGCGCGGGCCTCAGCGTACTGCTCAGGTTCCATCACAAGAATGACTTGATCCACTTTTTTGATTTCCTGCAGGGCCTTTCCCGCAGAAAAAATCTCAATGGGGTCTGCATCTCGCCCATAAATTTTCGGCTTCTTGCGAACTCCCGCCGTGTCAAAAAAGGTCCAGCGTCTGGATTTTCGATCAATCGAGTGGGAAACAACGTCTCGTGTAGTCCCTGCCTGATCGGCAACCAATGAGATCGTCTGACCAGCCAGAGCATTCATAAGAGAGCTTTTGCCAACATTCGGGCGACCCAGAATCAGAATCTTGTATTCATTCTTTGTGTTTGTACTTTCTTGCACTCGGCAAAGCTCGGCGCGATCAGCGTGATCCCGAACGAGTGCTTCCAGCCCTTCTTCAAGCTCATTCAGTCCGACTTTGGTTTCTGCAGAGACCTCAATGATAGATTCTTTGAAGTGTTCAAGCAGCTCGTCTTTGTGTGTGTCGAAGGTTCGTTTGTCAGCTTTGTTCGCAATCAAGAGAACCGGGCAGTTCAATTTGCGCATGTCCTTGATGCACTCGCGATCTTCTTCCGTCAGCTCACTGGATCCATCGACCACCAAAATCGCAAACTGGATCTTGCTTCGAAGATCCTCCGGCATATTCATCAGCGAGACGCCAAACATTCCATAACCGGCCAGATCCCAGAGCTCATACTTCTGTCCGTTATCACTGGCCCAGACACCTCGAACAATGTCTCGAGTCACGCCGGGCTGATCCCAGACCAAAGAGCGTCGGCTTCGCGTAAGGCGATTAAAAAGAGAGCTTTTACCGACATTCGGTCTTCCGATAAGTGCAATGGCCATGAGGGGCGTACCTTAGCCCAGGACGGTCGGCTTGGAAACCTGCAGATCCCTCAAAAAAGGGGTTTACTCGCTCTTTGCGGTGTTCATATAGACCCGTATGGAGCCATTAGAATAAAGCTCTGCGAGGTCCAGTCGATTATCTCCGTCAAAGTCTCCTTTGACCACATCCACGGGCCCAGAGCCCTGGTCTGCGGTGGCAAAGCCGTCAGTGGCGGTGATGTCTTCAAACAGAAGGGAATCGGAGCCTGAGCGTGATAAGAGGACGCCCTTTCCAGAGGCTCGGATCAGATACACATCGTTGAGGTCGTCTTGACGGAGGAAATCTCCGGCAACCGCCTGAGTTCCCACCGACGAAACATCTCCGAGAAGGGTGGCATTTTGCAGGACGATCGATGCCGTACTTTGATTTTCGAGGAGCTCCAAACCTGCCGATGTCAGAAGAAGCGCATCCACGGCGTCACTGCCCGTGAAGTTGGCGAGGACGAAATCATTCACGTCATTGGAGGAGGAGCGGTTGACTGAGGCTGTGGCCGCTTGCATTCCATTGCTGGTGCCTCTGTAGAACTTAGCCGTTTGACTTCCGGCGTTGGCTACGAACATAAAATCATCTAGAGAGTCGTTGTTGATCCTTCCCGCCTGCACTCGGCCCGAAGCTCCCGGAAACACATCGGTCAAGCTGACAACGTTTTGAAAGGCCGAGGCTCCTATCTTTGCCATGAAGTGAGTGCTTTCCGTCATGACCGCAACGGATGTTCCAGCGATGGCAACTTGAGTAGCCGCAGAGACTCGTGGCTCCAAGAAGGTGGTATTGAGGCTGAACCCAGAGTTGTTCTGCAGGTATCTCAAACTGCCCGTCCCCGACTCCGCAACCATCAACCCGCGATTGTAAACCGCAGCATAATTATGATTCGCGGGGGTCACCCCAATCAAATCTCCGGCTTGAAAGCCCGTTCCTGCCGTATTTCTATAAAAGACCATTCCAGCTGATTCGGTCAGCACGATGAGGTCGTCATAGGTATCATTCGTAAAATCCCCAATGATGAGTTCAGTGGCACCAGAGGTGCCTTCTCGACGAACGGGTTGGAAGGCTGAATCCTTCAAGAAGTAATACGAGGTATCTCGGTTGTTTCCCGGTGTCGTCCCCGACGAAACTCCACAACCCAGAAGTAATCCTGCCGAGACGACTAGGAACAAAAAATGACACGGATTCATGAACTACTCCCCTGCCTGAGCTTTTGGTTTTTTTGCCTTTTCCTTCACCCGTTCATTGTTTCGTGCCTTGGCAAGCCTATCAACCTTTTTTAGATGGAGGAGCGCTTGGCGAGCTGCGTCTTGTTCCGCTTCGCGTTTCGAGCGCCCCTTTCCGTGACCCAGAATCTCACCTGCAAATTCAAGCCGCACCTCAAAGGTTTTGGAGTGATCAGGTCCGTGAGTGTTTTCCAGGACGTATTTGGGGGATTTCTTGATGAGCCGCTGAGCGTACTCCTGAAGCTTTGTTTTGTAGTCCTGACTCACTTCGATATGCTTTGATTCAGGAATCAGACTTTCAAAAACTTTGTTCAAAAAGCTTCGAACTCCCTCGATGCCTTGATCCAGATAGATGGCGCCCACCAGAGCTTCGAACGCATCGCCCATGATGCTTTCTTTGGTGCGACCACCCGTCTTTTCTTCGCCTTTGCCAAGCCTCAAGGCTTCACCAAGGCCCAAGTCAGCCGCCAAGCGGGATAAGATCTTTTGGTTCACCAGAGCCGCTCGTCTCTTAGACAGAGCTCCCTCGGGCTCTTCGGGAAAGGCTCGGACGAGCATCTCAGCAATGCAAAAATTCAAAACTGAATCGCCCAAAAATTCAAGGCGCTCATTGCTTTCAGAAACTTTGAGGCGTTTTTCGTGAACGTATGAGCTGTGAGTCAGCGCGAGATCGAGCAGACTGATGTCTTTAAACTCAATGGACCACTTTGATTTAAGCGCACTGACTAGGTTCATGAGATCTTAACGATGCCACAGGTTTGAGGATCGGGCCACCGCCAAGAACCTTGTTTTCATGATAAAGAACGGCGAACTGTCCAGGCGTGACAGCTCGTTGAGGCTCTGTGAATTCCAAGGTCATGGTTGACCCAGAAACCTCATGAATACGAGCTTCCACTTGAGAGGCTCGAGAGCGGATTTTGACAAAAAGCCTTTCCGGGATTTGAGAAATTTCACAGTGAAGCTGAGTGATTTCAAAGCTCACACCCTCGCTCAAAAGGGATCGATCTTCTCCAAGAACGACGGTTCGAGTTTCGGGTTCAATTCGAATCACATAATGATGATGAAAACCCCACTGGGAAAGGCCCTTTTTCTGCCCAATCGTGAAGTGATGAATGCCTGGATGATCGCCCAAAACTTTGCCATTTTCTGAAACAAACTTTCCTGGCTCATCCGAGATGCCAGCTTCGTTTTTGAGAAACGATCGGTAATCATTGTTGGGAATAAAACAGACTTCCATGGAGTCAGGCTTTTGGGACACAGCGAGATTCAGAGATTCAGCAATCTGCCGAATCTCGTCTTTGGAATACTCACCCACCGGAAACAGACAGCGTTGCAGCTTCTCTTGGGAAACGCCGTAAAGAAAATACGACTGATCCTTTTGGGAATCCTTGGCGGGAGATAACAAGACGCGACCGCTTTCTTCACGAATGAGTTTCACATAGTGACCCGTTGCAAAATAGTCAGCGCCGACTTCATTGGCATAGAACTCAAGTTCATCGAATTTGATAAAGGTATTGCAAGCCACACAAGGATTCGGTGTCTTTCCGGCCTGGTAGGCTTTGGTAAAATAATCAATCACTCGCTTCTGAAATCGTTCACGAGTGTCAAAGAGGTAGTGCTTGATGCCGAGCTGAAGAGCCACTCGACGAGCATCATGAACATCTTCCAAGGAGCAACAGCCACCCTTGCCCGCCTCGCGATTAACTCGCGAGTAGTCATAGAGCTGAAAGGTCACGCCAATGACTTCAAAGCCCTGCTCTTTGAGTAAATGCGCGGCGACCGAGGAATCTACGCCTCCAGACATCGCAACAAGGACTCGTTTTTTTTCATTCGTGTTCATGGCTTCAATTCGCTCGGACTTTACGTGCACGTTAAGAAATCAGCAAGTTTTCTGACCCTCAAAAAAAAGCCCCGCCTTTTCAGGCGGGGCTTTGCAGATCTCACTTCA